>CAZHUU010000018.1:0-51394 GCA_964535335.1 uncultured Mycobacterium sp.
ACACGTTCGCCGACCGCGGCGAGCGGTCGGTGACGCTGCGCCCGGAGGGCACGGCCGGGGTGATGCGCGCGGTGATCGAGCACGGCCTGGACCGCGGTGCGCTGCCGGTCAAGCTCTGCTACGCCGGCCCGTTCTTCCGCTATGAGCGCCCGCAGGCGGGCCGCTACCGGCAACTGCAGCAGGTCGGTATCGAGGCGATCGGTATCGACGACCCGGCGCTGGACGCGGAGGTCATCGCGATCGCCGACAGCGGCTTCCGCGCCCTCGGGCTCGACGGCTTCCGGCTGGAGATCACCTCGTTGGGCGATGACACCTGCCGGCCGCAGTACCGCGAGCTGCTGCAGGAGTTCCTGTTCGGCCTCGAGCTCGACGAGGACACCCGCCGACGCGCCGAGCTCAACCCGCTGCGGGTGCTCGACGACAAGCGCCCACACATGCGCGAGCTGACCGCCGACGCCCCGGTGATGCTGGACCACCTCTCCGACGTGGCCAAGGCCCACTTCGACACGGTGCTTGCGCACCTGGACGCCCTGGCGGTGCCGTACGTGGTGAACCCGCGGATGGTGCGCGGCCTGGACTACTACACCAAGACCACCTTCGAGTTCGTCCACGACGGGCTGGGCGCGCAGTCCGGCATCGGCGGCGGCGGGCGTTACGACGGGCTGATGCGCGAACTCGGCGGCCAGGATTTGTCCGGCATCGGGTTCGGGCTCGGCGTGGACCGCACCATGCTGGCGCTGCGCGCCGAGGGTAAGACGGCGGGCAACACCACCCGCTGCGACGTCTTCGCGGTGCCGCTGGGTGAGCAGGCCAAACTCGAACTGGCCAAGCTGGCGGCCGCGCTGCGGACCGCCGGTGTGCGGGTCGACCTCGCCTACGGCGACCGGGCCTTGAAGGGGGCGATGCGCGCCGCCGACCGCTCGGGTGCCCGCATCGCGCTGGTGGCCGGCGACCGTGACATCGAGGCCGGCACGGTCGGTGTCAAGGACCTGGCCACCGGTGAACAGGTCGACGTCGCGGTCGGCGCGGTGGTCGCCGAGGTGCTGGGGCGACTGGCCTAGCCGGTTCGCTCGCCGCGCGCCGGCATCGGCGGTGAACTCAGCGAATTCTCAACCGATTCTTGGTTGTTGCTTTGCTGCGCCGGGAACCGGGCAGGATGGGCGAACCGTTTCTCTGTCATGACCACCGAGATGGGCGCGGACCTCATCGAGAGCTATCTGCGAACCCGGCATGTGCGGTATTTCCGCGGCCATCACGAGGACGAGTTCTTCTTCCTCGTCAACGCCTACCACGGACGGCTGCACGTCCATTTCGAACCGGCCGGGCCCGATCGCGAGTCGGTGACGATCCGCATCACCGCCGAGCGCTATTACCCCGCTGACGAACGCCCGACGATCACCGCACTGGCCGACCGGTGGAATGCGGCCCACCCGGGCTCGGGTGCCGTCGTGTTCTCGTCGTGCGATCCGCGACTGGTCGGGGTGGCCGCCGAGAGCCGCTACCGCAGCTCCGGCGTCGGTGCCGATTTCGGGGAGTACGCCGACCAGGCGATCCAGGCGGCGGTCGACCTGTTCGGGCGGCTGGGCCTCGCGATCGGCCAGGGCCATTCCGGCGGGGGTCAGCGGCTGCTCGACGCGGGCTGAGCCGCGTTGCGCAGCGATCGCTGCCTGCGAAGGATCACCGACGCCGCCACCGCCGCCAGCACCGCGATGACCGCGACCGTCGCGGCGACCGGCACCCATACCAGGGTGCCCGCCGATTGGCCCGGGGCGCCGATCACCTGCTGGAACGGCTCGTCGGAGGGGGCCGGTCCGAACGTGAAATCGTCGGTGATCGAGGCCGGGTCGGGGATCGTCGTGGTGATCCGGGTCAGGTACGGGTTGTGTGCGCTCAGCGCGGTCAGCGTCTCGTCGGTCGTGCGGCCTGCGATCGAGCCTGCGAAGTCGACAGTGACGTTCTGCCGGGCGGCGTCGGCGTCGGTGCGCTGCAGCCGGTGCTCGCCCAGGGCGTAGATCACCACCCGCTGCGGGTTCTTGGCGGCCGCGGACATCCGCATCGGGTACACCAGCCGATCGGAGGCGAACTGCAGCGTCACCGGATCGATCTGCCCGTTCAGCGGCTTCTCGCCGGTCAGTCGCATCGCCACGAACGACCAGCCCTGCCGCAGGTAGGGATCCAGCTGTGCGCTCACCTCGGGGCGCAGGCTGTAGCCGTGCGAGTCCAGCCACTGCCGCACCCCGGTGAGATCGCCGCCGGTCAGGGTGGTCGCCTCCAGCGGGCCGAGCTGGACCTGTGCGACGACGACCGGTGCGGTGCCGGGTGCCGCCGCAACCTCGTCCAGCTCGGTGTGGCGGCCGGGCTGCACCCGCGGGGCGCTGAGCCGGGCGAGCTCGTCGAACAACGCCGGCCCGGCCTGGGTCGCCGTCGCCGGGGCCGGGGTGGGAACGATCAGCGCCGCATTGTCGGCGACCGACTCCAGGTCGAGGCGCATGACGATGGTCTCGGTGCCGTTATGGGTGGCGACCAGGGCCTGTTCGCCGGTCACCCGGGCGTCCTGGTCGTGGCTGACGATTCCGCCGCAGGCGCATGCGCCGGCCATGCCGCCGGGGGCCGCGAACAACATTCCAGCCGCCAGCGCCGCCACAAACGTCAAGCGCGCCGCATGCATCCCGCCATGATGCCCTAGCGCGGCCCGCCGTGGACGGCGGTTGTCAGCACCGCGTCGAGGTCGCGCAGTCCGCCGGTGAACGGGTTGCCCCGCAGCAGCACGTACGTCCCGGTCGGGGTCTGGGCCACCAGTTTGGGTGAACTCGATCCCAGTTGCATCCGGCGCTGAAAGGTGACCGCGCCCAGCGGCCCCAGCACGTGGCCATCGCGGTCAAGATAGACCGCCGCCGCCCGGTCGAACACTGCGACCGGCCGATAGTCGCGGAGCGGTACCGACCTGGTCCGGCGGATGTGACGCACCGTGGTCAGGGCGATCGCCCCCGCCGCGACCCCGACGCCGAGCAACGTGGCACACACCGGCACGGGCAGGCCGGCGCCGCGGCCGATTGCGATGGCGGTCAGAGCGGCGAGTCCGAATCCACCGAAGACCAGGGCGAGGACAGCGGCCACGAATGCCAGGATCGCGGGTGGACCATTGCCACGGTCCACCACCAGCACCAGCGGACCGTCCTCGGCGATCACCAGACCGCCCACCTCGCGCAGAACGTGCGGCTCCGCCGGCGGCATGACCCAGAGTCTGCCACCGCACCGCCCGGCGTCGAGGTTTGTCGGCCGTTTGACCCGGTCAGCGCTGTGGCCGTGGGGGCGGCGTAACGGTCTCGGTAGCGTGGTCGATATGGCCGATATGCGACAACTGACAGCACGGGTCTCGGCGGCGTTGGTGCTGGCGGCCGCGGGTGTGGTGGCCACCGCTGCCACGGCCGGCGCCGATCCGGCCGCTCCCGCAGGCCCGCACCAGGTCCGCTACACGCTCTCCTCGGGGGGCGCGGCGAACTTCGACCTCTACTATCTGGTGACTCAGCCGCCGAGCAAGGCGGCCTATGACGCCGACGCGTACTCCTACCTGAAGAAGGAGAGCGTCACCGTGGGGCCGGATCAGCCGTGGGTGTTCGAGACCTCCCTTGCCGACCCGAGTTGGGCGATCCTGACCGTGAGCAGCACCACGCACGGCGGCCAGGCCGCCCCCAATCCGCATTGCGAGATCGCTGTGGACGGCCAGGTCGCCGTCGCGCAGGACGCGCCGTACAACCTGCAGTGCCAGCTCAAGCAGTGGTGAGAACCGGCTGACGCTCAGCCGCGTACGTCCCGGACGAATTGCGCTACCGCCCTGCCGATCTCGTCCGGGCTGTCCTCCTGGATGAAGTGCGTGCCCGGCACGGTGACCTCGGTCAGATTCGGGAAGGTCCGCACGTAGTCCCGGATCGTTCCGCGCATCAGCGAACCCGGCTCGGCGTTGACGAAAAGCTTCGGCACCGAACTGGTTTCCAGCCACGCCCCGTAGTCGCCTACGACGGCGGCGACGTCGGCCGGTTCGCCGTCGATGGGGATGCTGCGCGGCCACGACAGCGTCGGGCGTCGGTCCTCGCCGGGTCGGGTGAACGGTGCGCGGTAATGGTCCATCTCCTCGTCGGTGAGGGTGCGCATGATCGCGCCGGGCAGCACGGCCTCGACGAACATGTTCTTGTCCAAGATCATTTCCTCGCCGGCGGGGGAGCGGAAGCCCTGGAAGACCGGCCGCACACTGCGGGGGAACTCATCCCAGGTGATCGGTTTGACGATGCCCTCCATGAACGCGATGCCCGCGACCCGGTCGCGGTGCTGATTGGCCCAGTCGAAGCCGAGGGCCGAGCCCCAGTCGTGCAGCACCAGCACCACGTTGTCGCCGAGGTCGAGGGCCTCCCACAGGGCGAAGAGGTGTTCACGTTGCTCGGCGAAGTGGTAGCGGCCGGGCCCGGAGTCGGGGAGCTTACCCGACGACCCCATGCCGACGAGATCGCACGCGACGAGCCGACCCATTCCCGCCAAGTGCGGCATGACGTTTCGCCATAGGTACGACGAGGTGGGGTTGCCGTGCTGGAAGACGATGGCGTCCCCGTCGCCCTCGTCGATGTAGGCCATCGGGGTGCCGAGGATGTCGATGTGCTTCAGGCGCCCGAAGGGGTGGGCACTCACCATGGGTCGCTCCTAGCGCTGGTGGCTGTCGTGGTGGTCGGCGAACGTCGCCGCGGTCTGGCGGGCGATGCGCAGGACGCGCTCGGAGAACTCGGCGTCGGGCACCGCGCGGGCCAGGGCGATGCCGCCGAAGCAGATGATGGCCAGGGCGATGGCGTCATCCATCCGTTCGTCGGACTCCTCCCCGTCGCAGACCGCGGCCAGCGACTTCATCAGCTCACGCTGATAGGTGGCGCGGAACCCCTGCGGCGCGCGGGCGGTCTCGGAGCTCAAGGCCGCGAATCCGCAGGCGGTGCCGAGATCGTCGCGATGGGCCGCGGTGAGGTAGCGCTTGGCCAACCGCTTGAGCCGATCATTCCACGCCTCCCTGGGCCCCGGCTTGATCCAGTGCGAGCGGCCGGTTGTGATCGCGTGCGCGAACGCGGCGTCGGCCAGCTCCTGCTTGTTGTCGAAATGGGCGTAGAACGCGCCGTGGGTCAGGCCCGCGTCGCGCATGACGGGGGCGATCGCCGCCCCGTCGAGACCCTCCTCCCGCAGCCGGCGGGCGGCGGCGTCCAGGATGCGGGTCAGCGATTGTTGTTTGCCGCGACGGCGGGTGGTGCCCGGGGCATTTCGCATGATGTGCATCATACTATTTATATGATGCGCATCATGCCAACTCCGGTGGTGGCATCCTGGCCTGGTGGGCCTGATCTGCCGGCTGGTCGAGCTGCTGCTCGTCCTGGTGCCGCTCGTCGGCGTCATCTTCGCCGCTGTCAAGGGAATCTCGGCCGCGAGCAAACGCTCCGCCGAGCGGAACGGCGAGCTGCCGCCCACCGAACCCGGCCCGGCCCAGCCCCGGATTCCGTCGGCGAAAAACCAAGCGGCGCAGTGGCGCACGATCACCCGTGTCCTCGACGAGCACCGCCGAACCGATACGCGTTGGCTGTCCTACGAACTCGACGCCGCCAAACTGCTCGACTTTCCGGTGATGACCGATATGCGTGACCCGCTGACCGTGGCCTTCCACCGGGCCAAGCTGCGGGCCGATCTGCTCCGGCCGGGCAAGGCCGAGGATCTGCTGGACGACCCCGACGCGGCCCGGCAGTACCTGGATGCGGTCGAGGCCTATGTGACGGCGTTCAACGCCGCCGAGACGGAGGCGGTGCGACGGCGCCGCAGTGACTTCTCCCGCGAGGGCCAGCAGCGGCTGGCGCGGGCGCAGAGTCTGCTGCGGGTGGCTGCTGACGCCGCCGCCACCCCGCAGGAGCGGGAGCGCGCCTACGCGTTGGCCCGCACCGAACTCGACGGGCTCGTGGTGCTGCCCGACGGTACCCGGGCCGCCCTCGAGCGGGGGATAGCGGGGGAGATCGGCGGATAGCCGCCTCGTCATGGGTGCGGTTCAGCCCGGGTCTTGTTGATCCGCGTTCTGCGCCAGCCCGGCCGCGATGTCGCGGGTGATGTTCGGCAGCGCGATCATGGCGATGGCCGGAATGGCAATCCAGCCGACCACGACCCAGGGGAGCACCGCGTAGGCGCCCGACTTGAGTGGAAAGACGTTGACCCACAACGTGTATGTGATCGCGGCGGCGGCGAGGACCGGGATCATCAGTGTGGCGCGGCCGCCGCCGGAGGCGGTCCGCACGACCGATGTCGCCGCGCCGATGGTGACCAGCAGATAGACCAGCAGAATGCCGAGGGCGGCCAGCGTGGAACCCCAGAAAAAGGCGTCGGACGCCGAGGCGCCCAGCGCGTGGCGCATCAGTTCGTAGCCGAGCACGCCGGAGACCACGATCAGTACGGCCGCGTTTCGCGGTGTCCCGCTGTCGGTCTCGATGCGTCCGAGCGGACTGGTCGGTGCGACATCACGGAGGAGGGCGAACATGATCCGCGAGGCGGCCGCGGTGGAGGCCAGGGCGGCGCCGAGTGCGGAGAGCATCGCGAAGATGTCGAAGACGTCGCCGATGTCACTCCCCAGATAGGTGGTCGCCAGGTCGCCGAGCAACGAGGTCGAAGCGGTGAACCGGGCCACGTCGGCCGCGGTGACCCCGAAACCGAGGACTTCCGCCGCACTGATCACCGTGCAGGTGATGCCCACGGTCAGCACGGTGAAGATCAGGACCCGGGGGATGGTGCGCGAGGCCGTGGCGACTTCCTCGCCGAGGGTGGCGGACTCCTCGAAACCGGAGTAGGTGAGGAAACCGAAGCCGAGCGCCAGGGCGATGGCAAGGAACCCGACATCGGCGGGGGGCACGAAGACCATGGCGATGCGCGGATCGCCGATCGGACCGTGGTCGCGGAACACCCGGCTGAGCACGATTCCCGACAACACCAGCATGGCGAGAATCGAGATGCCTTCGAGTCCCATCAGCGAGCGACCCGTGGAGCGCAGCGAGGTGACGCACAGCAGTCCGATGATCGCCGCACCGATCAGTGACAGGATGTCGGGCGGCAACTGAGGCAGGTCGGGGAACCTTGCCAGGATGTTGGTGCCGAAGAGCCCGAAGCCGGCGATCGACAGGGTGACGAACGAGAGGTACGCACCCATGGTGATCCAGCCGGTGATCAGCCCGGCCCGCGAGCCGAGGGTCGCACCGACGAAGGTGTAGGCCGAGCCGCTACTGGGGTGCCGTCGTGCCAGATGCGCGAAACACCAGGCGACGAGCAGCATCAGCACGGTGCAGAGCGCGAAGACGAGGGGCACCGCCCGGCCGACGTGTTGGGCCGGCTCCTGGGGGTTGAGGTTCATCGCCAGGGTCGGCGCCATGCCGCCGATCGAGACGGCGACCGCGTCGAAGCCGCTGGCGGCGAGGAGGCGGCGGCGCCGCTGCCGGTTCACCGGGGGAGGTTAACCCGGGCGGCGTGCGGACGCGGGTGCTTCGAGGCGGGCCTTGACAGCGTTTCGAACATGAGTTCGAATTGATGGCGTGCGGTGGTCGGACCAAGGGGTGCAGGTCGACGACGGAGCGCTGCCCGGGCTGCAGCGGATCGGGTTCGTGCGGACCGTGCGCACCCCGCAGTTCGAGGGCGTCACTTTCCACGAGGTGTTGTGCAAGTCCGCGCTGAACAAGATTCCGGCCGCGGCCATGCTGCCGTTCCGGTACACCGTCAACGGCTATCGCGGCTGCGCGCACGCCTGCCGGTACTGCTTCGCCCGGCCCACCCACGAGTACCTCGAGTTCGACCCGGGCGCGGATTTCGACAGCCAGATCGTGGTCAAGACCAACGTCGTCGACGTACTGCGCAAGGAATTGATCCGACAGTCCTGGCAGCGGGAGACCGTGGCGCTGGGTACCAACACCGACCCCTACCAGCGGGCCGAGGGCCGCTACGCACTCATGCCGGGCATCATCGGCGCGCTGGCCGGGTCCGGGACGCCGCTGTCGATCCTCACCAAGGGCACGTTGCTTCGCCGCGATCTGCCGCTGATCGCCGATGCGGCCCAACAGGTTCCGTTGGCGGTGGCGATCTCCCTGGCCGTCGGTGACCCCGACCTGCACCGCGACGTCGAGCCGGGAACCCCGTCCCCGCAGGCGCGGCTGAGCCTGATCACCGCCGTCCGCGATGCCGGCCTGCCCTGCCACGTGATGGTCGCGCCGGTGCTGCCGCACCTAACCGACGCGGTCGAGCACCTCGACGCCCTGCTCGGCCAGATTGCTGCGGCCGGGGCCACCGGCGTCACGGTGTTCGGACTGCACCTGCGCAGTTCGACGCGCGGCTGGTTCATGGCCTGGCTGGCGCGATCGCATCCCGAACTCGTCGACACCTACCGCCGGCTCTACGGCCGCAGCGCCTATCTGCCCGCGGACTACCGCGAGGCGCTCCGCCGGCGGGCCGCACCGCTGATCGCCAGGCATCGCCTCGGCGGGGACCACCGACCGTCCACCTCGGCCGCGCCGGCGCCCAGTGGGCCCGCGCCGCAACATCAGCTGAGTCTCTTCTAACTGCGGCGGTTCACAACCGGTAGCTCTGGAACGACAACACCGGTCATCACGTGACGAGATCCGTGAGCCACCCGAGGATCATGGGATGGACCGCGGCGGCTGCGCCAATGTTATTCCGCGACCGCGGGTCCCGTTGGGGACTGCTGCGGTGGGGGACCTGCTTCATGCCGCCTGAAACGATGTTTGAGGGCCAAGGCGCGCTTTTCCACCAGGAACCAACTCGCCGCGGCCAGCGGCAAGGTCGCCAGCGTGGAAACGCCGAAGAACAAGAGCGGGGTCAAAGTGACCAAGCCCGCGACCGCTAGCAGTTGCTGCATGGGAAATGCGTAGATGTACATGCCGTAGGACAAGTCAGTACGCAGATTGAATCGCTTGTCCTTGATCAGAGCACCCGAGACGATGACGGCGTAGGCCAGCGGTAGTGCGCCGACCACCCGGTAATCGGGGAGCCACGCGGCCGCGATGACAATCGCCACGCTGACGGCGACGAGTGACCACCGAGCGGGGATGACGTCACGCCACTGATACATGACCGCCCCGGCGGAGAACGTGATGGCAGTCCGCACGATCAGCTGCGGAATTGTCCACACCCCAGGGAATGTCAGCGGCGGGAGCACGATCGCGCCCGCCACTCCGAGCGCCAATATCACGGGTGAAACCCAGCGGTATTTGGCGAGCCCCACCACGCCGATGACGGCCACGATGAGATAGCACAATGCCTCCCACACCAGGGACCAGAGGGAACCGTTCCAGACGCCCGCCATCGGTATACCAGCAGGCGTGCCTCCGACATCCATCTTGAGTTCGATGAGCGCGCTGTTCATGAGGATGTATTGGAAGGGCGCGCCGGACGTCAACAACTTCAGCGGTGAGCCACCCTGGATGGCGAGGCTGAGGGGCGCGAACACAAACGCAGTCACCGCCAGCACAACGTAGAAGGCTGGCAGAATGCGCAGGGCGCGGGCGATGAGGTAGTCGCGGAGGTGAGGGTCGCGAAGCCAACTCGCGGTGATGAGGAATCCTGAAAGAGCGAAGAACCCGTCTACCCCGACCGCGAAGAGCAGTTGCAGAAGCGGTTTGGGCGAGATGACGTTGCCGGTGGCGGGGAAACTGTGAAAGACGATGACCTCGGTTGCCAATGCAAGTCGCATTGCATTGAGTGCATTATTCCGCGGGTCGAACACTTCCCCGAGCTTCACTTTCCCGGCCCTCCCGATTCCGCCCGCACGACTCGCGTAGCCGTAACACCGTACTTCATCGCCAGCCGCTATCGCGGCAATGGTCCTTCCACACTGGCTTGTTGTGTGGTCTAGCTTCGGCCCCGCTTGACCTGGTTGAACGGCACGCCCTTGTCGGCGGCGTACTCGCGAGGGAAGCCCAGCACCCGCTCGCCGATGACGTTGCGGCCCACCTCGGTGGTGCCACCGCCCAGCGAGGCGGTCTGCCGGGACAGATAACGCTCGCCCAGGGCGAACAGCCCGTCGCCCTCGTCGACCACGCCCGCGGTCCCGGTGATCGCCAGCGTGGTGTCGAGTTCGAGGTTGAGGTTCTCGGCGTGCGAGATCCGGATGATCGAACCCGCCGCCGGGGGCAGCGAGCCGTCGTTGACCCCGTGGTAGACGTGGTCGATGAGCTGGAGTTGGACGGCACGGTGTACCAGGGCGCGGCCGGCCAGTTCCTGCAGCCGCTCATTGTCCGGCTGGCCGACCTGCTCCAGCAGCGCGACGTAGTCGGTCGGCTTGTCGGTCTTGCCCTCGGCGCCGATGCCGCTGGCGAACTCCGAGCCACCGCCCACCGCGCGCCGCTCGTGGTAAAGCTGACGGGACGCCACCGTCCAGCCGTCGTTGACCTGGCCGACCACACTGTCGTCGCCGACTTCCAGGCCGTCGAAGAACTCCTCGCAGAATTCGACGGAACCGTTGACCTGCTTGATGCGCCGCAACGTGATTCCTGGTGATTTCAACGGCACCAGGAACATCGTCAGACCCTCGTGCTTGGGTACCTCCCAGTTGGTGCGGGCCAGCAGCGTCCCGTAGTCGGCCGCGAAAGCGCTTGTGCTCCACGTCTTCGCACCGTTGATGACCCAGGTGTCGCCCCGGCGTTCGGCGCGGGTGATGACACCGGCGAGATCGGAGCCGCCGTTCGGCTCGGAGAGCAGTTGCACCAGCACCTCGTCACCGCGCAACACGCCGGTGATGTGCCTGCGCTTCTGTTCCTCGCTGCCCATGTCGAGAATCGTTGCCGCACAGATGGTGAAGGTTGGCGTGTTGAGGATGATCGGCATCTCGTAGCAGCGCGACTCGATGTCGAAGGCTCGCTGGTAGGCGAGGGGCAGGCCGAGACCGCCGTACTCGCGTGGGAAGCAGATCCCGGCGAAGCCGCCGTCCCAGAGTTTGCGCTGCAGTTCGCGGGCGCGTAGCCACGGGCCCTCCTCGCCGCGGTCGGCGTCGGGAGGGTTGTCCGGGTCGATCGACGGCATGTTCTCGGAGAGCCACTTGCGCGCCCTGGCGGCGAACTCATCGACCGACTCGGTCTGCAGGCCTCTGGTGCTGGTCTCGGTCATGAGGCGGACTCCAACTCCTTGGTCATCCGGTAGACGCGAAGGTTGTGCTCCTCCGGCGTACCGAACATCGAGCGGTACAGGGTGACCCGGCGCAGGTACAGGTGCAGGTCGTGTTCCCACGTCACCCCGATGCCGCCGTGCAGCTGCACACACTGCTGCACCATCCCCGGGGCATGTTCGGCCACATAGGATTTCGCGACGCTCACGGCGAGGTCGGCGTCGGCGGCCCGCTCGGCCACCTTCACGACCGCCGCCTTGGTGGTCGCCCGGCAGGCCTCGAGGTGGATCTTGAGGTCGGCGTAGATGTGCTTGAGGGCCTGATAGGAGACCAGCGGACGGCCGAAGGAGTGCCGGTCGAAGCCCCACTGCACGGTCAGGTCGAAGACGGTGGACAGGATGCCGACCGTCTCGGCACACTGCAGCAGCAGGGCGATCTGGCCCTGCCGCGTGATGAGCGCCGGGGTCTGCTCGGCCGAACTCACCGCCGCGGACGCGTCGACCTCGACCCCGTCGAAGCTGACCGTGGCGTAGGTCTTCACCAGGTCGATGCAGCGCTGGGTCTCTACCCGAACCCCGGGCGCGTCGGTGCGCACCAGGAACTGCCGGGGACCGACGTCGGTGTGCGCCACCACCAGAAGCAGGTCGCTGTCGGCGCCCGCCTCGACGCGGTCCTTGACGCCGTCGATGCGGAACCCGTCCGCCGTGGCCGTCGCGGTCACCGTCGGTTGCAAGGGATTCCACTGTTCACCGGGCTCGTAGACAGCCCAGGACGCGATGGCCGCGCCGGAGATCAGCGACTCGATGACGTCGGCGTGCCGGGCGGCGTCATCGGCGTCGGCCAGCCCGGCGAGCACCGCACTGACGGGATGCAGCGGTCCGGGTGCCACCGTCTTGCCGGCCTGCTCGGCCACCAGGGCGAGGTCGGCCACGCCGTCGCCGGACACGCTGCCACCACCGAGGTCATCCGGCACCAGGAGGCTGGCCCAGCCCAATTCCGTTGCGCGTTCCCACCAGCCGCGGTCGAAGGCGATGCCGTCCCGGTGCAGTTCGCGCACCCGGCCCAGGGGGACCTCCTTGTCCAGGAACGACTGCGTGGTCGAGGCGAAGAGCTGTACTTCGGGGGAGGCCGCCGCGGTCATGGTGCCGTCCTCGCTTTCGTTAAACAACGGACGTGCGCACCGGTGGCCCGGCACGCACGTCCATGATCGTCGGATTCGGTCAAGCGATGACCAGTGCCGGCACGCCGGGCTTGTGGACGATCTCGTCGGGCACCTTGAACAGATCGACGAGGTTGCCGCCCATCACCTTTCGCTGGCCCTCTTCGTCCAGGCCGTGGGCCGCCAGGTCGTCGACGAGGTTGACCGGGTTGGCCAGGCCCTCCGGATGCGGCCAGTCCGACCCGAAGATCACCCGGTCGACGCCGATCAGGTCGGCCATCCGCTTGAAGTCGTCCTCCCAGAACGGCGCCACGTACACGCCGCGCTTGAAGTCCTCGACCGGATCGGCCGCGAACTCGGTCGGCAACTTGGCGTAGACGTCGGCGAACTGATGCAGCAGGTAGGGCACCCAGGACGCGCCGTTCTCCACCGAGAGCACCCGCAGATCCGGATTACGGTGCAGCGCACCGTGACACACCATCGCGGCCATGGTGTCCTCGATGGGCCGCTTGCCCATCGCGACCATCCGGAACGCGGTCGGCTTGAACGGCAGGTACTCGTCGGCGGGCTCCCAGTCGTCGAGGTACTGGGCGTAGCCGCTGTCGGAGGCGTGCATGCACACCGGGATGCCTGCCTTGACGCAGGCCTGCCAGAACGGGTCGAACTCCGGCAGGCCCATCGAGCGGGTGCCCCGGAAGCCGGGCACCGGGGCGGGCCGGACCAGCACGGTCTTGGCGCCGCGCTCCAGGCACCACTCCAGCTCCTCGAGCGCGCGGTCGACGATGCTCAGGTTGATCACCGGTGTGGAGAAGATCCGGCCCTCGTAGTCGAACCGCCACGTCTCGTACATCCACTGGTTCAGCGCGTGGATCATGTCGAGGATCAGCTCGGGGTCGTCCTTCATCCGCTCCTCGACCAGGCTGGCCAGCGTCGGGAACATGATCGTGTAGTCCAGCGCCAGCCCG
The DNA here is from genome assembly GCA_964535335.1 of uncultured Mycobacterium sp. Lineage (GTDB taxonomy): Bacteria > Actinomycetota > Actinomycetes > Mycobacteriales > Mycobacteriaceae > Mycobacterium. The sequence continues at coordinate 13,289 of CAZHUU010000018.1, forward strand.
TCCATCACCTCGAGGCGCGCCTCGGGATCGCGGAACGCGGGGATGGACTTGATCGGCTTGCCCATGACCTCGCGGTAGGACTTGCCGTGGGCGCCGGAGCGGAAGTACTCCTCCTGGGCGCCGGGCCGGGCGACCACCTCGAACGTCGGGTTCGGGATGTAGTCGGTGATGCGCTTGCGCACCACGATCTTGGTGCGCCCGTTGATGTCGATGTAGTCGACGACCCCCTTGCGGTGGTCGGGCACGAACTGGGTCAGCGCTTCCTTGGGCTCGTAGAAGTGGTTGTCGGCGTCGAACACCGGATAGGGAAGCTCGCGCGAAGGCATGCCGTCTCCTGGAGAGTCTTGTTTTGCGATTGCGGTAACGACGTTACCACGCGATTAGCAGCGGAAACACCCACGGTTTTCGGGTTGCCTCACGGCCGCTTCTACCTGCGCGAACGATTTACTTCGCGGATCCGGGCAGCAGCCCGCGCACGCAGAAGTCGTATATGTGATCGGCCTCGATCGGGATGCCGTTGAGTTCGGCGCCCAGGCTGCGCAGCCGCATGGCGCCGAGCACCGCCTGCATGATCAGCGCGGCGGTGGTCTCGATCTCGAGGTCGGCCCGGAAGGCGCCTTCGGCGACCCCGCGCTCGAGGATGTCCTGGATCAACCGGTGCAGCGGCGAGAGCACCCGGGCGTACTCCTGCGGCAGCGTCTCGGCGAGGTGGTCGTTGTAGAACGTCAGCCCGCGGTTGATGCTGTCCTGCTTGGTGGTCTCGGCCGGTGTGCAGATCCGGTCGAGCAGCAGCCGCATCGCCGCGAGCGCCGGCAACTCCTCGGTGGCCTCGCGCCAGTGTTCGGTCGACTCGGACATGATCGTGTCGATCAGCGCCAGCAGCAGTTCGTCCTTGGTGGTGAAGTGCTGATAGAACGAGCGCAACGAGGTCTTGGATCGCTCGACGACCTCGAGCACGGTGAAGTCGGTGCGTCCGGTCTCGGCCAGGATCGACAGCGCCGAGCGCATGAACCGGTCCACCCGCGACTCCGGATCCGCGCGGACGGCGTCCGGTGACTGTCCGGCGGCGTTGGCCATGGGTCCACCCTATCGGTCCGGCTACAGTGCGAGAATGACGTTACCGTTTCCGCGGAACCCGCACCGGGATGTCGCGCGGACCGACACGACGAGGTGAGGGACCGATGACCGCCGAACCGCAGCAGACGAACTGGACCCTGGGTCTCCTGCTCGACCTCTTCGAGGTGCAGCCCGACGGCCCGGATCGCTTCGTCGGCAAGTCCGGCCACGGCGCCGGCGACGACGAGCGCCAGGTCGTCGAGGGGACGCAGGTGCTGGCCCAGGCCATCGTCGCGGCGGCCAAGCGCTTCGGAGACAAGTCGGTGCGCTCGGTGCATGCGGTGTTCACCCGCGCCGTGCTGGTGGGCCCGCCCATCGTCCTCGACGTCGACGTGGTGTCCGAGGGCCGCAGCACCGCCACCGCGATCATCACCGCCAGCCAGAACTACAAGCGGTGCATGACCTTCACGGTGTTCACCGACGTCCCGACCCCCGACGTCATTCGCCATCACCTGCCCAAGCCGGAGGTTGCCGGTCCCGGCGACGCCAATGTCTGCGAAATGCCCATGGCGGGAAGGCAAGTCAGGATCGTCGACGTCGTCGACATCAACAGCCCCGACGAGGTCGGCCCGCCCGAGGTCTACGCCTGGCTGCACTACGAGCCCATCCCGGCGCGCGACGACCTCGCCAAGGCGCTGATCGCGTATTTCACCGGGCACCTGGGGATCTCGACGAGCATGCGCCCGCACGAAGGTATCGGCACCGCGCTGTCGCACATCACCGTCTCGACGGCGCCGATGACGGTGACCGTGAGCTTTCACGAACCGGTGCGCTGGAGTGGCTGGCTGCTCTACACCCACGAGAGCACCCAGGTCGGGGCGGGCATGTCCTATATCCGCGGCGCGGTGCACACCGAGGAGGGTGAGTTGATCGCCTCGTTCGCGCAGGACGCGATGATCCGTCCGATGCGGACCGCCGACACCGCGATCGCCGTCGAGGCCAGGCTGTAGCGCCGATGAGCCTGATCGCCGGGTGCGGTCCGCTCGGCCCGGACCGGGCCGGCTGGTTCTCCCCGCCGGTGTCCGGGGAACTGGTGTACGTCGAGCCGCATCCGCGCCGGGTGCAGGCCTTCCGGGGCGGCCGCGCGGTGATCGACACCGAGCAGGCGGTGCTGGTCCACCGCGCCGGCGAACCGCTGGGCTACGCATTTCCCGCCTCGGCTTTTCTCGCGGCCGACATCGACGGCCTGCCAACCACTCCCGAGCCGGCCGCGCCGGGCTACCTGCGCGTGCCCTGGAACGCGGTCGACACCTGGGTGGAGGAGGGTCGCGAACTCGTGCACTACCCGCCCAACCCGTATCACCGGGTGGACTGCCGGCCGACCCGGCGCCGGCTGCGGGTCACGGTCGCCGGCGTGGCACTGGTCGACACCGCCGACACCGTGATCGTCTTCGAGACGGCGCTGGCGCCGCGGCTCTATGTCGCCCCGCATCTGGTGCGGATGGATCTGTTGCGCACCACTGAGACCGAGACCTACTGCAACTACAAGGGTTTGGCCACCTACTGGGCGGCCGCGATCGGCGAGACTTCGGTCGCCGACGTGGCGTGGAGCTACGCGGACCCGCTGCCCGAGGCGCTGCCGATCAAGGGCTACCTCAGCTTCGACGCCGAGCGGGCCGAGGTCTTCGCCGAATTACCCTCGGCCTAGCCGAGATTGCGCGCGCTGAAGGTGTCGCACTGCTTGGGATCACCGCTCTGGTAGCCGATGGTGAACCACTTCTGGCGTTCGGTCGATGAGCCGTGCGTCCACTGTTCGGGGTTGATCCGGCCGGTCGCCTGCTTCTGGATACGGTCGTCGCCCACCGAGGCCGCCGCCGACAGCGCGTCGGCGATGTCCTTGTCGCTCAACGGCTCCAGATACGTCACATTGGTGCCGGGCTGCTTGGTGATCGCGGCGTAGTGCGCCCACACGCCCGCGTAGCAGTCGGCCTGCAGCTCGGTGCGCACCCCGTTACCGGTCGCGCCCTGCGCGCCCTGCTGCGCCCGGCCCAGCACGCCGAGCAGGTTCTGCACATGGTGGCCGTACTCGTGAGCGACCACGTACTCCTGGGCCAGCGGTCCGCCGCTGGAACCGAACTGGTTCTTCAGCACCGCGAAGAAGTCGGTGTCGAAGTACGCGGTCTTGTCGACCGGGCAGTAGAACGGGCCGACGTCGCTGGTGGCCGGACCGCAGCCGGTCTGCACCGAACCCTTGAACAACATCATCTTCGGCCTGGTGTAGCCGCGCAGCAGCTGCTCCCACACGCCGTCCACCGAGTTGCCGGTGGCCACCACCCGGCAGTCGACGTACTTGTTGGCGTCGGCGCCGGTCTTGCACTTCGACAGGTCCACCCCCGGGCCGGACTGGGTCTGGGCCTGGATCGGCTGCTGGCTGATCACCTGGCCCGGGTCGACGCCGAGGAACAGCGCGAGCATGACGATCACCAGGCCGCCGACGCCACCGCCGATGGCGATCCCGCGCCCGACACCACCGCCGCCCGTGCTGGTCGTGCTGGTGTCGATCTGCATGCCTTCGCTGAAGGTCATCGCCGCTCCTTGAAGTTCCTTCGCCGCTGGTACCGGCGCAGTTCAGCTTGCCACACTACGATTCAGACGTGTCCGTCGTCGTCGAACCGTCGACCGTCGTGCACACCACCCAGGGTGCCCTGCGCGGCACCCACGAGGGCGGGGTCGGCGTCTGGCGCGGCATCCCGTACGCCGAGCAGCCGGTGGGCGAGCGCAGATTCCGCGCCCCGGCGCCGCTGACGCCGTGGTCGGGGGTCCGCGACGCCGTCGAACACGGGCCGGTGCCGCCGCAGGGCCGCTCGTTCGTCGGCGGCGGCCGCGACGATCCCAAGATCCGCGACGAGGCGTGCCTGACCGTGACCGTGTGGTCGCCGCCGCGCGTGGCGGGCACCGCACTGCCGGTGATGGTGTGGATCCCGGGTGGCGCCTTCGTCTACGGCGCCGGCCAGCTGCAGCTGTACAACGGCTCGCGGCTGGCCGCCAACGGCAACGTCGTCGTCGTCAACGTGACCTACCGCCTCGGCGTCTTCGGCGGCTTGGAGCTCGGTGCGCTGGGCGCCGGATTCGACGACAACCTCGCCCTGCGCGACCAGATCGCGGCCCTGCGCTGGGTTGCCGACAACATCGCCGCGTTCGGCGGTGACCCGCACCGGGTCACCATCTTCGGGGAGTCCGCCGGGGCCACGTCGGTGCTGGCGCTGCTGGCCAGCCCCGCGGCCACCGGACTGTTCGCCCGGGCGATCGCGCAGAGCCCGGCGCTGCCGCTGATCGCCGACCGGGAGACCCGGGCCCGGCGGGCGCACGAGTTCGTCGATCTGCTCGGCGCCGACCCCGCCGAGCTCCCCGGGCTGCCGCAGCGGGCGCTGCGGCGCGCCGCCGGCGAGCTGCAACGGCGCAGCGCCGCCACCTCGCCCACCCTGGCGTACGGGCTGACCCACGGCGTGGAGCTGCTGCCGCAGCACCCGATCGAGGCCGCCCGCGCCGGCGCGCTCAATGCCGTGCCGCTGATCGTGGGCACCAACAGCCACGAGGCATCGATGTTCGCCTGGTCCAAGCCGCCGATGCTGCCGACGACGACGGCGAGCATCGACGGCTACTTCGCCCGCATCGCCCCGGAGGCCCGCGACCGGGTGCTGGCCGCCTATCCGGACTATCCCCGCCGGCGGGCGCTGCTCGCCATCGGGGCCGACGCCATGTTCGGCGCACCGACCTGGGCGTTCGCCGACGCCTACAGCGGGCACGCGACCACGCATGTGTACCGGTTCGACCATGCGACGTGGAGCCTGCGCCTGCTCGGGCTCGGCGCCACCCATGGCAGCGAGATCGTGCACATCCAGCACAGCTACGGCTCCTACCCCGGGCGCAAGCTCCATCCGTTGGGCCGCCGGGTGAAGCCGGGGGTGGGCCGCCGGATGCAGCGCACCTGGTTGCGGTTCGGCACCGGGCTGCCGCTGCAGGACTGGCCGCGCTATGACACCACGCGGCGCTGCACCCGGGTGATCCGCTCGGCACGGGACGTCTGTGTCGACGACCCCGACGCACTGCGCCGATCCGCGTGGGCGGGCCTCCACTAGGGCCGGGGTCAGCCCGTTCGGCCGTAGCGCCGGTCGGTGTAGCGGCGCAGGTTGGCCAGGAACCACTTGAACGACAGGTTCATCAGCGGGCGCCCGAGCACCAGGCCGAGGCGGGCCGGGCCGGCCGGGCTCTGTGCCACCGTCCAGGTCAGCCGGCAACCGGCCGGGGTGGGGACCACCCGGTACTCCTCGGCGAAGGCCGCCACCGCCTTGTTCGAACACGCGTTGAACCGGAACGACACGTAGGTGTAGGGCTCCCAGGCCAAGAACTCCTCGTCGCCGATCAGGCCGCCGAGCATGTCGACGGTTCGGGTGGTGCCGACGCCGTAGGGCGGGGGACTGGTCCAGGTGACCCTGGTGATCACCTTGGCCCACTTCGGCCAGGACTCGGCGTCGGCCAGCACCTCGAAGAGTTGCTCCGGGGTGATCGCCAGGTCGACGCTGTTGGAAAACCGGAACGGCGCGCAGTCGATGAAGCTCTGATCGACACGCTCGCAGGGATACATCGTGGTCATCGGGCCACCTCCGCGCCGACCGTACCCCGAGGCGTCGGCCGTCGGCGGCGGAGCACCTCATAGACTGGCGGCTCGCACCTTTCCGATTCCCAGGGAGTACTCAGTGCTGCGCAGTCATGCCGCCGGTTCGTTGCGGGCCACCGACGCCGGGCGGACGGTGACCCTGGCCGGCTGGGTGGCGCGGCGCCGGGACCACGGCGGCGTGATCTTCATCGACCTGCGGGACGCCTCCGGCGTTTCCCAGGTGGTGTTCCGGGAGGCGGACGTGCTGGCGCAGGCGCACCGGCTGCGGGCGGAGTTCTGCGTTGCCGTCGAGGGTGTCGTGGAGGTGCGCCCGGAGGGCAACGCGAACGCGGAGATCCCGACCGGTGAGATCGAGGTCAACGCCACCGCGCTGACCGTGCTGGGGGAGAGCGCGCCGCTGCCCTTCCAGCTCGACGAAACCGCCGGCGAGGAAGCCCGGCTCAAGTACCGCTACCTGGACATGCGCCGCGACGGCGGGCCCGGCGACGCCATCCGGCTGCGCTCGCGGGTCAACGCCGCGGCCCGTTCGGTGCTGGCCGCCCACGACTTCGTCGAGATCGAGACACCGACGCTGACCCGCTCCACCCCGGAGGGGGCGCGCGACTTCCTGGTTCCGGCGCGGCTGCAGCCCGGCTCGTTCTACGCGCTGCCGCAGAGCCCGCAGCTGTTCAAGCAGCTGCTGATGGTCGCGGGCATGGAGCGGTACTACCAGATCGCGCGGTGCTACCGCGACGAGGACTTCCGCGCCGACCGCCAGCCGGAGTTCACCCAGCTCGACGTGGAGATGAGCTTCGTCGGCGCCGACGATGTCATCGCCGTCGCCGAGGAGATCCTGGCCGCGCTGTGGGTGCTGATCGGTTACGACCTGCCGCGCCCGATCCCGCGGATGACCTATGCCGACGCGATGCGCCGGTTCGGTTCGGACAAGCCGGATCTGCGCTTCGGCCTCGAACTCGTCGAGTGCACCGACTACTTCTCCGACACCCCGTTCCGGGTGTTCCAGGCCCCGTACGTCGGGGCGGTGGTGATGCCGGGCGGCGCCTCGCAGCCGCGGCGCACGCTGGACGGCTGGCAGGAGTGGGCCAAGCAGCGCGGCGCCAAGGGGCTGGCCTACGTGTTGGTCGGCGACGACGGTGAACTGACCGGGCCGGTCGCCAAGAACCTCTCCGACGCCGAACGGGACGGCCTGGCCGCCCACGTCGGGGCGAAGCCGGGGGACTGCGTGTTCTTCGCGGCCGGGCCGGTGAAGACGTCGCGGGCGCTGCTGGGCGCGGCGCGCGGCGAGATCGCCAAACGCCTCGACATGATCGATCCGACGGCCTGGGCGTTCACCTGGATCGTCGACCCGCCGTTGTTCGAGCCGGCCGGCGACGCGACGGCCGCCGGTGACGTGGCGGTCGGGTCGGGGGCGTGGACGGCGGTGCACCACGCGTTCACCGCACCCAAACCCGAGTACCAGGGTTCGGTCGACAGCGACCCGGGCGCGGTGCTCGCCGACGCCTACGACATCGTCTGCAACGGCCACGAGATCGGTGGCGGCTCGGTCCGTATCCATCGCCGCGACATCCAGGAGAAGGTGTTCGCGGTGATGGGGATCGACCACACCGAGGCGCAGGAGAAGTTCGGATTCCTGTTGGACGCCTTCACCTTTGGTGCGCCGCCGCACGGCGGTATCGCGTTCGGCTGGGACCGGATCACCGCGCTGCTGTTCGGCGCCGACTCGATCCGCGAGGTGATCGCCTTCCCGAAGTCCGGTGGCGGCGTGGACCCGCTGACCGATGCACCGGCCCCGATCACCGCGCAGCAGCGCAAGGAATCAGGAATAGACGCCAAGCCGGAGTAGCTTCACAAGTCATGGACACTTCGAAGGCTGCCCTGGACGCGTTCAACCAACCCATCATCGAGGAGTTCCGCGCGAACCGCGGGGTCGTCGGCGGCCCCTTCGAGGGCGCCACCCTGCTGCTGCTGACCAGCACGGGAGCCAAGTCGGGCGAGCCACGGCTCAGTCCGCTGGCCTATCTGACCATCGACGACAAGATGATCATCGTCGGGTCCAAGGCCGGCGCGGACACCAACCCGGCGTGGGTGCACAACCTGCGCGCCAACCCCCGTGCGCACATCGAGGTGGGCACCGACGCCTACGACGTGGTCGCCCGCGAGTTGCCTGCCGACGAGCGCGACGCGACCTATCCGAAGATCGTCGAACTCGCCCCGACCTTCGGCGATTACCAGACCAAGACCGACCGCGTCATCCCACTCTTCGAACTTCAGCGGGTCTGACCTCCGCGCAGGTCCCCGGTTCAGATGGTGTGGTCGGGCGGTGGCGCGACGGTCCGGAGATGACCCTGACCAACCCATGACGCGTGTCACAGGGGCTAGGATGAAAACTCCGTTAGTTCTACTATGTAGCGGTGCTAATAGCAGTCGGGGATCTGGACGCTGAACTGCACGAGACAGAGGGGGGTCGCTCGTGAGTCTCCACAGCGAGACCTATCCCGCGCAGACCGCGTCCACCGAGGTGGAAGCCGGTTCCGCGGCCGCCGGTGAGACAGCGGCGCAGCCCACCGCACCCCAGGGCAAACCCCGCCGCAAGCCGCGTCGCGGCTGGGCGATGCGCGGGCTGCGCCGGGCCTGGCTGCCGCTGCTGATCCTGGTGGTCGTCGCGATCGCCGCGTTCGGCGTGTTCCGCCTGCACGGGGTGTTCGGCAAGACCGAGCTCACCCGGCAGGGCAGCGGCCTGGCCAACGACACCAAGCCGTTCAACCCCAAGACGGTGACCTACGAGATCTTCGGCCCGCCGGGCGCCGTGGCCACCATCAACTACCTGGATCTGGACGCCCAGCCGCAGATCGCCCGCGACGTCCCGTTGCCGTGGTCGTTGACGTTGACCACCACCGCCCCGGCGGCCAGCGCCAACATCGTCGCCCAGGGGGACACCGACACCATCGGCTGCCGGATCACCGTCAACGGCGAGCTCAAGGATGAGAAAACCTCGACGGGTGTGAACGCGCAGACCTTCTGCCTGGTCAAATCCGCATGATCACCCTGTCCAAGGGGGAGCGGCCGCAGATCGACGAGCACGGCAAGCGGCCGCATATCGCGCATTGGATCCGCTGGCTGTCGGTGCCGATCATCCTGGGCTGGCTGGCGCTGACCGTCGTCACGAACACCCTGGTGCCCCAGATCGAGGTGGTGGGCCAGGAGCAGTCGGTGCCGATGGCGGCGGCCGACGCGCCGTCCACCATCGCGATGAACCAGATCGGCCGGACCTTCCAGGAATTCAAGTCCAACACCTCGGTGATGATCGTGCTGGAGGGCGACCAGCCCCTCGGCGACGCGGCTCACCAGTACTACAACGAGATTGTCAAGAAGCTCATCGCCGACCCCAAGCACGTCGAGCACGTCCAGGACTTCTGGAGCGACCCGCTGACCGCCGCGGGTTCGCAGAGCGCCGACGGCAAGGCGGCCTACGTCCAGGTCTACCTGGCCGGCAACATGGGTGAGGGCCTGGCCAACGAGTCGGTGGAGGCCGCCAAGAAGATCGTGGCCAGCGTTCCCGCCCCGCCCGGAATCCAGGCCTACGTCACCGGGCCCTCGGCGCTGATCAACGACACCCACATCGCCGGCGACCGCAGCCTGCAGCTGATCACCCTGCTGACGTTCGGCGTCATCACGGTGATGCTGCTGTTCGTCTACCGCTCCATCGTCACCGTGCTGCTGGCGCTGTTCATGGTGTTCCTGGAGTTGGCCGCCGCCCGCGGTGTGGTGGCGTTCCTGGGCCATTACCACCTGATCGGGCTGTCCACCTTCGCGGTCAACCTGCTCACCATGCTGGCGATCGCGGCAGGTACCGACTACGTCATCTTCCTGTTCGGGCGCTATCAGGAGGGACGCGGCAAGGGCAAGGACAAGGAATCCGCCTACTACGAGATGTATCACGGCACCGGTCACGTGATCCTCGGCTCGGGGCTGACCATCGCCGGCGCGATGTTCTGTCTGCACTTCACCCGCAGCCCGATGTTCAATTCGCTCGGCATCCCATTGGCCATCGGCATGGTCGTCGTGGTGCTGGCTGCGTTGACCTTGGGCCCGGCGGTGGTGACGGTGGCCACCCACTTCGGCCGGCTGGAACCCAAACGGGCCATGCGGGAACGGTTCTGGCGCCGGGTGGGCGCGGCGGTGGTGCGCTGGCCCGGACCGATCCTGATCGCCGCGACGGCGTTGTCGCTGGTCGGCCTGCTCGCCCTGCCCGGTTACCGCACCGACTACAACGACCGGCACTACCTGCCGCCGGACATCCCGGCCGCCGAGGGCTTCGCGGCCGCCGAGCGGCATTTCCCGGCGGCGCGGCTGAGCCCCGAGCTGCTGATGATCCAAAGCGATCACGACCTGCGCAACTCGGCCGACTTCCTGGTGATCGACCGGGTGGCCAAGCAGATGTTCCATCAGCCCGGCATCGGGCGGGTGCAGACCATCACGCGCCCGCTGGGCACTCCGATCGAGCACAGCTCCATCCCGTTCATCCTCGGGATGCAGGGCACCACCCAGACCCTGAACCAGTCCTACATGCAGGACCGGATGAAGGACATGCTCAAGATGGGCGACGACATGGCGTCGTCCATCGCGAACATGCAGCAGATGTACACCCTGATGGGTGAGCTCAACGCGGTCACCCACGACATGGTCGGCAAGATGCACCTGACCCTCAGTGACATCCAGGACCTGCGCAACCACATCTCCGACTTCGACGACTTCGCCCGCCCGATCCGCAACTACTTCTACTGGGAGCCGCACTGCTTCGACATCCCGGTGTGCTGGGCCATCCGGTCGGTGTTCGACACCCTCGACGGGATCGACACCATGACCGACGACTTCCAGGCCCTGCTGCCGGATCTGGAGAAGCTCGACATGCTCACCGCGCAGATGCGCACCCTGATGCCGCCGATGATCTCGACCATGCAGTCGATGCGGACCCTGCAGCTGACGATGCAGAGCACCCAGTCCGGTCAGTTCGACCAGATCGCGGCCATGCAGGAGAACCAGAGCGCGATGGGCAAGGCCTTCGACGCCGCCCACAACGACGACTCGTTCTATCTACCGCCCGAGGCGTTCGACAACCCGGATTTCAAGCGCGGCATGAAGATGTTCCTGTCACCCGACGGAAAAGCGGTGCGGTTCATCATCACCCACGAGGGTGACCCGATGTCGCCGGAAGGCCTCAAGGACATCCCCACCATCCGCAACGCCGCGTTCGAGGCCATCAAGGGCACTCCGCTGGAAGGTTCGAAAATCTACCTGGCCGGCACCTCGGCGAGCTACCTCGACATGCAGCAGAGCGCCAACTACGACCTGCTGATCGCCGGGATCTCGGCCCTGTGCCTGATTTTCGTGATCATGCTGATCATCACCCGCAGCGTGGTGGCCGCGGCGGTGATCGTCGGCACCGTGCTGCTCTCGCTGGGCACATCGTTCGGTTTGTCGGTGCTGATCTGGCAGGACCTGTTGGGTCATCCGCTGCATTGGATGGTGCTGGTGATGTCCGTCATCATCCTGCTGGCGGTGGGCTCGGACTACAACCTGTTGCTGGTGGCCCGGTTCAAGGAGGAGATCCATGCCGGGCTGAATACCGGCATCATCCGGGCGATGGGCGGAAGCGGTTCGGTGGTCACCTCGGCGGGCATGGTGTTCGCCGTGACGATGGCGGCGATGGCGTTCAGCGAGTTGCGCGTCCTGGCTCAGGTGGGCACCACCATCGGCCTGGGCTTGATGTTCGACACCCTGGTGATCCGGTCGTTCATGACGCCGTCCATCGCCGCACTGCTGGGCCGCTGGTTCTGGTGGCCGCAGCGGGTTCGGCCGCGCCCGGTGCCGCAGCCTTGGCCCTCGGCGCCATCCACGACGGCGCCCACCGAGCACGTCGCCGCCGACGCGTAAGCTGCTGCGCCGCAGTCGATTCGGTACTATCCGCCGCGGCGGATGAGCGCGGCGAGATCCTCGCGGTCGGTGATGTCGAGCTTGACGAACATCCGGTAGAGATGGTTCTCCACGGTGCGGGTCGACACCACGAGGCGTTCGGCGATCTCGCGGTTGGTCATGCCGAGGGCTACCAGGTGGGCGATCTCGCGTTCCCGCGGGCTCAACGGCAGCGGCTGGGAGGCGGCGCACAGTGCCGGGGTGCGCAGGCCGCCGCAGGCCCTGGCCAGCCGATCGGCCGCGGCGCCGGCTTCCAGGGCCTCCCGCCGCTGTCCGGCCCGTTCGAAGAGCGCAGCCGCCTGCGCAGCGGCGTCGGCGGCCGACAGGTGGGCGCCGATCCGTTCGAATTCCGCTGCGGCGGAAAAGACCGCCGCGCCGTCGCCGTCGAGCAGTCCGGCGGCGTGGGCGCCGTCGGCGACCGCCAGCGGCCCGTCGACGGCGTTGGCGACCTCGACGAGCCTCGGCAGGCAAGATCGGTCGCCGAAGCGGGCCGCGGCGTGCAATGCCATCAGTTCGATGGCCCGCTGCCCGGTTTCGGCGGCCAGGTCGGCGGCATGCACGGCGGTGGCGATCGCGCCACTGAGATGTCCCTCCGCGGCGGCCAGCCACGACTCGGCGATCCGCACCGGCGCCAGGAACATCGTCCCGCCGTGCTCGGCGTGTCCGCGCAACTCCTCGATCAGCGGAGCGGCGTCGGCGTATCTGCCTAGGCCGCAATAACATTGGGCCAGCAGCAGCCGGGCGGGCAGGCTCCAGGCGGCGGCCGTCTCGTCGCGCAGCGATGCGAGGGTCTCCTCGAGCCGGTTGATCGCCGAGCACAGTTGCCCACGCCCGAGTTCGACGGTGCCGGCCAGCACATTGGCCATCGCGCGAGCGCGGTACTGACTGTTGGAGGTGATGCGGACGACGTCACCCGAGCGGGCCTGGGCGGCGTCGAAGTCACCGGCCAGGGTCAGAGCCCGGATCTCGCCGAACGCCAGTAGGAAGCGGGACAGTCCGTCGATCTTGTCGTCGACGTCGTGACCGCGGGCCAGCAGCTGCGCCGCCTCGGCGGTGCGGCCCATCAACGCCGCGGCCATGGCGCCACCGAACACCGCCCAGCCGACGGCGACCGGCGGTGCGTCGGGTTCGGCCACCACCCGGTGCGCCGACTCCAGCGCATCCTCGAGGCGGCAGTCCAGCACCAGGAGAGCGGCGGCCAGGCCGTCGACGACATGGCGCAACCCGCGACGAACGATCCGCTGCTGCAACATCGCCAGCACCTCGGCGGCAGCACCGGTGTCACCGAGGAACCACTGCAGGTTGGCCACCCGGGCGATACCCCAACGCGCAAGCTCGAACTCGGTCAGTGCGTCGGGGTCGTACCCGCTCAGGATCGCCTCGGCCTCGACCGTCCTGCCCTGCCAGATCAGCGACCGGGCCAGCACCTCGCTGGCCAGCAGCCCGCCGTCGGCATCGATCGCGGCGCGGGACAGTCGCTCGGCCGCGGCGATGTTGGTCAGGGCGAGCGCGTCCTCGGCGGCACGGCTCAGCACGGCACTGTCGACGGGTAGCTGCGCCTGCAGCGCCATCTCGGCGCGGGACACCCGTTCGGCGGGGGTGCGGGGCGGATGGCCGGCCATCGCGGCGAACAGTTCGGCCTTGACGCGTCGGCCGGCCACCGAGCCGAGGCCGTGGCGGATGACCTCACCGAGCAGGGCGTGGGTGAAGTGCACGTCCGCGGAGTCGTCGGCGACCCGGATCAGCCCGCGTCGCTCGGCGCGTTCGAGGGTGTCGGATGTGACCAGCTCACCAAGGATCGCCAGTGGCAGCGGTTCGGCGACGGCCAGGAAGCGCAGGGCCCGCTTCTCGTCGTCCGGCAGCCGGTCCACCCGGCCGCTGAGCAGGTCGGCCAGCTGGGAGGTGACGGTGGCCTGCCCGCGCAACTGCCAGACCCCGTCGACGCACCGCAAGGCCCCGGTCTCCAGGGCGCCGTCGACGAGGTGGCGCATGAACAGGGCGTTGCCGCCGGAGGCCTCCCAGACCAGGTCGGCGGAGAGCTGCTCGAGACGGCCCGCCAGGGCGGATTCGATCAGTTCGACCGATTCGGCCTTGCTGAACGCGGTGACGTCCATTCGGGTCAGGTAGCCGTCCTTCCACAGCGCGGTGATGGTCTCCGGGATCGGCTCCCCGGTGCGCGCGGTGGCGACGATGCGCACCGAACCCTCGACGGCGAGCTGGTGGAGCAGGGTGGCCGACAGGTGGTCGACGAGGTGTACGTCGTCCACCCCGATGACCGAGAAGCGTTCGCGCCGAACGGTTTCGAACGCCACGGCCAGCATGGTGACGGGATCGCCGGACGTCGGCGAGTCGAGCAGATGGGCGAAGATGCCCAGCGGCACCGTCCGGGCCGATTCGGTACCGGCCACCCAGTGCGCGGGCACCCGCAGCGACTGGGTGACCGAACGGGCGAGTGTGGTCTTGCCGACACCTGGCTCGCCGAGGAGCAGGACGCCGCAGACATCGGCCTGGCAGTCCAGGGCAGCACGGATCTCGGTGACTTCCCGGTCGCGGCTGACCATGGGCCAGGACTGAACCCCCACGCCCGGAGTTTACGCAGCACCCGGCGTGCAGAGGGCGCGAATCGCGGGCCGGTCCGGGGTGGACCGACGCACGGTCACCGTTTGACGACCATCGCCGGGACCGGTTCGGCGGCGACGGTCGTGAACGGCACCGCGAACGGGAAATCGTCGCCCAGAGAACCGATCTGGCAGCGGCCGATGATGGTGGCCAACGCCAGGGTCGCCTCCAGCATGGCGAAGTGGTCCCCGATGCACGACCGCGGCCCGGCGCCGAACGGCAGATACTGCCAGCGGTCGCGCTGCTTGGCCTGCTCGGGTGTGAACCGGTCGGGGTCGAACCGCAGCGGGTCCGGCCACAGCGCCGGATCGCGTTGCACCGCCCAGATTCCGAACCCCAGGACCGTGCCGGCCGGCACCCGATATCCGTCGATCTCGATGTCGCGCAGAGCCGTTCGGGAGATCACCGCCCCGGGCGGGCACAGCCGAAGCGCCTCGTGGAGCACCTGCACGGTGTAGGTCAACCGCGGCACGTCCTCCGGTGTCGGGTTCGGGTGGCCCAACGCGGCCACTTCGGCGCGCACCCGGTCCTGGATGGGCCGGTGGCGGCCGAGCTGCCACAGCGCATAGGTCAGGGTCGTGGCGGTGGTGTCATGTCCGGCGAGCATGAAGACCACCAGTTCGTCGCGGATCGCCGCGTCCGGCAGTGGCCGACCGGTGTCGGGATCGGTGGCGTTGAGTAACGCCCGGATCAGCGGTGCGTCCCGGGTGGGGTCGCGCCGGCATTCGTCGAGGATGTCCTGGGCCAGCCGATGCAGGGTCCGGCTGGCCTGCCGGGCGCGGTGCCGTGCCGGGGTGGGCAGCCAGCGCGGCGCACGCAGCGGCCGTAGCGCCCGGTCCGCGCTGTAGGACAGGGCGACCCGAAGCGGCTCGGCGATGGCGTCGCTGCGCTGGTCCAGGTCGATGCCCAGCACCGAGCGGCCCAGTGCGCGCAGCGTCAGTAGGCGGCACTGCCGGTCCAGGTCGATCAGGGCGCCGTCGGCCCAACTATCGCAGATGTTCTGGGCGGCCTGGGCCATGTGGCCGCCGAACTCCCGGACGTGCTGCTTGGTGAAGACGTGCTGTACGGTGCGGCGGCGGGGCAACCACTCGTCGTGGGGGAGCGTGAACAGGTTGCCGCCCAACACGTTACGCACCTCGCGATGGATCAGGGCTTTGTCCACAAAGGCATCGGTGCGGCCGATCATGTCGCGGCCGCCCTGCGGCGAGGTCACCACGACCAGGGGCGGAACCAGCCACCGCGGGCCCAGCGCCACCCGGGTGACCGGACCCCCGGCGTCACGCAGTGTCTCGAAGCCGGTGTGGAAGGCCCGTAGCGCCCGCACCTGCCGGCGGTAGGGCAGGGGATTGCGGGGCGCCTGCGGCAGGATGCTGACGTCGGCGGCTTCTCGGATTGCAACCACAGTAGGACCTCCCTGGACCGGTGGCGCCGACCCCTCTCGGCACCCGTGGTCTCAGGATCAGCGGCGCACGGCCGCGCTCCTAGAGTGGTCGGCTACTCCACCGCCCTCACTTCATGGCGTTGCGCGCGCCGTCGACGCAGCCGTGCTCGAAGGTTGTGGCGGGCTGCGTTGCGGCCTGGGCCCGGCAGTACGCGGTGATCGACTCCTCGCGCGCCTGGTAGCCGCCCTCGTGGACCCAGCGCTGTCCGTTGGTGTAGCCGGCCCAGTAGCCGCTGTCCTTGCGTTCGGCCGCGAACATCAGGATCAGGCCGATGACGGCGAACAGGACGAGTACGAGGATCGCCTTCACCCACCGCTTGGCCAGCCACGGTCGCAACGGTTTCGGGATCCATCGCGATGTCTGCGCGTCCACGATGCGGGATTCTTCCACCCGCACCGCAGTAGGGTCGCGGTGCGCTGCATCTGCGGGTGATCGCTCCGGTCGAACTGCACGATCAGGTGATCGGCTCGTTGCGCAGCCGGCCCGGCGTCACGCACATCGTGGTGCCCGCGGCCGGATTCGCGGTGGTCGCGGCGTCGGTCGGGGACTGGGACATCGCCGCCAAGTCGGCCGCCCAGCTGGCGATCAACCTGGCCGGCATCACGGTGGCCGGCGTGCTGGTGCTGGCGGTGCGCCGCCGTCATGCGCGCCGGCCCACCCGAGCACAGAGCGGCTGAGTGCCGACCGGAGCTGACGTGTGGCCTGCGCAGGACATTTTGTTGTGGTGGGATTGCGGCCTATGGGAATCAAAGTGGCGCTGGAGCATCGCACCAGCTACACCTTCGACCGGCTGGTCGAGGTGTACCCGCACGTCGTCCGGTTGCGGCCGGCGCCGCATTCCCGCACGCCGATCGAGGCATACTCGCTGGAGGTCGAACCCGCAGACCACTTCATCAACTGGCAGCAGGACGCTTTCGGCAACTTCCTGGCCCGGCTGGTGTTCCCCGAGCGCACCCGGCACCTGTCGATCAAGGTGGGGCTGATCGCCGACCTGAAGGTGATCAACCCCTTCGACTTCTTCATCGAGGACTACGCCGAGACCTTCCCGTTCACCTACCCGAAGGCCCTCAAGGACGATCTCGAGCCCTACCTGCGCCCGGTCGACGAGGGCGAGGAGGGCTCCGGTCCGGGTGAGCTGGTGACCTCGTGGCTGCGCAACTTCACCGTCGCGCCCGGCACGCGCACCATCGACTTCCTGGTCGCGCTCAACCACGCGGTCAACGCCGATGTGGGCTACAGCCTGCGGATGGAGCCGGGCGTGCAGACCCCGGACTTCACCCTGCAGACCGGTATCGGCTCGTGTCGCGACTCGGCCTGGCTGCTGGTGTCGATCCTGCGCCAGCTGGGGCTGGCCGCCCGGTTCGTCTCCGGGTACCTGGTGCAGCTGACCTCGGATGTGCAGGCCCTGGACGGCCCGTCCGGCCCGCCGGCGGACTTCACCGACCTGCACGCCTGGACCGAGGTCTACATCCCCGGGGCCGGCTGGATCGGGCTGGACGCCACCTCGGGGCTGTTCGCCGGGGAGGGCCACATCCCGCTGGCGGCCACCCCGCACCCGTCCTCGGCGGCGCCGATCACCGGTGCGACCGGGATCGCCGAGACGACGCTGGACTTCTCCAACACCGTCACCCGGGTGCACGAGGACCCGCGGGTCACGCTGCCCTACACCGAGGCGGCCTGGGCGTCGATCGTCGACCTCGGGTCTCGGGTCGACCACCGGCTGGCCGCCGCGGACGTCCGGCTGACCATCGGCGGGGAGCCGACGTTCGTCTCGATCGATAACCAGGTCGACGACGAATGGACCACCGACGCCGACGGACCACACAAGCGCGAGCGCGCCTCGGCGCTGGCGGCGCGGCTGAAAGCGGTGTGGGCGCCCCGCGGGCTGGTTCAGCGCAACCAGGGCAAGTGGTACCCGGGTGAGCCGCTGCCGCGCTGGCAGATCGGTCTGCACTGGCGTCGCGACGGTCAGCCGCTGTGGAACGACGAATCGTTGCTGGCCGACCCGTGGGGCGATGCCGCAGCCGAGGTGGAACCCCAAGCGGCTCAACAGGTGCTGGCGGTGGTCGCGGCCGGCCTCGGCCTGCCGGCCACCCAGGTCCGGCCCGCCTACGAGGACGCGCTGAGCCGGCTGGCCGGGGCCGTTCGGCAGCCGGCCGGGCCCGCCGTCGGGCCCGATGAGGACCTGGCGGCCGACAGCCCCGCGGCCAGGGCCGCGCTGCTGGCCCGACTGGAGGAATCGGTCACCGCACCGGCCGCCTACGTGTTGCCGCTGCACCGCCGCGACGACGATGCCGGGTGGGCCAGTGCCGACTGGCGGTTGCGCCGCGGCCGGCTGGTGCTGGTCGAGGGTGACTCGCCGGCCGGGCTGCGGTTACCGCTCGACTCGATCAACTGGCGCCCACCGCGCACCACGTTCCCCGCGGATCCGCTGTCGACAACCGAGACCGAACTGCCGGTCGAGCCCGAACCCGCCGACGCAGTGCTGGAGGACGCACTGGAGGACGACGAGACGGCGCCGCCCCCGACGGCGATGGTCGGCGAGGTCCGGGACGGGCTGCTCTACGTCTTCATCCCGCCCACCGACGCGCTGGAGCACTTCGTCGACCTGATCAGCCGGCTCGAGGCCGCGGCGGCCAAGGTGGGCTGCGCCGTCGTCGTCGAGGGCTACGGGCCGCCGGCCGATGCGCGGCTGGAATCGATGACGTTGACCCCGGACCCGGGCGTGATCGAGGTGAACGTGGCCCCGACGGCGAGTTTCGCCGCCCAGTGCGACCAGTTGCAGACGCTCTACGAGCAGGCCCGGCTGGCCCGGCTGTCCACCGAGTCCTTCGACTTCGACGGCACGCACGGCGGCACCGGCGGTGGCAACCACATCACCCTGGGCGGCATCACCCCGGCCGACTCGCCGTTGCTGCGCCGCCCCGACCTGTTGGTGTCGCTGTTGACCTACTGGCAGCGTCATCCGTCGCTGTCCTATCTGTTTGCCGGGAGGTTCGTCGGCACCACCTCCCAGGCGCCCCGGGTCGACGAGGGCCGATCGGAGGCGCTGTACGAACTGGAGATCGCCTTCGCCGAGATCGCCCGGCTCACCGCAGCGGGGGCATCAGCGGCTCCGGGACATGGTCGCTCCGCAAGCTCCGCTCCATGGGTGACCGACCGGGCGTTGCGGCACCTGCTCACCGATATCACCGGCAACACCCACCGCGCCGAGTTCTGCATCGACAAGCTCTACAGCCCGGACAGCACCCGCGGCCGGCTGGGCCTGCTTGAACTGCGCGGCTTCGAGATGCCGCCGCACTACCAGATGGCGATGGTGCAGTCGCTGCTCGTGCGTGCCTTGGTCTCCTGGTTCTGGGACGAGCCGTTGCGCGCCCCGCTGATCCGGCACGACCTGAACCTGCACGGTCGATACCTGTTGCCGCACTTCATTATTCACGACATCGCCGACGTCGCTGCCGACCTGCGGGCGCACGGTATCGAGTTCGAGACCAGCTGGCTGGACCCGTTCACCGAGTTCCGGTTCCCGCGGATCGGCACCGCCGTCTTCGACCACGTCGAGATCGAGTTGCGCGGGGCCATCGAACCGTGGAACACCCTCGGCGAGGAGTCCACCGGGACCGGCACCGCCCGCTACGTCGACTCCTCGATCGAACGCATCCAGGTTCGCACCATCGGCGCGGACCGCCAGCGGCACGTCATCACCTGCAACGGCTACCCGATCCCGATGCTGGCCACCGACAACCCCGACGTCTCGGTCGGCGGGGTGCGCTATCGCGCCTGGCAGCCGCCCAGCGCGCTGCACCCCACCATCACCGTGGACAGCCCGCTGCGGTTCGAACTGGTGGATATCTCCAGTGGGGCCTCGCGCGGCGGCTGCACCTATCACGTCGCCCATCCCGGTGGGCGGGCCTACGACACCCCGCCGGTCAACGCCGTCGAGGCGGAGTCGCGGCGCGGGCGGCGATTCGAGGCCACCGGGTTCACCCCGGGCAAGGTCGACGTCGCCGACATCCGGGAGAAGCAGGCCCGGCAGTCCATCGATGTCGGCGCGCCGGGCATCCTCGACCTTCGCCGGGTGCGTACCGTGCTGCAGAACTGATGGGCCGGCCGTCCGGATATCCTCCGGCGCGGTGCACCGTTCGCAGGCGGATGAGAGTCAGGAGGTGGGGAATTGTCGCTGTCGGCCGCCGGTGCTGATGTCAGCCGGCCCAGCCATGACCCCGACCGCCTGCTCGCCGGTTACCGGGCCGCGCGCACCCAGGAAACCCTGTTCGACCTGCGCGGCGGGGGCTCCGGCCCGCTCGTCTTCGGTGGTACCGGCTACGACGAGTTCGTCGACGCGGGTGGCAACGTCCGCCCGTCGTGGCAGGAACTGGCCGACCTCATCGGGGAACGCGGCCGCAACGGCCTGGAGCGGCTGCGCGGGGTGGTGCGCAGCCTGGTCGACAACGACGGCATCTCCTATATCGAGGTCGACCGGCACGGGGACATGGTCACCAACGGCCAGGGCATCGCGATGCCCGGCCCGTGGCATCTCGACGGCATCCCGCTGGTGGTGTCGGCCTCGGACTGGGACACCCTCGAGGCCGGAATCGTGCAACGCTCCCGGTTGCTCGACGCGGTGCTCACCGACCTCTACGGTCAGCGCCGCGCCGTCACCAGCGGCATCCTGCCGCCACAGTTGCTGTTCGGGCACCCGGGCTATATCCGCGCCGCCCGCGGTATCGACAACCCTGGCCGCCACCAGTTGTTCATGCTGGGCTGCGACGTCAGCCGCGCCGCCGACGGCCGGTTCCTGGTCAACGCGGACTGGACCCAGGCGCCGTCCGGCGCCGGCTACGCGCTGGCGGATCGTCGGGTCGTCGCGCACGCTGTTCCGGACGTCTACGAGCGGATCGGGCCGCGGCCCGCCTCGCCGTTCGCCCAGGCGCTGCGGCTGGCGCTGATCGACTGCGCCCCAGAGGCCGCCGAGGATCCGGTGGTGGTGGTGCTCAGCCCCGGCATCCACTCTGAGACCGCGTTCGACCAGGCCTATCTGGCCACCGTGCTGGGCTTCCCGCTGGTGGAGAGCGCCGATCTGGTGGTCCGCGACGGCAAGCTGTGGATGCGCTCGCTGGGCACGCTGAAACGGGTCGACGTGGTGCTGCGCCGGGTGGACGCCGAATACGTCGATCCCCTTGACCTGCGGCCGGATTCGCGGCTGGGCGTGGTCGGCCTGATCGAGGTGCAACGGCGCGGCGCGGTTACCGTCGTCAACACCCTGGGCGCCGGCATCCTGGAAAGCCCTGGGCTGCAACGGTTTCTGCCGCAGCTTGCCGATCGGCTGCTGGGGGAGAAGCCGCTGCTGGACACCCCGCAGCTGTACTGGGGCGGGTTCGAGCGCGAACGTTCGCATCTGCTGGCCCGGCTGTCGTCATTGCTGATCAAGTCGACGGTCGGCGGCCAGACCGTTGTGGGCCCGGCGCTGTCGAGCAAGCAGGTCGCCGACCTGTCGGCGCGCATCGACGCGGCGCCGTGGCAGTGGGTGGGTCAGGAGTTGCCGCAGTTCTCCTCGGCGCCCACCGACCACTATCCCGGCGGCCTCACCGCGGCCAGTGTCGGGATGCGGTTGTTCACGGTGTCGCAGAGCGCGGGTTACGCCCCGATGCTCGGCGGCCTGGGCTACGTGCTGGCGCCCGGCAACGCCGCCTACAAGCTCAACAGCATTGCTGCCAAGGACATCTGGGTCCGGCCGACCACGCGGGCCAAGGCCGAGACGACACTGACCATCCCGTCGGTGGAGCTGCCCAGCGGCACCCGCTTCATCAGTTCCCCCCGCGTGCTGTCCGACCTGTTCTGGATGGGCCGCTACAGCGAGCGCGCCGAGAACCTGGCGCGTCTGCTCATCGTGACCCGCGAGCGGTACCACGAATACCGCTACCGCCAGGACATGGCGGGTAGCGAATGCGTGCCGGTGCTGCTGTCGGCGCTGGAGACGATGACCGGAACCGCCACGGTCACCGGCTCCTACGCCGACACCGTGGCCGGCGCCCAGCAAACCCTGTGGTCGCTGACCGTCGACCGGGAGCGCTCGGGATCACTGGCCCACTCGATCGAGCGGCTGGGCCTGGCCGCCCGCTCAGTGCGTGACCAGATGTCCAACGACACCTGGATGGTGCTCGGCGGGGTCGAGCGGGCCCTCGGCCAGGCCGGGGCGCCGCCCCCGCAGCGCGGGTCGCGGGTGGCGGACGACACTCAGTTGGCCGCCGCCCAGCAGCAGACCATGGCCGGCATGCTGGCGCTGTCGGGAGTGGCCGGCGAGTCGATGGTGCACGACGCCGGCTGGACGATGATGGACATCGGCAAGCGGATCGAGCGTGGCCTGGCACTGACCACACTGCTGCGCGCCACTCTGACCACCGAGCGCAGCCCGGGGGCCGAGCAGACCATCACCGAGTCCGCGCTGGTGGCCTGCGAGTCCTCGGTCATCTACCGGCGGCGCAATCTGGGCAAGGTCAGCGTGGCCGCGGTGGCCGAGCTGGTGTTGTTCGACCCGGAGAACCCGAGATCGCTCGTCTACCAACTGGAACGGCTGCGGGCCAACCTGCGCGCACTGCCCGGAGCGTCCGGGTCCTCGCGCCCGGAGCGTCTGGTGGACGAGATCAGCACCCGGTTGCGTCGCCTCGACCCGGCCGATCTGGAAGCGGTCGACGAGGGCAGGCGCGTGGAGTTGGACGGGTTGCTCGGCGCGATGCATCAGGCATTGCGTGACCTGTCCGACCTGATCACGACCGCCCAGCTGTCGCTGCCCGGCGACATGCAGCCGCTGTGGGGCCCCGACCAGCGCCGGGTGGTGCCATGACCGAAGATCACGAAGCCGCTTCGGGGGTGACACCCGGATCGCGGTGCTACCAGATCACCCACCGCACCGAGTACCGCTACTCCGACGTGGTGACCAGTTCCTACGGCCGCGGCCACCTCACCCCGCGCGACACCGACCGGCAACGCTGCCTGGCCAACGCGCTGGACATCGACCCGGAGCCGGCCGACCGGTCCACCAGCCGCGACGTCTACGGCAATGTGAGCTCGTACTTCCATGTCACCGAGCGCCATCACGTGCTCACCGTCACCAGCAACTCGGTCGTCGAAGTCGATCCGCCACCGGCCGCCCTCTACGGCTCGGGTTCGGCGCTGGCGCCCTGGGAGTCGGCCCGGCCGCTGGGCCGCGACGGGGTGCTGGCCACCGAGTTCACCCTCGACCTTCGACCGCCGGAGATCACCGACGCCGTGCGTGCCTACGCCGCGCCGAGTTTCGCGCCGGGGCGACCGCTGATCGAGGTGCTGCGCGATCTCAACGCACGGATCTTCTCCGATTTCATCTACCGGTCGGGGTCCACCACGGTATCCACACAGGTGAGCCAGGTTTTGGTGGCGCGAGAAGGGGTATGCCAGGACTTCGCCCGGCTGGCCATCGCCTGCCTACGCGCCAACGGATTGGCGGCGAGCTATGTGTCGGGATACCTCGCCACTGACCCGCCGCCGGGAAAGGAACGGATGTTCGGCGTCGACGCCACTCACGCGTGGGCGGCGGTGTGGACCCCGCAGAACCATTGGTTGGGCCTGGACCCCACCAACGACCAACTCATCGACGAGCGCTACATCGTCGTCGGCTGGGGCCGCGACTACGCCGACGTGCCGCCGCTGCGCGGCATCATCTACACCGATTCCGAGCGCAGCGTCATTGACGTCGCGGTCGACGTCGCACCGTTCGAGGGCGGCCTGCTCAATGCGTGACTTCATCTGCCCGAACTGCGGTCAGCACCTGGCCTTCGAGAACTCGGTGTGCCTGTCGTGTGACAGCAGGCTCGGATTCTCGCTGGACAAGATGGCGTTCCTGGTGATCGCGTCGGGCCAGGACAGCGAACACGGCGGCGCCGTGGACGCCAGTGAATACCAGCTGTGCGCCAATCTGCATGCCGCGGAATGCAACTGGCTCGTCGAGGTGGCCCCGGTGCGTCGGCTGTGCCAATCCTGCGCACTGACCCGCACCCGGCCCGCCGACTCCGAGACCGCAGCCATGGCGGCGTTCGCGGTTGCCGAGAAGGCCAAGCGCCGGCTGATCGCCGAACTGCACGAGCTGAAACTTCCGATCGTGGGCCGGGATGCCGACCCGCAGTACGGGTTGGCGTTCGATCTGCTGTCCAGCGCCAACGATCAGGTGTTCACCGGCCACGAGGACGGCCTGATCACCCTGGACCTGGCCGAGGGGGACGACGTGCACCGCGAGCAGTTGCGGGTGGAGATGGACGAGCCGTACCGCACCCTGCTCGGCCACTTCCGCCACGAGGTCGGCCACTACTACTTCTATCGGCTGATCGGAACGAATCCCGGCTACCTGCAACGGTTCAACGAGCTGTTCGGCGATCCCGACGCCGACTACCAGGAGGCCCTGGACCGGCACTACAGCCAGGGGGCGCCGCCGGGGTGGAAGCAGGACTACGTCTCCTCATACGCCACCATGCACCCGGCCGAGGACTGGGCCGAGACATTCGCGCACTACCTGCACATCCGCGATACCCTGGACACCGCGGCGGCGTTCAGTTTCGCGCCCGCGAACGCCACCTTCGACCGGCGTCAGCTGGGCCCCAGCGGATTCGACACCATCATCGAGATGTGGCTGCCGATGTCGTGGGCGCTGAACATGGTGAACCGATCGATGGGCAAGGACGACCTGTACCCGTTCGTGCTGCCGGTTCCGGTGCTGGAGAAGATGCGCTTCATCCACACCGTGGTCGACGAGGTCACGTCGGATCCGGCGAAACTCGAGGCCGCGGTAAGCGGCCAGCAGCAGTAGCCCGCAGACGGTGAGGCAGGTTCGCAGAGGTTGGACTTGCCCCGCTTGACGATGGCGCCGATGACAGATTCCACAGCGGTCTTCTGCCAATGACTTTCGCGCAACAACGCCGAAAGTCGGGTTCATGTACATGACACCTGTTGTCTATCAACAGGTTTAGCCACCAGCTGTGCGGCAATCGAGCTGATCGAACTGGTGCAGAGGCGATCACCGATCCTCGCGGACCGGTGAGAGCAGCGGCGAGCGTCAGTTCGCGGGCACTCCGCTTGGCGCGTCGCCGTGCGCCACGGCGGTCTCGGCCTCACGGCGCCGCAGCCCCAGTCGCAGCACTGTCGCGACGGCACCGGCAGTACCCAAGCCGACCGGCACCCACCACCACTGGCTGTGCCTAAGCGAAGCCCGTGTGTCGGTTCCGCTGTTCGGCAACCGGATTTCGGATGAGGTCGGCATGCCGACCGCGATCGCCGCCTGCATGGCGCTGGCCCCGGTGTCCTTCGAGTAGTAGAGGACACCGTCCCGGTAGTCGTGTTCGGAGCCGGGGTTCGTCTGGGTGGTGGTCTCGGCGATGGGGCCACCGACCACCGAACCCGCAGCCGTCACGCTGCGGTGCGATGCGTCGACACCGACTACGGTGTCCGCGGCCGGGGAGTGCCGGAGCAGGCCGGCCCCAAGGATCGATGCGGCGACCACGGCGAATCCGCCGAGGATCACCGCGATGGACGCCGATTCACTCTCCAGCGACTTCGCCACCCGTTGCCGGGCAGATGAGGTGACCGGCGAATTCACCAGGGTCGTCACGACAAGTGTCTCCTTCGAACCCGGCCGGAGTAATCCGGCGCGGGCTGTCGACACGGCGCGTGGGAACTGCCGCGTGTATGTCTCGTCCAGGGAAGATCGCCGATTCGGACATACACGCGGTTTCGTATCAGAACAGTGAGTCGGCAACCGCTCAGAGTTGCCATTGCAGGCGCAACTCTTTGCGAGCGGTTGCAAACATAACCGAACATATCTTTGCGACGCAAGGCCCCAGCGGAAAGTCATCTCCTGAAGCAGGGCGACGCGCTGCAAAGATACCTCGAAGGGGCCGGTAGAAGCTGCGTCAAAATATTTGCTGGATCTGCCGAAATCGGTCGTATCGCGACCATCGCGACGTGGTGCGACGAGCTCATTCTCCAGCTCTCGGGGTGTTGCCCAACACAAAGACCGACCCGCCGCTCGGGTTGCGACGCGACACCCGCGCCGGTCCCTACGATCACCGGGTGGCTGATCGTTATGGCGTCGACGTCCTGGCCGACGACCCCCACCGCTCCCGCAGGCCCCGCTCGGTCGAGCATCCCGCGGAGCTCGGTCTGGTGGTGGAAGACCCGCAATCGGGCTATGTCGGGGCCGTCGTCCGGGTCGAGGGTGGGCGCGTCGAACTCGAGGACCGCAACGGGGGCATCCGGGTGTTTCCGCTGGGTCCGGGGTTCCTGGTGGACGGTCGCCCGGTGATCCTGACCGCACCCCGGCGCTCGGCTCCAACCGCCGCTCGCACCGCATCCGGTTCGGTGAAGGTCGCCGACGCCCGCGCCCGCACCGCGCTGCCCAGCCGCATCTATGTCGAGGGCCGCCACGACGCCGAACTCGTCGAACAGGTCTGGGGTGACGACCTGCGCGTCGAGGGTGTCGTTGTCGAATATCTCGGTGGCGTCGACGATCTCGTGCAGATCGTCGACTCGTTCCGTCCCGGCCCCGGCCGGCGCCTCGGCGTGTTGGTCGACCACCTCGTCGCCGGCTCCAAGGAAGCCCGCATCGCCGAGGCGGTGCGCACCGGCCCCGGCGGGGAGCACACACTGGTGGTCGGGCATCCCTTCGTCGACATCTGGCAGGCGGTCAAGCCCGCCCGGGTGGGGTTGCCGGCCTGGCCGGTGGTGCCCCGCAACATCGAGTGGAAGCACGGCATCTGCCAGGCGCTGGGCTGGCCGCATCGCACTCAGGCCGACATCGCCCAGGCCTGGCAGCGCATCCGCGCAACGGTCCGCGACTGGACCGACCTGGAGCCGGAGCTGATCGGCCGGGTCGAGGAGCTCATCGACTTTGTCACCCAGCCGAATTGACCTCTGCGTCAAGACACTTCGCTGGCCGGCTACCGGGCCTGAGGTGACGAGTGGCGGGCCGGGATATTCCCGCGTTTGCAGGCTTGTGCCCGGCTACGAGCGACTCTATGGATGGATGGTCGACATGTGACGCAGGTCGCACTGGAACGACCGCAATCTGGGTATACGGTTGTTCACTAGAAGATCGGGGCAACCGACCGCAGTCTCATCGCCGCACGTGCGGCAGAACGACGCGGTACGACACGAATCGGAGCTTCACCCATGACGTTTTCCCTCGACCTGTCCGACGAAGTGCTGCACGTCCGCGACTGGGTGCACGAGTTCGCCGCCGACGTGGTCCGACCGGCGGCCGCCGAGTGGGACGAGCGCGAGGAGACGCCCTGGCCGCTCATCCAGGAGGCCGCCAAGATCGGTCTGTACACCCCGGAGCTGTTCGCCGAGATGTCGGCCGAGCCCTCCGGGATCGGGCTGCTGACCGTCTTCGAGGAACTGTTCTGGGGTGACGCCGGCATTGCGCTGTCGATCCTGGCGACCGGGCTGGCCGCCGCGGCGCTGGCCTCGAGCGGCACCCCCGAGCAACTCGGCGAGTGGCTGCCGCAGATGTTCGGCACGCCGGGCGATCCGTACCTCGCCGCGTTCTGCTCCTCCGAGCCCGGCGCGGGTTCCGACGTCGGCGCCGTGCGAACCCGGGCGCGCTACGACCAGGCTGCCGACGAGTGGGTGCTCGACGGCACCAAGACCTGGGCGACCAACGGCGGCATCGCCAACGTGCACATCGTCGTCGCCTCGGTGTACCCGGAACTCGGTACCCGCGGGCAGGCGACGTTCATCGTGCCGCCGAACACCCCCGGCCTGTCCCAGGGGCAGAAGTTCAGGAAGCACGGGATCCGCGCCTCGCACACCGCCGAGGTGGTGCTCGACGGTGTCCGGCTGCCGGGCAACCTGATCCTCGGTGGGATGGAGCGGTTCGAGAAGCGGATCGCCCGCGCCCGGGAGGGCCAGCGCACCTCGACGCAGGCCGCGATGCAGACCTTCGAGCGCACCCGCCCCGTCGTGGGGGCGATGGCCCTCGGCGTCGCGCGGGCGGCCTACGAGTACGCGCTCGAATACGGTTGCCAGCGTGAGCAGTTCGGCCGGCCGATCGCCGACTTCCAGGCGGTCGCGTTCAAGCTGGTCGACATGAAGAGCCGCATCGACGCCGCGCGGATGCTGGTCTGGCGGGCCGGCTGGATGCAGCGCACCAACAAGCCGTTCGCCTCGGCCGAGGGTTCGATGGCCAAGCTCTACGCCAGCGAGACCGCGGTCTACGTCACCGACGAGGCCATCCAGATACTCGGCGGAAACGGCTACACCCGTGACTATCCGGTGGAGCGGATGCACCGCGATGCCAAGATCTTCACGATCTTCGAGGGCACCAGCGAGATTCAGCGCCTCGTCATCGGCCGCGCGCTGACCGGTCTGCCGCTGCGCTGACGTCGAGTCGGCTCAGGGCCCGAGGTCGGGTGCCCAGGCCACGCCGTTGATGTGGCTGCCGCCGTCGACGAACAGCGTGTTGCCGGTCAGATACCGGGACCCGTCACTGGCCAGGAATACCGCCACCGGCGCGATGTCCTCGTACGGATCACCCATCCGTCCCATCGGATTGGCGGCATCGGCGATCGCCTCCATGCCGGGATAGTCGGCCATCGCCCGCAGGAACGCCCGACTTTTGGCGGCGGGACAGATGGCGTTGACGGTCACGCCCGTCGGCGCCCATTCCCGCGCCGCGGTGCGGGTCAGCGCGCGCAGCGCCTCCTTGGCGGCGTTGTACTCCAGCGATCCCATGTGGGCGTTGACGCCGTTGAGGCTGCACATGTTGATCACCCGGCCCCAGCCGCGCTCCTTCATCGCGGGCAGCGCCGCGCGCATGGCCCAGAACGGCCCGTAGTAGCCCACCGCGATTCCGTGCGACAGCTGCTCGTCGGTCTTGTTCTCCACCCGGCCGATCGCGCCGCCGCCCCAGGCGTTGTTCACCAGGATGTCGACGGATCCGCACTCCGAAATCGCTGTGGCAACCGCGTTTTCGACCTGCCCGCGGTGCGAGACGTCGGTCTGCACGAACAGCCCGCCGATCTCGCCGGCAACCGCTGCGCCGGTGTCGGCGTCGAATTCCGCGAGCACCACTCGGGCGCCCTCGTCGGCGAACCGGCGCGCGATGCCCGCTCCGATGCCGGCGCCGGCGCCGGTGACCAATGCGACGCGTCCGCTCAGCGCGCCGCTCATCGCACCGCACCGCCAAGGCCGGTGCGGATCAGGTCGAGGGCGGCCGGTCCGCCGTCCAGTTGCCGGGCGGTGCGGGTGACGATCTGCCAGCCGGATTCGCTGCGGTGCAACCGGATCAGATGGACACCGGCGCGGGCCACCTGGTAGCCGCGGGATTCGCGGCGCACCCACAGTGTCGACTGGCACACCGCGACCGCGTCGTCCCCGTCGACGGTGATCACCGGCGGTCCGAAGAAATGGCAGCAGCCTCGCTCGATCAGTCCGCGGTGCGCTTCCGAACGCACCATCGCGGCGACCTCACCACGCCCGGACATCTGCCATTCCTCGACGTCGTAGCTCCCGTCGGTCGCCCACAGCGCGGCGACGGCCTCGGCGTCACCGGAGTCGACCAGGGGACCGTAGGACGCGATCAAGCGGGCGATGGCGCGCTCGTCTTCCAGGGCCCGCAGGCGCTGCTCGAGCTCGTCGAGCCGGTCACTGGAGCTCATGGGTTCTCCTCGAACTCGTCGGCCACCCGGCGAAGGGCGGCCAGCTGGTCGCAGTAGTGGGCGGCCGAGGTGGCGGCCACCGAACAGGTCACCGCCGTCGCGCCGGCGTCGCGCAACCGGGACAACCGCTCCGCGGTGCCCGCCGGGTCGGCGATGGCGTCCAGAACCCGGCCCGAGGGCAGTACGACCTCGAAGCCCGACGGCGTGTCCACCCGGGCGAGCATGTCCGTCATGTCGGCCGCACTCAGCCCGAACGGCATCCACCCGTCGGCGAGTCCGACCGCACGCCGCAACGAACGCGCGGTGCGCCCGCCCACCCAGATCGGCACCCGGGGCTGGACGGCGCACGGATCCACGGCCACACCGCCGAACCGGAAGTAGGGCCCGTCGTACTCGGGGCGCGTCGTCGACAGCGAGGCCCGCAGCGCCCGGATCGCGTCGTCGGCCCGCTCGCCGCGCCCGTCGAAGACCGCGCCCAGCAACTCGAACTCCTCGGCCAGCGATCCCACTCCGACGCCGAGCACCAGCCGACCGCCGCTGAGCCGGTCCAACGTCCCGTAGCGCTTGGCGATCTCCAGCGGATGGTGGTAGCCGAGGACGATCACCGAGGTGGCCAGCCGGATGCGCCTGGTGTGGGCCGCCAGGAAGCCCAACGTGGACAGCGGATCCCAGTAGGTGAGGCCGCGGCGGCCTGCTTCGCCGGCCGACTCGCCGACCGGAATCGCGACATGTTCGGAACAGGTGAGGTGATCGAAGCCCAGTTCGTCGGCGGTGCGGGCGACCAGGGCCAGGTCGGCGATCTCCGCATCGCGTTCCCATTCGGACGAGACGCCCGGCAGCTGCATCACCACCGGCGTCGACAGTCCGATCCGCACAGTGCTGTTTCTATCGGCCGCCACCGGGGCCAGATGCTTGCATCCCGGTGATCGGGACCGCTACGGTAGGTAGAACGAATTCTCGTTATCGGGACAGGAGCGACGATGACCGCGGCACTGAGCGACACCGTCTCCGCGTCGATGCTCGACCGGTTCACCGCCATCATCGACGCCTTCGACGATGCCGCCGGCGGCTTGACCCTCGACCAGATCGCCGGCCGCACCGGCCTGCCCCGGTCGACGACGCACCGGATCCTCGACCAGCTGGTCCGGCTGCGCTGGCTGACCCATGCCGGGCGGGGCTACCGCCTGGGTGCGCGGGCTGCGGCGTGGGGGGCGGGGGAGTCTCCGGAGGCGGGACTGCGCTCGGCGGCCGCGCCGGTGTTGCACGAGTTGCACCTGCGTACCGGCGCCGTGGTTCACCTCGGAGTGCTGGACCGGGGTCACATCGTGCACCTCGACAAGCTCGGTGGCCCATCGGCGCGGCGGGTTCCCACCTCGGTCGGCGCGCGGTTGCCCGCCCACCGGGTGGCGCTCGGCGTCGCCGCCCTGGCCGGCCTGTCGCCCGAGGACGTCATGGCGGAGGTCGGCCACCTCACGGACTGGCAGCCCGACGCCGTCTGGTGGGCCGAACTGCACAACGCGCGCCGGCGGGTGGCGGTGCGCCAAGGCGACTACCTCGAGCCGATGGTGTCGGTGGCCGCCACGGTCGGCTCCCGCGCGGCGATCGGGATCGTCGCGCCGGACCGGCTTTCCGCGCAGCGCTACCAGCCCCTGATCGCCGGTGCGGCGGCGCGGGTGGCGCGGGTGTTGGCCGGCGCACCGGACTGAACGCCGCGCGCGGCGTGACGGTTGCCGGCGATTGCGTCGATGTGCTGCGACGACGCCGCGAATCGCCCGCATAAGCGGCTGAGTCCCCACCGGAGCATCTAGGCTGTAAGCCATGTGGGAGAGGACAGCGTGACGGCGGATGCACCGCCACCCGGCTGGTACCCTGACCCCTCCGGTGCACCGCGGCAACGCTATTTCGACGGTGGCGACTGGATCGACGAGTACACCCCGCTGGCCGAGCAGCTGTCCCATGAGGAGCGGGTGCAACGGCTCGACGCGGCGGTGGCCGCCGCGGTCGAAGACGGTGCTCGGGTCAAGTCGCACACCCGATTCCAAGCGGTACTCACCTACGGCGATCCGCGGAGCGACTGGCTGCACGACAACGTGCTGCACGCGATCATCACGATCTTCAGTTGCGGGACGTGGTTGCCGATCTGGCTGCTGATCCTGGTGACACAACGGCAGCGGTCGGTCACCTTCGCGGTGGACCCGTACGGCAACATTGCGCAGTACTAGGCGCCCGGCCAGGCGCCTGGGTCGAATACTCAATGGCGCCAAAGCTTTTGCGGGACCAAGGCGCCGGAAGTGCGATCATGCTTGCCGATTTGCAGGAAAAAAGTTGGGGTGGAATGGAATCCGACAGGAATTCGACGCCGGTCAATCCAGGCCGAGCAGCCGCTGCATCATCCGGTGGGTTCCGGCGACCACCCTGGCCCGGTCGGGGTCGTTGCGGCGCGCGACGTCCTCGCCGTTGCCACCCGCGACGTGCACCGGACCGTGAGCCAGGTGCTCTAGGCCTTCGCGGGCCACCTCTGCCGGGTCGGCCACTCGCATCCCGGGGATGTCGAAGTTCAGTCCGAGCCGTTCCATCGCCGGGGTGCGGGTCACCCCGAGGATCAGTTCGAGCACGTCGACGTTGTGGTCCCGCAATTCCAGCCACAGGCCCTCGGCGAAGATCCGGCCGTAGGCCTTCACCCCGCCGTACACGGTGTGGCGGACCGACCCGAGGTAGCCGGCCATCGAGCCGACCAGCAGGATTCCGCCACGGCGACGCTCGCGCATGGCCCGTCCGTAGTGGTGCGCCAGCGACATCATCGTGGTGACGTTCAGGTCGATCACCCGCTGGAAGTCCGCGAGCTCGGCGTCGAGGAACTCCGCGCTGCAGGTGTTTGCCCCCGCGTTGTAGATCAGCAACCCGACCTCGAGCTCGTCGGTCAGTGCGATCAGGCGCGCGACGCTGTCCGCGTCGACCAGGTCGACGGCAAGGGTGCGTACCTCGACCCCGAGTCCTCGGCAGGCCTGCGCGGTCGATTCCAGCGGTTCGGGCTTGCGGGCCACCAGGATCAGGTTCACACCGGCCTCGGCCAGCAGGCGCGCGAACTCGGCTCCCACCCCCTCCGAACCGCCCGCGACCAGGGCCCACGGCCCGTACTTCTCATAGGACACGCATCGATGGTCGTCCGTTGCGGCGTCCGTGGCGGCGCCGGTCCCGCTGATCGGTATGGCCCCGCCGCGGTGCTGTGGATCGCCGATACTGGTGCGGTGCCGCGGATCGGAGAGCCGAGGGCGCCGGCCCGGCCGGTGACCGACGATCAGGAGAACCGGCGCGGTGCGATCCTGTCGGCCGCGACGCGGCTGGGGGTCGTCAAGGAACTCGACCGCATCGGGGCCCAGGAGATCGCCGCCGATGCCGGTGTGGCGCTTCGCACGCTCTACCGCTACTACCCGTCCAAGCATCACGTGTTCGCCGCGGTTCTCACCGAGCAGGTGTCCCGGTTCCGGCCGCCGCCGCCGACCGGTGATGCGGTCGACGACATCTCCGCGCTCATGGTCGCCGCATGCCGAAACCTGTTGCGGCAGCCGCATCTTGCGCACGCCATGATCACCTCCACCCAGATCGTCCGGGCGCAGGCGAACGCCCCGGACGATCCGACCCTGCGGCGGCTGATCATGGCCACCGCCGGTGTGGACCGGCCGACCGGGGAACAGGTGCGCCGGGCCCGCCTGGTTCAGCAGGCCGCATTCGGCATCATGACCTGGACCGTCGGGGGAGCGCTGGAGCCCGAGGACGCCCTCGCCGACGTCGACGCCGCCTGCCGGTTACTGCTGGCCGGCGCGTTCTGAGCTCACCGCCGTCGGGGCACGGGTGGCCAGCGCCGAGCCGGCCAGGATCAGCACCAGCCCGGCGACGTTCCACCAGGTGAGCGGTTCACTGAGCAGGATCACCCCGGCGGCCAGCGCCACGGCCGGGTTGACGTAGGTGAAGATCAGCGCGCGGGCGGGCCCGACCTCCCGGATCAGCGCGAAGAACAGCACGAACGCCAGGGCGGTGCAGATGACCGCCAGCCCGCCGATCGCCCAGTAGGTTCTCGCCGAGAGCGGATGAGTGGGCCAGGTCAACACGGCCGGAACGAGATAGACGGCCGCGGCCAGGCCCAGACAGGCGGCGGTCAGCGCGGGGCCCGGCACCTCGGCGAGGTGGCGGGCGGCGATCTGCGGTGCGATCGCGTAGCAGACCGCGACCAAAAGGACCGCGATCACCGGCCACGCCCCGCCGCTGCCGCCCAGTCCCGGCCCGGCTAGCACCGCGACCCCGGCCAGGCCCACCACCAGGCCGGTCAGCCGCCCCGGCCCGAGGCGTTCTCCGCCGGTCAGCCGCTCGAGCACCGCGGCCACGATCGGTGCCGCGGCGATGAGCAGGCCGGTCAGTGAACTCGTCAGGTGCCGTTCGGCGTCAGACAGCAGCAGCCACGCCGCGATGATCTCGAAGAAGGCGAAGGCCGCGACCGGCCGCCAGCGCCGGCGGATCAATCCCCGCGCCCGGCGGGACAGCACCAGCGGCAGCAACAGCGCCGCCCCGATCGCCGACCGGGCGAAGACCAGCACCGGAACCGACACCTCGTCGACCGCCACCTTGATCATCAGGTACGGGATCCCCCAGATGACGCTCATGGCGGCGAACAGCGTCCACCCGCGCAGGCTCACCGAACCACCCTACGAAGGGGCATGTCGCGGTCGCGTCCGGGCGCCGGCACCCGTTGTGCGTGGTAAGCCTGAAGGCGTGTCCGACAGCCTGTTCGACGTGCCCGGCGGGGACGACCGGCCGGTTTCGGTCGCGCCGACGTCGGCGCCCCTGGCCGTACGGATGCGCCCGGGCACCATCGACGAGGTGGTCGGCCAGGACCACCTGCTGCGTCCCGGCTCGCCGCTGCGCCGCTTGGTCGAGGGATCCGGGGCGGCCTCGGTGATCCTCTACGGACCGCCGGGCACTGGAAAGACGACGCTGGCCTCGCTGATCTCGCAGGCCACCGGCCGCCGCTTCGAGGCCCTCTCGGCGCTGTCGGCCGGGGTCAAGGAGGTGCGGGCCGTCATCGACAACGCCCGGCGGGCGGCGGCCTACGGCGAACAGACCGTGCTGTTCATCGACGAGGTGCACCGGTTCTCCAAGACCCAGCAGGACGCGCTGCTGGCCGCGGTCGAGAACCGGGTGGTGCTGCTGGTCGCCGCCACCACCGAGAACCCGTCGTTCTCGGTGGTCGCGCCGCTGTTGTCGCGCTCCCTGATCCTGCAGTTGCAGCCCCTGACCCCCGACGCCATCCGCATTCTGGTTCGGCGCGCCGTCGACGACCCCCGCGGGCTGGGCGCATCGGTGACCGCCGAGGACGACGCCGTGGAACTGCTGGTGCAGTTGTCCGCCGGCGACGCCCGCCGGGCGCTGACCGCCCTCGAGGTGGCCGCGGAGACCGCAGGGGCGGGCGGCGTCATCACCGTGGACATCATCGAGCAGTCCCTGGACAAGGCGGCCGTGCGCTACGACCGCGACGGTGACCAGCACTACGATGTGATCAGCGCGTTCATCAAGTCCATCCGGGGCTCCGACGTCGATGCGGCGCTGCACTACCTGGCCCGGATGCTGGCCGCGGGGGAGGACCCCCGGTTCGTGGCGCGCCGCCTGGTGATCCTGGCCAGCGAGGACATCGGCATGGCCGACCCCGCGGCCCTGCAGACCGCGGTGGCCGCGGCGCAGACCGTTCAGCTGATCGGTATGCCGGAGGCTCAGCTGACGCTGGCCCACGCGACGGTGCACCTGGCCACGGCGCCGAAATCCAACGCCGTCACCACCGCACTGGGCGCCGCCATGGGCGACATCCGCGCAGGCAAGGCCGGCCTGGTCCCGGCGCACCTGCGCGACGGGCATTACTCCGGTGCGGCGAAGCTGGGCAACGCCCAGGGTTACCGATACCCGCATGATGATCCGGATGGCGTTGTGGCCCAACAGTATCCGCCGGACGACCTGGTGGGTGTCGACTACTACCGTCCCACCAGTCACGGTGCCGAACGGGAGATCGCGGGGCGGTTGGACAAACTGCGCGCCATCATTCGCCGCAGGCGCTGACGGTGTGCCTCGGGTCCGGCGGCCGCTGCCGCCACACGGTCAGCGACGCAGGATGCCGCTGCGGCGTCGGGCGGTGAGGCCCGCGATCAGGGCCACGCCGAGCGCCGCGACGACGACCTGCACGAGCAGTTCGAGCCAGTCCACTCCGTTGGTCGCGGTGGGGATGCCCATCGCCCGCGCCAACGCGGTGCCCAGGAGGGCCGCCACGATGCCGACCAGGATGGTCAGCAGCATCCCGATACGTTGTTTCCCGGGGACCACCAGGCGGCCGAGAACACCGACCACCACACCGATGAGAATTGCGCTGATGATGCCGGTGATAGTCATTGCTTCCTCCCGGAGTCGGTGCGACTCAGCTCACATACCCGAGGGGCGATGGCGGTAAACGGGGGCGTGAATTAGCTTGGCGCGCGGCCCTGATGCTGTTCGGCGGCGCGGGCACGGATCCCGTGCAGCATGCCGCGCTAATGGCCGCTGCCTGCCCATTGCCGAAAAGTAGTCCCGCCCCGATCCGCCGGGTAGTGCCTCAGGTCAGGTGCCCTCAGGCCATCTCCGGGACCCGGAGCGCCGCGATCGTCAGCTCGAACTCGCCAACGTCCTGCTGGTCGGCTCCGAGGTCGCGGAGCAGCGCCGTCCGCAGGGATCTGGCCTGATCGCGGGTGCGCTCCATCGCGTCGCGGCTGTCGTAGGTGGTCGACACCACGACCCGGCCCGAGCCGCGGTCGCTCATCATGCTGCTGCTGCAGAACCCGTCGAGCCGCTCGATCTCGGGCAGCACCGCGGTCTTGTAGAACTCGACGGCCCGGTCGAACTGGTCCGGGCGGACCTTGAGCCAGGTGGCCCGCACGCAGGCGCCCTCGCCCGAGTGGTGGTCGCGGTGTACCGCCGCGATCTGCCACTCGTCGACCGCGGTGGATGCCTGGAACGCCTCGGCCAGCCGGTCACGAAGGGGCCGCACCTGATCGGCGCTGGACTGCATCGCCGCACCGGTCTGCCAAGCGGTGGTCAGGATGCACCGGCCCGATTCGCGGTCCGTCAGAAGAGACAGGCCGATCCAGCCGTCCATGCCCCGCAGCGCGGGCATCACCTCGTCGCAGCAATAGGCGATTCCGGCGTCGATCGATTCCGGGCGCGCCTCAAACGTGGTAGAGCGTGCAAGCACGGTCCACCTCCTCGGATTCGGGGCAGCGCCCCGGCGGCGCCACCGGCCCTTCCCACCTTCCTCCAATGGAAATGGCCTGGCAATGGTCGCTTACGCTGGGAGACGTGGAAACCGATGTGCTCGACGTCGACACCAGCCGCCGTCGGATCGTCGATCTCACCGACGCCGTCCGCTCGTTCTGCTCGACCCGCGGTGACGGGCTGTGCAACATCTTCGTTCCACACGCCACCGCCGGGGTGGCGGTCATCGAGACCGGCGCCGGCTCCGATGACGACCTCGTCGACACGCTGGAACGGTTGTTGCCCCGCGACGACCGCTACCGGCACGCGCACGGCTCACCCGGCCACGGCGCGGATCACGTCCTGCCCGGGCTGGTGTCGCCCTCGGTGACCGTCCCCGTCGGCGGCGGCACCCCACTGCTGGGCACCTGGCAGAGCGTGGTCCTGGTCGACCTGAACCGCGACAACCCGCGCCGTTCGGTGCGGCTGAGTTTCCTGGGTGGCTGAACCCGCCCGCGCCGGGCGCGACGCAGGGTGATCGGCTATTCAGGGCCTTACGGCCGACCGGATAATGTAGTGCGGTCGAAGCGACCGACGAACCGCACCCCAACGCCCCCGAAAAGCTAGGACAGCCACCCAGTGCAGACACACGAGATCAGGAAGCGGTTCCTGGATCACTTCGTGAACGCCGGCCACACCGAGGTGCCGAGCGCCTCGGTGATCCTCGACGACCCCAACCTGTTGTTCGTCAACGCCGGCATGGTGCAGTTCGTCCCCTACTTCCTGGGGCAGCGCACCCCGCCGTACCCGACGGCCACCAGCATCCAGAAGTGCATCCGCACGCCCGACATCGACGAGGTGGGGATCACCACCCGGCACAACACCTTCTTCCAGATGGCCGGCAACTTCTCCTTCGGCGACTACTTCAAGCGCCGCGCCATCGAACTGGCTTGGACCCTGCTGACCAACCCGGTCTCCGAGGGTGGCTACGGCTTCGACCCCGAGCGGCTGTGGGCCACCGTGTTCTACGACGACGACGAGGCCGCCCAGCTCTGGCAGGAGGTGGCCGGGCTGCCGCCCGACCGGATCCAGCGGCGCGGGATGGCCGACAATTACTGGTCGATGGGCATCCCCGGACCCTGTGGCCCGTGCTCGGAGATCTACTTCGACCGCGGGCCCGAATACGGGATCAAGGGCGGCCCCGAGGCCAACGAGGACCGCTACATCGAGATCTGGAATCTCGTGTTCATGCAGAACGAGCGCGGCGAGGGCACCTCGAAGGACGATTTCGAGATCCTCGGGCCCTTGCCGCGCAAGAACATCGACACCGGCATGGGCCTCGAGCGCATCGCCTGCCCGCTGCAGCACGTCGACCACGTCTACGAGACCGACC
>CAZHUU010000019.1:0-48610 GCA_964535335.1 uncultured Mycobacterium sp.
AGATCGGCATCGGCGCCGTACACCGGATGAAGTACTTCGGCCGCGACATGGTCGCCTGGCGGGGTCAATCCGGCCGGGTGACGGTGATGGACGCCTACTGCGAGCACCTCGGCGCGCACCTCGGTTTCGGCGGCCACGTCGAGGGCGACGCCATCGCCTGCCCCTTCCACGGCTGGCAGTGGGATCACGACGGCCGCAACGTCTGCATCCCGTACGAGGACCGCCCCAATCGCGGACGGCGGATGCAGACCTACCCCACCGTCGAGCGCAACGAGTCGGTCTACATCTGGCACGACGTCGAGGGTCGGGAACCGTACTTCGATGTGCCCGATGTGTTCGCCGACTTCAACGACGGCAGCACCCCGGCCGACTATTACCCGATGATGCGGCTGTACCGCCCGGGCCTGGAGCTCCACCCGCAGTACGTGCTCGAGAACGGGGTGGACTTCGCGCATTTCAAGTTCGTTCACCAGACGCCGATCGTGCCGCTGTTCACCCGCCACGACTTCGACGGCCCGGTGTCCTACGTCGACTTCACCATCACCTTCGAAGGTGACGACGGGCAGTCGATCGATGATGTGCAGAGCGGCGTGGAGGCCATCAACGCTGGACTCGGCGCGGCGGTCACCAAGAGTTGGGGCATGGTGGACAACCGGACCATCTCCGCAATCACCCCGGTCGATGAGGACACCTCCGATGTCCGCTTCATGGTCTACATCGGCCGCCTTCCCGGTGACGACTCGGCCAAGGCGCAGTCCAGGGCGGAGAGTTTCGGCCAGATGGTCATCGACCAGTTCGCGGCCGACATCGAGATCTGGTCGCACCAGCGGTACCGTCCGCTGCCGGCACTGGCCCCCTCGGAGAGCAAGGGATTCGCCGCTTTTCGCGATTGGGCGAGCCAGTTCTATCCCGACGAGACGACAGCAGAAAGGTCCACCGAATGAGCGCGTCCGCGAGCAGGCCCATCCGCGTCTTCCAGGTAGCCACCGGGAACGTCGGCACCGAGATGATCAAGCGGATCAGCGCCCACCCCGACCTCGAACTCGTCGGATTGCACTGCTACACAACGGAGAAGATCGGCAGAGATGCCGGTGAGATCGCCGGCCTGGCGCCCATCGGCGTCACCGCCACCGGCACCGTCGAGGAGATCATCGCGGCCAAGCCCGATGTGCTGACCTTCCACGGGGTGTTCCCCGACGAAGGCCTCTACGTCGCCGTGCTCGAAGCGGGCATCGACATCGTCACCACGGCGGACTGGATCACCGGCTGGCACCGCGACACCAATCACCCCCATCCGTCCGGCAAACCGGTGACCCGACTGCTGGCCGAGGCCTGCGCGAAAGGCGGCGCCACGTTCTACGGCACCGGAATGAACCCCGGGCTGAACCAGATCCTGGGCGTGGTGTGCTCGGCCGATGTCGCCGAGATCGAGAACGTCACCACCATCGAGTCCGTGGACGTGTCCTGCCATCACTCGGCGGCCACCTGGCATGAGGTCGGCTACGGACTGCCCGTCGACGACCCGAGCATCCCGGCGAGGCTGGAGAAGTACACCCGGGTCTTCGCCGACAGCGTGCTGTTGATGGCCGACTGCTTCGACCTGCAACTCGATGAGGTCACGTTCAACTACGAACTCGGCGCCTGCACCAAGGACGTCGACCTGGACTGGTATCAGCTGCCGCAGGGCTCGCTGGGCGCCAGCTACATCAAGTACCAGGGTGTCGTCGACGGGGTTCCCAAGATCGAGACCCATCTGGAGTGGCAGATGACCCCGCATACCGCCCCGCACTGGGATATCAAGGGCTGCTACATCACTCAGATCGCCGGCGACCCCTACGTCTACAACAAGCACATGATCTTTCCCAAGCCCGGGGTCGATCTGTCCAACCCGGAGTCGTTCGCCTCGATCGGCATGACCGTCACCGGTCTTCCGGCGCTCAATGCGATCAAATCCGTCGTGGCGGCGCCGCCGGGACTGCTCACCAGCGCCGACCTTCCACTGCGCGCGTTCGCCGGCCGGTTCAAGTAGTTCAGATCGGCATGCGGTAGCCGTAGAACTCCTGGTCCTCGTTGTAGCCGCCCTGTCCGGCTCCGAGGTGGTCGAAAGACTCGACGAACTCGATGGCGGCGACCCACTTGACCTGTTTGAAGCCGAGTTCGACCTCGTCACGCAACCGCAGCGGCGCCCCATGCGATTCGTTGAGCGGCTGACCGTTCATCTCGTAGGCCAGGATGGTCTGGTCGTGGTACATGTTCGCGATCGGGTGACAGTCGTAGTACCGGCCGCCCACCGGCCCGTCGGCGAAGGAGTAGAAGACCACCCATCTGGCGTTGGCGGCCGGTCCGGCTGCTTCGCAGATCGCCCGCATCGAGACGCCGCCCCACTTGGCGACTCCGGACCAGCCCTGGATGCAGAAGTGCTGGGTGATCTGCTCCTGCTTGGGCATCGTTCGGAGCTCGTCGTAGCTCAGTTCGAGCGGGCGCTCCACCAAACCGTCGACCCTGAGTCGGTATTCGGACCAGTCACCGTCTTTGAGGCGTTCGTATTCGTCGATCTCGGGTTTCTCGCCGTTGGTCCAGAAGTACTCCGAGATGTCCTTGTCGGTGTAGGTGGCGGTCGGGTTGGTGCGCTCCAGTAGACCTTTGAGCCAGCCCACCATCGCCTGGCCGCATTTCTGCACGGTGCGCGGGTGCCGGATCGTCAATGGCGATGCGAGCAGCCAGAATACGGCCACGACGATCATCCAGAGCAGGTACAGCCCGACGCCCAGGTAGGAGTTCGTGTCGGTGCCCAGCGTGATGTGGTTGACGTTGCCCACGAACCCGGTGACGAAGATCATCAGCGTGTGCACGGCGATGAACACCAGCATCCAGATCAGCACGCCGAAGTGGATCGTGCGAGCGACCTGCCGGTTGAGCAGGCCGGCGCCGGTGCCGAACCGGCCGGCAATCGACGGCGCCTGCAGCAGACCGGTGATCAGAGCCAGTGGGGCCGCGATGAACACCGTGATGAAGTAGGCGAGTAGTTGCAGCGCGTTGTAGGTGCTGAAGCCGGCGTTCACCGGCAGCTGTAACGACAGGTATTGCAACGCCGTCGACAGCGCGTTGGGGAAGACGTCGAGCGAGGTCGGCACCAGACGCTTCCATTGTTCGGTGCTGAACAGCAACACCACGAACAGCAGCCCGTTGATCAGCCAGAGCAGGTCGAAACTGAAGTGCCACCAACGGGCCAGGCCGATGGAGTGCCGAAAGCCGGGAATTCCCAAATGTTTCGGCAACGCGACCGAATCCTCCTTCGCCGTCCAAACATTCTCGGCATCGTCGCTGTCTCGCCGGTCGGCCGGGACCGGGCCGCGCAGCCGCAGCCACTCGGTGTCGGGCTTGCTACCGGAGTTGAGATACAGCCGTGGATGATCGGCCAGAATCTGCAGACCGGCGCGAATGATGAACATCATGAACAGCAGGTTCAGGAAGTGCTGCCAGCGCAGCCACCCGGGAAAGCCCGACTGCACCGGCTGCACGTACTGCGCGGAGGTGCCCGGGTACTTCGCGATGAAGTCGTGGAACCACTCGTAGTGCGCCATCTCGCGGACGACGGCGATCGACAGCACCAGGCCGGCGATCCCGAGTGGCACCAACCACAGTGTGCTGAACCAGCGCCGGCCGATGCGCACCGACGGCAACTGTGCATCGGTCTGCGCGATGCCCCCGGCCCAGTCGTCGACGACGATCGGCCCGTTGTGGTGACCCTGGTTGTAGTACGGCAGCAGGGTCTTTTCCAGCGGATCAGGCTCCCCGGGCCTCATGGATCCCCCCTTGTTCGAATGCCGGTCATGGTAGTCCGATCAGCGCCGATGGCGCGGCCAAAGCCCGGCTAGGCAGGCCCGATCCGCTCGGAGTCGTAGATGAGTAGCCGGCCGTCCTCGGCGACGACGCTGAGCCAGCGGTCTTCGGTGTCGACGACGCCGTCACGCCGGAGGTAGGCGAGCCTGGCCACCACGCTGGTCGCATCCCGGGGACTCACCGAGATGAGGCGAACCGATTGGATCGACGACCAGAAGGCCAGGAAGTCATCGAGCCCGTTGCGCTGCTGATAGTGGGTGTCCAGGTCGCTCCACGCCGCCCTGGCATCACCGGGCAGTTGGCGGTAGAACTCGGTGACTAGCGTTCGCATGCTGTCGAAGGTGACCGCCCCGGGAACCACGGGCGACGCTGAGCTGGTGGTCGTGGTCGCGTTGGAAGCCACCCGCGGACCGGATTGGCTGCCGGGCCAGACCGCGACGACCACCGCTCCCACGATCAGCAGCACCGCGACCGCCGCCACCATCCAGGGCCACCGCGACGCCCGCGCCGCAACCGGCGTCGGCGGCCGTGCGGGCTCGAGCGGAGTGGGCAGGACCGCGGTCGGTGGGTTGTGGAACGGCGGTGGCGCAGACGGCGGCGCGTGGGGTACGGTCGTTGCCGTCGTCACCGCCTGCGTCAGTGCCTGCGCGAAGTCCGTACAGCTGCGGAATCGGCCGTCGGGATTCTTGGAAAGAGCCTTGGCGAGAACGGGATCCAGCGACGCCAGCCCAGGGTGCGAGGTGCCCAGCGCCGGTGGCGGTGCGTTGAGATGGCGACTGATCACGACCGCTGGATTGGACGATCCGTACATCGGCGCCCCGGTCAGCAGATGGAATGCCGTGGCCGCCAGCGCGTATTGATCGGCACGACCGTCGATCTCGCCGCCCATCAGCTGCTCGGGGGCGGCATAGTTCACCGTTCCGAGGGTCACGTTGGTCTCGGTGAGTCCGCTGATATCGGCGGCGGTCCGCGCGATGCCGAAGTCGCCCAGCAGGACCCGCCGGCGACCGCGATGCGGGGTCGTCAGAAGGATGTTGGGCGGCTTGATGTCTCGATGTAGCAGTCCGCGGTCGTGCGCATAATCCAGGGCCTCGGCGACTGCGGAGACGATCTCGGCCACCTGGCCCGGCGGCATACCCGTCGGGTAGCGCTCCCTGAGTAGCCGGCCGGCGTCGGGCCCGTCGATGTAGTCCATCGAGATCCACAGCTGACCGTTGAACTCGCCCCGATCATGGATGCCCACGATGTGCGGGTTGTACAGGGTGGCGGCCAACTCGGCCTCGCGGTTGAATCGCTCACGGAATTCCCGGTCCGCCGACATCGCGGCGGGCAGGATCTTCAGTGCGTCCTGGCGGGGCAGCCGCGGGTGCTGGACGAGGTACACCTCGCCCATCCCCCCGAGACCGAGGGTGCGCAGAATTTGGTATCCCGCGAACATCTCGCCATCAGCCAGCGGCATGCGCGGAATGGTACCGACGCGACCAACTCAGCGGCTGCCGAACCCGCTTGCCACCAGAATCCCGCCGATGACGACCAGAGCGACCGCACTGATCTCGTTCTGGCGGCGCTGAATCCACTGCCGCAACCGTTCGAGGGTCCGGTCGAACCGCTTGGCGGCCACCAGGTGGGCCAGCACCGGCAGCGCCGTCGTCGACGCGGCCAACACCACGAAGTAGGCGACGGCGAACCCACGTCCGCCCGCACTCAGCGCGGAGGTACCGATCGCCAAACCCGCTGCGGCGCAGGCCACGAGAATCTTCGGATTGGCGATGGCGAAGAGCAGGCCGAGCCCGGCTGTGACGGCCGGCGAGACGGTACTGACCCGGTCGAGCCAGCCGGCCTGCGCGGTGCGGGCCCGCCTGATCCACAGCAACACACCGACGACGATCAACACCACCCCGAAGATCAGCCGGAATCGGCCCTGCGAACCACCCGCGTGCTCCCCGAGGAGCTTGGGCACGTTGACGAAGACGATCGTCGACACCACCAGCCCGAGCACCCACCCGGCCAGGAAGGTCAGGCTGGTCGCGCGCGGCCGCTTCGAATAGAGCACCAGCAGCAGCGCGGGCAACACCGAAATCGGCGACAACGCGACGACCAGCGCCACCGGGATCAGGTCGGCAGACACCGACGCCCAGTCACCCGACACGACCACCTCCACTCAGCAGCGCCAAGTTACGCAGTCCAGCCGGTAATCGCCATCTTTGTGCGCAGCGGGATCGTGGCCGCTCAGTCCTCGTCGAAGTCCGGCCGCGGACGGCCCTCGCCGAACAACGGCCGGCGCATCGGCTGGTGGCCGTGCACGCCCTCGGCATAGGCGGTCTCGGCGTGCTGGGTGAAGTCGACGCCGGTGGTCTCCTCCTCCGCGCTGAGCCGAAAGCCCATGAGGCGGTTGATCACCCTGGCCAACCCGTAGGACACGGCGAAGGCGTAGACCGCGACGACCACCATCCCCAGGGCCTGCTTGCCAAGTTGGGTCGCGCCACCGCCGTAGAAGATGCCGTTGGGGCCTCCGGTCATCACCGCGGTGGCCAGGAACCCGATCAGAAGGACGCCCACCACCCCGCCGACGAAGTGGACGCCGACGACGTCGAGGGA
This sequence comes from uncultured Mycobacterium sp., assembly GCA_964535335.1. Lineage (GTDB taxonomy): Bacteria > Actinomycetota > Actinomycetes > Mycobacteriales > Mycobacteriaceae > Mycobacterium. The sequence continues at coordinate 6,442 of CAZHUU010000019.1, forward strand.
ATCGTCATAGCCGAACCGGAACTTCAGGCCGATCGCGAAGGAGCAGACGATGCCGGCCGCCAGACCGACGACGGCGGCACCGAGGGTGTTGACGGTTCCACACGAGGGGGTGATCGCCACCAGCCCGGCGACCACCCCGGAGGCGGCACCGAACGTGGTCGGCCTGCCGTCGCGGATCCGCTCGACCGACAGCCAGCCCAGCATGCCCAGGCAGCCGGCCACCAGCGTGTTGAGGAAGATCGCCGCCGCCGCGCCGTTGGCCGCCAGTGCGGAACCGGCGTTGAAGCCGAACCAGCCGAACCACAGCAGGCCCACCCCGAGCAGCACGAACGGCAGGTTGTGCGGGCGCATCGCGTCGACCTTGAAGCCGATCCGCGGCCCCAGCACCAGCGCCAGCGCCAGCGCCGAGGCACCCGAGACGATCTCGACGACCAGCCCGCCCGCATAGTCCAGCACGCCGAGCTTGAACAGCCATCCTTCCGGCGCCCAGACCCAGTGCGCCACAACCGCATACACCACGACCGACCACACCGGCACGAAGACCATCCAGGCGGCGAACCGGGCGCGGTCGGCGATCGCGCCGCTGACCAGGGCCGCGGTGATGATCGCGAAGCTCAGCTGGAAGGTCGAGTACAACAGTTCCGGGACGGCGCCGTGCGCGGTGCCCGGCCCGATCCCGAGCATGCCGACGTGGGTGAGGTTGCCGATCAGTCCCCCGCCGAGGTCACCGCTGAACGCCAACGTGTAGCCCACCAGCAGCCAGGCCACCGTGACGAGTGGGATCGCGATGAAACTCATCATGATCATGTTGAGCACACCGGTGGTGCGCACCATGCCGCCGTAGAAGATGGCGAGCCCGGGGGTCATCAGCAGAACCAGTGCGGTGCTGGCGAGCAGCCACGCGGTGGCGGCGGGATCGATCGAATCCAATTCCGGCTCCTTCTAGGCTCCCGGCAAGGTCCCGACGAGAATGTCGGCGCAGTGTTTCCAACGTGCGGCGATCATGTTTCCGCGACGTTTCCGCGACAGTCCCGGCGATAGTCGCTGGTAGCCGGGCACAACGCGGGCCGGCTCACCAGCCCATGGACCCCGGTATCCCCTTGAACGGGCCGACCACCCAGCTGGTGATCCAGCCGCCGTAGAAACCACCCGGCTGCGGCACCACGGTCTCGCCGTTGACCGTGCAGCGGTCCACCTGCCCCGCCATCACCGCGACGGCGCCGGCGATGGGCTCGAAGCCCCGGGTGGGATGCGGGTAGGTCCAGGCGGCCTTCGGCGCGACGGCGGTATCGGTCACCAGGTCGTAGTAGCGCGCCTGACCCTTCCACTCACACCACGACGACCCCGGAGCGTCGCGCAGCACCCCGTCGGCGAAGGCGGCCCGCGGCAGGTAGTAGGTCGGCGGGTGGCTGGTTTCCAGCACCCGCCAACCGTGACTTGTCGAGGCGATGAGCCCACCGCCCAGCTCGATGGTGATGGATCCCTCGAAGGTCTCCAGTCGCGGCGGGCGCGGGTAGTCCCACACCGATTCCTCGCCGGGCTGCGGCTTCTCGGGGTTCGGTCGCTTGCTCATGACTCGACCATACGAAGATGGGCAAGGTGTTCACGGACTGGTGGATGGTGCCGATCGGCATCGGCGCCGCGCTGGGCACAATCTGGCTGATCCTGATCGTCACCCTGTGCGTCGTCAAACCCGACGACGTCGGCATCCCGGACATGCTGCGTCTGCTGCCCGACGTCCTACGCCTGCTCAAACGACTGGCCACCGATCCGCAACTGCCCCGGCGTATCCGGATCGCGTTGTTGATGCTGCTCGCCTTCATCGCCTCGCCGATCGACGTGATCCCCGACTTCATTCCGGTGATCGGCTTCGCCGACGACGTCGTCATCGCCGTCCTGGTGCTTCGGTGGGTCTCCCGGACCGCGGGCGCCGATGCCCTCGCCCGGCACTGGCCCGGCACCCCCGACGGCCTGGAAGCGGTGCGCCGGCTGTGCGGAATCCGGCGGGAATGACCCACTCCGCGCGCCGTTGGGTACGCTTTCGCTGAGCGACTGCTCAGCATTGGGCACCCGACGAGGCATTGGAGCGAACGATGGCCGCACCCGCCACGCGCTACGCGGGGACTCGGGTCCCTCGGGTCGAGGACACCCGCCTGCTCACCGGCCGCGGAACCTTCGTCGACGACGTCACCCGGCCCGGCATGCTGCACGCGTGCTTCGTCCGCAGCCCCTTCGCGCACGCCCGGATCAACCGGATCGACCCCGCGGCGGCGCTGGCACTACCGGGGGTGCGTGCGGTGTTCACCGCCGCCGAGCTCAACCCCGAGGTGAAGGAGGCCTGGCACGCGGTCGCCGGCAAGGACGTTCCGGACACCCCGCGTCCGCCGTTGGCCGAGGGTGAGGTGAAGTTCGTCGGCGACCCCGTCGCCCTCGTCGTGGCCGAGAGTCGCTACATCGCCGAGGACGCCATCGAACTCGTCGACGTGGATTACGAACCGCTGCCGGCGATCGCCGACTTCACCACCGCGGTGGGCGCCGATGTCGTGGTGCACGAGGCCTATCCGGACAACGTGGCGGGCGGTCTCGCCGGGGCGCCCCCCGACGAAGAGGTCTTCGCCGCCGCGGCGCCCGTCGTCAAAGAGCACATCTACCAACAGGCTTACGTTCCGGTGCCGATGGAGACCCGCGGCCTGGTGGTCGAATGGCTGGCCTCCGCCGAGGAACTCACCATGTGGGCGTCCACCCAGACGCCGCACGAATTGCGGGCATTCGCCGCCCGGCTGCTGGGCATCCCGGCGCAACGGGTCCGAGTCATCATGCGCGACACCGGCGGTGGGTTCGGCCAGAAGGTCGTCCCGATGCGCGAAGACATGTGCATCATGCTCGCCGCGCGCAAGGTTCCCGCGGCCCTGAAGTGGATCGAAGACCGTCGCGAGAACCTGATGTCGGCCGGGCAGGCCCGCCATGTCGACGGCACCGCACGTATCGCCCTGGACGGTGCGGGCGCCATCCTCGCCGTCGACATCGACTTCGTCCAGGACGTCGGTGCCTACCCGACCCCCTATCCGGTTTTGACGACCGCGGCCATCGGAATGTTCTTCCCGGGCCCGTACCGGGTGCCCAAGGCCAGCTTCAGCTACCAGACTGTGTTCTCCAACACCAGCGGCCTGGCCGCCTACCGCGGCCCGTGGCAATACGAAACCCTCACGCGGGAAATACTTCTCGACATCGCCGCGCGCAGGATCGGGATCGATCCGGTGGAGTTGCGCAGCAAGAACCTGCTGCGCCGCGACGAGATGCCGTACTTCAACCCGAACGGCATGCCGTATGACCACGTCGCTCCCAGCGAAACGTTCGAACAGGCCGTGAAGATCCTCGACCACGAGGGTTTCCGCAAGGAGCAGCGCGAGGCGCTGGCCCAGGGCCGCTACATCGGACTGGGCTTCTCGGCCTACATCGAGCCGACGGGCGCCGCGACCGGGCATCTGGCCACCGAGGGTGCCACCATCCGGATCGAGCCCACCGGGAAGATCAATGTGTACGTCAACGGTGGTTCCAGCGGCAACAGCATCGAGACCACCGTGGTCCAACTCACCGCCGATGCGCTCGGCGCCGACATCGACGACGTCGCCACCATTCAGGGCGACACCGCGGTGACCCCGTACGGCGCAGGCACCCAGGGCAGCCGCAGTGCGCCGATGACCGCCGGCGCGGTCGAGGAGGCGGCCGGCGCCCTGCGCGGCCAGCTGGCCGCGATGGCAGCCCACATCCTCGGCGTGAGTCCCGAGCAGATCGAACTGGCCTCCTCGCGTGCGACCGCAGCCGACGACCCCGCCAAGAGCGTCAGCTTCGCCGACCTGGCCTACCGCGCGTATTACGAGCCGCAGCAGCTGCCGCCCGGGATGTCGGCGACGCTGGAGGCGACGGCGCGTTTCACCTCCCAGACCCCGATCAACTGGGCCAACGCGACGCACGCGTGCACCTGCGAGGTCGACGTCGTCACGGGGCGGGTGACCCTGACCCGCTACATCGTCAGCGAGGACGTCGGACCGATGATCAATCCCAACGTCGTCGAAGGCCAGATCGCCGGCGGCACCGTGCAGGGCATCGGTGGCGCCCTGCTGGAGAGCCTGGTCTACGACGACGACGCAAATCCGTTGGCCACCACATTCGTCGACTATCTGCTGCCGACCACCACCGAGGTGCCGCCGATCGAATACGGTCACGTCGAGGTGCCCGGACCGGGTGTCGGCGGTTACAAGGGCGCCGGTGAGGGCGGAGCGATCGGCTCGACGCCGGCCGTGATCAACGCCGTCAACGATGCGCTGGCACCGCTCGGGGTGACGGTCACCCGGCTGCCGGCCACACCCGCCGTGATCGTGGCGCTGATCGAGGAGGCGGCGCGCCGCTAGGGCGTGGCAGACATCCGGTCGGCCGCCAGTCGGACGGCGTTGACGATGCCCTGATAGCCGGTGCAGCGACAGACGTTGCCGGACAAGCCCTCCCGAATCTGCTCATCGGTGGGGTCGGGATTGTCCCGCAGCAGGGCGGTGATCGACATGACGAAACCCGGTGTGCAGAAGCCACATTGCAGGCCGTGACAGTCCCGCATCGCCGCCTGCACCGTCGAGAGTTCCCCGTCGGCCGAGGCGACGCCCTCCACGGTGTCGACGTCCGTACCGTCGGCCTGCACGGCGAACACCAGACACGACCGCACCGCCGCACCGTCCACCAGGACCGTGCACGCGCCGCACACGCCGTGCTCGCAACCCAGGTGGGTGCCGGTCAGACCGCAGCGCTCGCGCAGGAAGTCGGCCAGGGTGAGCCTCGGTTCGACGACAGCCTCGACGACAGTTCCGTTGACGGACAATCGGATCCGCTGCTCATGCATCCTGTGCCTCCTTGGTTGCCGTCAACCAGGCCTGCCCGGCGACCGCGGCACCGACCCGTCGGCGGTAGTCGGCCGACCCCTGCAGGTCGGCCGGAATGCCGTCGAGTCCGGTCATCGCCAGCTCGCCGACCTCTTCGGAAGTCACCTCGCCGACGCCACGGCCGGTGAGGGCGGATTCGGCGGCCGTAGCGCGCCGCGGGGTCTGGCCGAGCCCGAGTAATCCGATGCCGCAGCGGCGGATCCGGTCGTCACAGTCGAGTTCGACGGCGACGGCGGCCCCGGCGATGGCGAAGTCACCGTGACGGCGGGCGAACTCCTCGACGGCGAAACCGCACCGGCCCGACCAGACCGGGAACCGGACGCCGGTGAGGATCTCGTCGGACGCCAGCGGCGTCTCCCACACACCGGTGAAGAACTGCGCGGCCGGGATGGTCCGGCGACCGCTCGGCGAGACCGTCTGCATCTCGGCCTCCAGGGCGATCGCGACCGCGGGATACTCCGCGGCGGGATCGGCGTGCGCGATCGAGCCGCCCAGGGTGCCCCGGTTGCGGATCTGGAAGTGTCCGATCAGCGGCGTGGCGTGGGTCAGCAGGGGCGCCGCCGACCGGACCAACTCGTCGGAGCCCACCCTGGCGTGGGTGGTGCCCGCCCCGATCCGCAGCCAGTCACCGTCCAGTTCGATCCCCCGCAACTCCTCGAGTCGGGAGATGTCGATCAGGTGGTCGAAGAACGCCAGCCGCATCGCCAGCATCGGTACCAGGCTCTGCCCCCCGGCGATGAGCTTGGCGTCCTCACCGAGTTCGGCCAGCAGTTGCACCGCTTGCGCCACCGTGTCGGGCCGGTGGTAGTCGAACGGAGCGGGTTTCACGAGGCGCCGCGGCCGCGGCCGGAACCAATCATGCTAAGCACATGCTCAGCATAGCCATATCGCTGACGCACAGCGCAGTGAGCTGGGCCGAAGCGGCCGACCGAGCACCTCGGCGAGCTGTGACGGTGCCCACTGGCTGGGAGTGCCCCGGAAATGCACCGCATACTGGCGTTCATGCATCCATCGCCGACTGCTCCGGCGGCCGGCGCGCGCAGCCGACACGGCCGCCATCACCTGCCGGCCTCGGCGGCCCGCCGGACCGGGCGGGTCATCGGGCGGGCAGCGATCGGGCTGGTCTCGGTGTTCGTCGTGCTGGCCACCGGCCTGGCGTACTGGGAGGCGCACGGACTGCTCGGCGGGATCACCATCTCCCGGGCCCTCGGCGACGGCGAACGATCCAGCGGCGGGGCGATGAACATCCTGCTGATCGGGTTGGACTCCCGCAAGGACCAGCAGGGTAACGAGCTGCCCGGGGAGCTGCTCGACAAACTGCACGCCGGCGACTCCGAAGCCGGTGGCTACAACACCAACACCCTGATCCTGATCCACATCGGCGCCGACAACCGGGTGGTCGCCTTCTCCATCCCCCGGGACGACTGGGTCGCGGTCAGTGGCATCACCGGCTACGACCACATCAAGATCAAAGAGGCCTACGGCCTGACCAAGGCCGAGACCGAACAGAAGCTCACCGACGAAGGCGTGACCGATCGCGCCGAGCTGGAAAGCGCCGGACGCGAAGCCGGCCGCAAGGCCACCCTGCGAGCCGTGCGGAACCTGACCGGGCAGCCCATCGACTACTTCGCGGAGGTGAACCTCGCCGGCTTCTACGACCTAGCCGAGAGCCTCGGCGGCGTCGAGGTCTGCCTGAACCACGCCGTGCACGACGACTTCTCTGGCGCCGATTTCCCCGCCGGACGGCAGGTTCTCGACGCCGCGCAGGCGCTGGCCTTCGTGCGGCAGCGCCACGGCCTGGAGAACGGCGACCTCGACCGCACCCATCGCCAGCAGGCCTTCCTGCTGTCGGTCATGCACCAGTTGCAGAGTTCCGGTTCGTTCACCGACCTGGACAAGTTCAAGGGGCTGATGGCGGTCGCCCGCAAGGACATCGTGCTCTCGGAGGGCTGGGGCGAGGATCAGTTCCGCCGGATGGCGGCACTGGCCGGCGGCGATGTCGAGTTCCGCACCCTGCCGGTGCTGCGCTACGAGAACATCGACGGTCAGGACGTCAACATCGTCGATCCGGCCAAGATCCGCGCCGAGATCGCCACCGCCATCGGCAGCGACAGCGCCACCGCCAGCACCACCGCGGTGCCCCGGCCGGTGCCGCCGCCCAACCCACAGACGACGGTCGAGATGGTCAACGCCAGCAGCACGTCCGGGCTGGCCGCCCAGGCCGCCCGAGTGCTCAGCAAGCAGGGCTACTCCATCGAGCAGGTTCGCGACCGCGACGCGACCGAACCGGTCGACACCGTCATCTACTACGGTCCCGGCGCGCGGACCGACGCCGAGTCGGTGGCTTCGCTCCTGGGCATCGACAACGCACCCCAGCCCAGCGTCGCGCTGCCGGCCGACAGCGTCCGCGTCATCCTCGGCGAGGGCTACGACGTTCCGCCCGCCGATCCCGAGCCGGAGACGACTGCCGAGACGGCGTCGGCGCCGGGCTGGTACGGCATGACCACCACTGCGACACCCGACCAGGGTCGCCCCATGGACGGTGGCGGGATTCCGTGTGTGAACTAGCTCCTCAGACCACGCCGCGTAGCGCGTCGGCGCCGAGGGCCGGCTCGAGCATCGCCGAGTAGTCCGGCCCGCGCCGCAGGTTCTGCCCGCCGTCGACGCCGATGATCTGACCGGTGACCCACTGCGCGGCGTCGCTGAGCAGGAACATGGCCATGTTCGCGACGTCCTCGACCTCACCGGGACGAGGCAGCGGCGTGCACTTCTGGTAGTCCCCGCTCAGCTCGGGCGAGTCGAGTACCAACTGCACCAGTTCGGTTCGGATCAGGCCCGGCCGGATGCCGTTGACGCGCACCCAGGAGGCTCCGAGCTCGTCGGCCGCCAGCTTGATCAGGTGATCGAGGGCCGCCTTGGTGACTCCGTACGGACCGAACCACCGGTGGGTGTTGCTGGCGGCTATCGAGGAGATGCCGACGAACGAGCCGCCGCCGCCGCGCACCATCTCGCGCGCCGAATGCTTCAGCACGTACATCGAGCCGTTCACGTTGAGATCGACCGTGGCGCGCCAACCCTCGGTGTCGATCTGGGTGATCGGGCCGATCGTCTGAGAGCCGCCCGCGCAGTGCACGACACCGTGCAGGCGTCCGTTCCACGCGGTGGCGGCCTCGACCGCCCGCGCGATCTCGTCCTCGTGGGTGACGTCGGCCGGTTCGTAGATCACCGTGCCGTCCGTGGCCTGGGCGTTGATCTCGTCCGCCGTCGCCGCCAGCCGGTCGGCGTTGCGGCCGAGGATCATCACATTGGCCCCGGCCTGGGCGAGGCCGGCCGCCACCCCCTTGCCGATACCGCTTCCACCCCCGGTGACCAGGTAAGTCCGATCCGCGAACGAGAGCTGCACGCCGTACTCCTCACGCAAAACTGAAACAGGTTCTACATATCGAACCACGGCCGCCTGTCACGGCAAAGCGCTTCCACCGGCGGGGTTCCACCGTGGCAAAATCCGGTGCCGCCCGTGCTCACCGGCGGCCGAAGCCGCAGGCCACGACGGTTGGCGGCGGGCAAAAGCCCAGGCCAGTCGCCTCCTTGTAACATCTGCGCGCCTCGGAGCGCTTACATAAACTGGTTGACGACAACAGCACAGCAAACTGACAGGAAATGACCATGGCGACAATCAGTAGTTCGGCGCGGCGATTGGCCGTTGCCGGCGGATTCGCTGTCGCGATCGCGGCCGCACCGCTGCTGGCCGCGCCCGCCGATGGACCGATTTCACCCGTGGCCGCGTGCCCACCGGGCGAGCACCTCGACGTCGCCACCGACAGCTGCGTACCGGGCGGCGACACCGGGATCGGCACGGAGACTCCGAATGGTTCGCACAACCTGCCCGAGGTCGCCGGCATCCCGTGCACGGGTGCCAACACCGGCCAGTGCATCGGGTTGCAGGAGGAGCAGCCCAAGCCGGTAGTGGAGCCGCGCACTTCCATCTCGTCGAGCCCCTAGCAGCCAACAGAGTTCCGGGACGGTGACGATGCCGATCCGTGCCGGCTCTTGGGAGTCGACGCTGTCGAGCAGCCCGTAACCGCCGCTCGGCACCCGAAGACCTTCGTTTCGCCTAGAGTTGACCCATGCCTGCAAAATCTGACCCCGCGGACATCGACGACGTGGAGCCCCTGGCCGACAGCACCGCACGCCAGGCCAGGCGCGTCGTCGCCGCGTACGCCACCGACGCCGACGAGTGCCGGGTATTCCTGTCGATGCTCGGTATTGGGCCCTCAAAGCAAGAAGCGTAGATGGCGTCCGGAGACGGGGGGACCGTCGCCTCCGGAAACTCCGAGTTCGTGGTGGTCGCCAACCGCCTGCCGATCGACATGGAGCGATCGGCCGACGGAACGGTGACCTGGAAGCGCGCCCCGGGCGGCCTCGTCACCGCCCTCGAGCCGTTGCTCCGCCGCCAGCACGGGGCCTGGATCGGCTGGCCGGGCATCGTCGACGGCGAAGAGGAGCCGATCGTCGAAGACGGCCTGCAGCTCTACCCGGTCCGGCTGAGCGCGGAGGACGTCGCCGAGTACTACGAGGGATTCTCCAACGCCACGCTGTGGCCGCTGTATCACGATGTGATCGTCAAGCCGATCTACCACCGCGAGTGGTGGGATCGCTATGTCGACGTCAATCGCCGCTTCGCCGAAGCCACCTCACGTGCTGCCGCCAACGGTGCCACGGTGTGGGTGCAGGACTACCAACTGCAGCTGGTGCCGAAGATGCTGCGCATGTTGCGCCCGGATCTGACAATCGGCTTCTTCCTGCACATCCCGTTCCCACCGGTCGAGCTGTTCATGCAGATGCCGTGGCGCACCGAGATCATCGAGGGTCTGCTCGGTGCCGATCTGGTCGGGTTCCACCTGCCCGGTGGTGCGCAGAACTTCCTGTTCCTCTCGCGGCGGCTGGTGGGCGCCAACACCTCTCGGGCCTCGGTCGGTGTACGGTCGCGGTTCGGTGAGGTGCAGGTGGGTTTCCGCAAGGTCAAGGTCGGCGCGTTCCCCATCTCGATCGACTCGGCCGAACTCGACAGCAAGGCGCGCGACCGCGACATCCGGCGCCGGGCCCGCGAGATCCGCGCAGAACTGGGCAATCCGCGCAAGATCCTGCTCGGCGTCGACCGGCTGGACTACACCAAGGGCATCGACGTTCGGCTGAAGGCCTTTTCGGAGTTGCTCGCCGAAGGACGGGCGAAGCGGGACGACACCGTGCTGGTGCAGTTGGCGACGCCCAGCCGGGAACGCGTGGACAGCTACCGCATCCTGCGCAACGACATCGAACAACAGGTCGGCCACATCAACGGCGAGTACGGCGAGGTGGGCCATCCGGTCGTGCACTACCTGCACCGTCCGGTACCGCGCGACGAGTTGATCGCATTCTTCGTGGCGAGTGACGTGATGCTGGTGACCCCCCTGCGCGACGGGATGAACCTGGTCGCCAAGGAGTACGTGGCATGTCGCAGCGACCTCGGCGGCGCGTTGGTGCTCAGCGAGTTCACCGGTGCCGCAGCCGAATTGCGCCAGGCCTACCTGACCAATCCGCACGATCTCGAGGGTGTCAAGGACGCGATCGAGGCGGCGCTCAACCAGACTCCGGAGGAGGGCCGCCGGCGGATGCGCGCCCTGCGCCGACAGGTGCTCGCCCATGACGTCGACCGGTGGGCCCGTTCATTCCTGGACGCCCTGGCCGATACCAAGACGTCCGACCACGGCTGATGGGAACTAGATCGACGTGACGTCGTCGATCAGCCGCTCGTCGCCGATTTTTTTGTAGGCCAACCGAAGTCGGCTGGGACACGGTCGAACCGGACTCAGTCGCCCATCAGGCCCATCACGCCGAAGGTCCGCTCCGGATCCCGCTCAGCGAAGTATTCGGACATCGACGAGGCCAACGCCGACGGATCCCAGGCGTTGCCCTCAGCATGGAACCGGTGCTCGGCGGTCGGCGCCGCCACCAATGTCACGGTCGGCCCGTAGACGATGAACACCTGACCGCTGACCTTGTCGGAGGCTGGCGAGGCCAGGTACCGCACCAGCGTCACCACATGCTCCGGCGACAGCGGGTCGATCTCCCCCTCCGGGGGTGCGTCGCCGAACACGTCGGCGGTCATCGCGGTGCGCGCCCGCGGACAGATGGCGTTCGCGCGAACCCCGTAGCGTCCGAGCGCGCGCGACGCGGTCAGCGTCAGCGCGGTGATCCCCGCCTTCGCGGCGCCGTAGTTGGCCTGCCCCACCGGTCCGGACAGACCGGCCTCCGAGGAGGTGTTGATGATGCGGCCGTACACCGACCCGCCGCTGTCCTTGGCCTTGTTGCGCCAGTAGGTCGCCGCATTGCGGGTGAGCAGGAAATGACCACGCAGGTGCACCGCGATGACGAGGTCGAAATCCTCGTCGGTCATGTTGAACAGCATCCGGTCGCGGGTGATACCGGCGTTGTTGACCACGATGTTCAGCCCACCGAGGCCGTCGGCGCAGGCCACCAGCTCGTCGGCGGTGGACCGCTGGCTGATGTCGCCGGCGACGGCGACACCCTTGGAGCCGGCCGTGGCGATCTCGTCGAGAACGTCGGACGCATCGAGCGCCCGGGCCACGTCGTTGACGACGACGGTCGCCCCGGCGCGGGCCAGCCCGCTCGCTTCGGCGCGCCCCAGCCCGGCGGCGGCGCCGGTGACCACCGCGACGCGTCCGGAGAGATCGATGAGGTCGTCAGACACGTCTTGTGCAGCCAACTTATGAATACCTCTAGTCCTTGCGGGTCAGCGCGGCGCGCGGGCATTCGGCGATGGCCTGCTCGGCCTGCGCCTCCTGGTCGGCCGGGATCGGATCCTTCGTCACGATGACGTAGTCCTGCTCGTCGAGTTCGAACAGGTCCGGCGCGATTCCGACACAGACGGCGTTACCTTCACAGCGGTCACGGTCCACCACGACGCGCATGACTTTCCTCCTTGCCCGACCATCCGGGACTGCCCCGGATATTCGCAGCACCACGATACGACCTGAACAGTCCATTACCGGCCCGATCGGGCGCTGGACCCCAAGACTAGAACGTGTTACAACCAGGTGTGTCGGCGGGTGCCGATCGGAACCAACCCCGAGCGCGAGGACCAGGCAATGCGGATCAGTTACACCCCGGAACAAGAGGAGCTGCGCCGCGAGCTCCGGTCGTACTTCGGCAGGCTGATGACTCCCGAACGCCAGGAAGCGTTGATGTCGACCTCGGGTGGCGAGATCGGCACCGGCAACGTCTACCGCGAGACCGTTTCGCAGATGGGCAAGGACGGCTGGCTCACGCTGAACTGGCCCGAGGAGTACGGCGGCCAGAACCGCGACCCGATGGACTCGCTGATCTTCACCGACGAAGCCGCCATCGCGGGCGCGCCGGTGCCGTTCCTGACGATCAACAGCGTCGCGCCCACGATCATGGCTTTCGGCACCGAGGAGCAGAAGAAGTTCTATCTGCCCAAGATCGCCTCGGGTGATCTGCACTTCTCGATCGGCTATTCCGAGCCCGGTGCCGGCACCGACCTGGCGGCGTTGCGCACGACCGCGGTGCAGGACGGCGACGACTACGTGGTCAACGGCCAGAAGATGTGGACCAGCCTGATCCAGTACGCGGACTACGTCTGGCTGGCGGTCCGCACCAACCCGGAAGCCAAGAAGCACCGCGGCATCTCGGTGCTGATCGTGCCGACCGCCGCCGAGGGCTTCTCCTGGACGCCGGTGCACACGATGGCCGGTGTCGGAACCAGCGCCACCTACTACCAGGATGTGCGCGTGCCGGTGAGCAGCCGGGTCGGCGAGGAGAACGGCGGCTGGAAGCTGGTCACCAACCAGCTCAACCACGAGCGCGTCGCGTTGGTCTCCGCCCAGCCGATCTTCCTGGCACTCAACCAGGTTCGGGAGTGGGCGCAGAACACCAAGGATGCGCACGGCAACCGGCTCATCGATTCCGAGTGGGTGCAACTCAACCTCGCCCGGGTGCATGCCAAGGCCGAGTACCTCAAGCTGATCAACTGGGAACTCGCCTCCGCCAAGAGTGGCACGCTCTCCATGGCGGACGCCTCGGCGGCCAAGGTGTTCGGCACCGAACTGGCCACCGAGGCCTACCGGCTGCTGATGGAGATCCTCGGGCCGTCGGCGACGCTGCGTCAGGATTCCCCCGGTGCGCTGCTGCGCGGTCGCGTCGAACGGATGCACCGCGCCGCCCTGATTCTCACCTTCGGTGGCGGCACCAACGAGATCCAGCGCGACATCATCGGCATGGCCGCCCTCGGCCTGCCCCGGGTCAACCGCTGACGGACTGGAAGGCAACGACATGGATTTCACCAGAACAGAAGCGGCTCAGGATCTTTCCGGTCTCGTCGGAACGATCGTCGATGCGGTGTGCACCCCGCAGCATCAGCGGGCGCTGGACGAACTCGACCAGCGTTTCGACACCGAGTTGTGGCGCAAGCTCGTTGACGCCGACGTCTTGTCCACCGCAGCACCGGAGTCGGTGGACGGCGGTGGGTTCGGTGTACTGGAGCAGACCGCGATCCTGGCCGCGCTGGGCCGCCAACTGGCCGCGGTCCCCTATCTGGAATCGGTGGTTCTCGGCGCCGGCGCGCTGGCCCGTTTCGGCACACCGGAACTGCGCGAGCAATGGGCGGCCCCCGCGGTGGCCGGCGAGAAGATTCTGACGGCCGCCCTCGACGGCGAATTCGGCCAGGGGCCGGTGCAGGCGACGGCGTCCGGTGACGGATTTCGGCTGACCGGCAACCGTACCCAGGTTGCGTTCGGACCGGTCGCGGACGCGTTCCTGGTTCCGGCCGAAACCGATTCGGGCACCAAGGTCTTCCTGGTGGCGGCCGGCGATCCTGGTGTATCGGTGACCCCGCTGCTGACCACCGGCAAGAACAGCACCGGCGAGCTTGATCTTGCCGGTGTCGAGGTCGGAGCCGATCGCATCGTCGGTGATGCCGACGTGCTGGCATGGCTGGCCACCCACAAGACGCTCGGATACACGGCCTACCAGCTCGGTGTGCTCGAACGGGCGCTCGAGTTGACGGCCGAATACGCCCGCACCCGCGAGCAGTTCGACCGTCCGATCGGTAGCTTCCAGGCCGTCTCCGCCCGGCTGGCCGACGACTACATCGACATCAAGGGATTGGGACTGGCGCTCGTCCAGGCGTCCTGGCGACTGTCGGAAGACCTGCCCGCCGATCTCGAGGTGGCCACCGCGGCGTTCTGGGCGGCCGAGGCCGGGCACCGCGTCGCTCACACCACCGTTCATGTTCATGGTGGTGTGGGTATCGACGTCGACCACCAGGTCCACCGCTACTTCCTCGCGGCCAAGCAAACCGAGTTCACCCTCGGCGGCGCCACCACCCAGCTGCGGCAGATCGGCCGCGAGTTGGCCGACACCCCGGCTTGACCGCACCCGTGACCGGCGCGCCGACCGTCCCCGGCCTGGTGGCGCGGCTGGTCGACGTCGACGACCGCGGCATCCACGCCGACGACGGGTCGTATGCGACCTGGCGTCAGCACGTGCAGACGAGTGCCGATCTGGCTGCGGCGTTGCGGGCGCGGCTCGACCCGGCCAAGCCCCCGCATGTCGGTGTGCTGCTGGGTAATACACCGTTCTTCTCCGCGGTGCTGGTGGCTGCGGCCCAGGCCGGGCTCGTCGTCGTCGGGCTCAACCCGACCCGCAGGGGTGCGGCGCTGCGCCGCGACATCAAGCACGCCGATTGTCAGTTGGTGCTCGCGGACGACCTGGCCAACGGCTACGGCGACGGGTTCGCCCCGGACGGCACGGCGATCATCGATGTCACCTCGACGGAGTGGGCCGAGGAACTGGCGGCCTTCGCGGATTCCCCGATCACGTTCGCCGACAGTGCTTTCGACGATCTGTTCATGCTCATCTTCACCTCCGGTACCAGTGGCGAGCCCAAGGCGGTGCGGTGCACGCACGAGAAGGTGGCCGGTCCCGGTGTCATGCTCGCCGAGCGCTTCGGACTTGGCCCCGCCGACACCTGCTATCTGTCGATGCCGTTGTTCCACTCCAACGCGATCATGGCGGGCTGGGCACCCGCGGTGGCAGCAGGAGCGTCGATTGCCTTGCGGCGCAGATTTTCCGCATCGCAGTTCTTCCCCGACGTCCGTCGGTTCAATGCGACCTACGCCAACTACGTCGGTAAGCCGATGTCCTACATCCTGGCCACCCCGCCCCGACCGGACGATGCCGACAATCCGTTGCGGATCGTCTACGGCAACGAAGGCGCCCCGCGCGACCTGACCCGGTTCGCGACCCGCTTCGGCGTCACCGTCGTCGACGGCTTCGGGTCCACCGAGGGCGGCGTCAACATCGCCCGCACCCCCGACACTCCGGAGGGCGCCCTCGGGCCACTGCCCGAGGGCCTCGACATCCTCGACGTCGACACCGGCCTGCCATGCCCGCCGGGTGTCATCGGCGAACTGGTGAACGTCGAAGGGCCCGGTAACTTCCGCGGGTACTACAAGGACCCCGACGCCGAGGCAGAGCGGATGGCCGGCGGCGCCTATCACAGTGGTGACCTCGCCTACCGGGACGAGGCCGGCTACGCGCACTTCGCCGGCCGCCTCGGTGACTGGATGCGGGTGGACGGCGAAAATCTCGGAACCGCCCCGATCGAGCGGGTGTTGATGCGCTATCCGGATGTCACCGAAGCGGCGGTGTATGCCATCCCCGACGAGTCCGTGGGTGACCGGGTGATGGCCGCGTTGGTGATGCCCGACGGGGTCGCGTTCGACCCGCACGAATTTCGGGACTTCCTCGCGGCCCAGGCCGACCTCGGGCCCAAGCAGTGGCCGGCGTTCGTCCGGGTCGCCACTGCGCTGCCACGCACCGAGACCTTCAAGATCATCAAGCGCAGACTGTCCGCCGAGGCACTCAACAGCGACGACCCGGTGTTCGAGATACCGCGCTGACGATCCGGTCAGCCGGCGAGCGACGGGAACACCCGAGTGGCGTTGCCGTGTAGATAGTTCGCGCGGGCCTCGTCGGAAAGTCGTAGTTCGTCGAGGCCGTCCAGCGCGTGCGCGGGCATGATCATCGGATAGTTGCTGCCGAACAACACTTTTCGGGAGCCGGTGCCGGTCTTCATGAAGTTCACCAGTTCCGGCGGCAGCCGTCGGGTGGTGTAGGCCGAGGTGTCGATGTAGACGTTCTCATGCTTGCGGGCGACGGCCACCATCTCCTCGGTCCACGGGTATCCGACGTGGCCGCACACGATCACCAGTTCCGGGAAGTCCAACGCGACCTCGTCGATGTAGGGAATCGGCCGCCCGGTCTCCGACCGCCGCAAAGGCCCGGTGTGGCCGACCTGGGTGCAGAACGGCACACCGAGTTCGACACACTCGGCGAACAGCGGATAGTAGCGGCGGTCGGTCGGCGGTGCTCCCCAAAGCCACGGCAGTAACCGCAGGCCGACGAAGCCCTCATCGCGAACCCGTCGGCGCAACTCACGGACCGCGACCATCGGCCGGTCCAGGTCGACGGCCGCCAGGCCGGCGAACCGGGTCGGATACTGCCGAACCCAGTCGGCGACCTCGTCATTGGAGACCAGGTCCTGACCGTTGGGCCCACGCCACGGTGTCAGCAGGCCGACGTCGACCCCGGCGGCGTCCATCGCGGCGACGGTTACGTCGATCGGCAGTTGTTCGTTGGGGATCTGTCCGCCGGTCCAACGCTGCAACGACGCCAACATGTCGGTGGCGAGGAAGCGCTGCGTCGGGTGCTGCATCCAGACGTCGATGGTCATGACTTGACTGTATGCGGGCTCGATCAGCTGTCGCGAATATCGTCCAACCGGCGCGACGCCGACTCGAAACCGGACACCAGCTCGGCGATGATGTCGGCCACCGGCCGGATCTCGTTCATCCGGCCGACGATCTGGCCGACCGGCATCGCCACCGTGCCGGGATCGGCAGAGCCGCTCATCCGCTGATGAGCCTCGGCCACCAAAACGTTCTGCAACGGCATCGGGAGCGGTTCGGGTGCACCCTCGGCATCCCAGGCCTCGGTCCACCGGCTCTTGAGCAGCCGGGCCGGCTTGCCGGAATAGATGCGGCGGCGCACGGTGTCGCTGGAGGTCGCCGCCAGCAGCCCCTCCTGGATGACGGACGGTCCACCGTCCGGGCGCGCCCCGAGGTCGTACTCGGCGGCGGTGAGCCAGGCCGACCCCATCCACACCCCGGACGCGCCGAGTGCCAGCGCGGCGGCCACCTGACGTCCGGTGCCGATGCCGCCGGCCGCCAGCACGGCCGCGGTGTCACCGACCGCGTCCACGATCTCCGGCCACAGCACCACCGAGCCGATCTCACCGGTGTGCCCACCGGCCTCGTGGCCCTGCGCGATCACGATGTCCACACCGTTGTCGACGTGGCGCCTGGCGTGCTTGGCCGAGCCGGCGAGGGCCGCCACCGCCACGCCGGCCTTGTGGGATTGGTCGATGACGTCCGCGGGCGGCGAACCAAGGGCGTTGGCGATCAGCTTGATCGGGTGCTTGAGCGCGACCTCGACATGGGAGCGGGCCACCGAGTGCAGCCAGCCGAGTGTGCCTTCGCTACGCACCAAGTCATCGGGCAGTGGCGGCACGCCGAGATCGGCCAGCGTCTTGGCGACGAAGTCGCGGTGCGCCTGCGGGATGAGCGCGTCGATGTCGACTTTCGTTCCCTCAGTGGGGATCTTGGCCGGCATGACCACGTCGACGCCGTACGGCTTGCCGTCGGTGTTCTCGTCCATCCACTGCAGCGTGGCCTCGAGTTCCTCGGGGTCGTTGAACCGGACGCAGCCCAGCACGCCCATTCCACCGGCCCGGCTCACCGCCGCAGCGGCCTTCTCCGACGGGGTGAAGGCGAAGATCGGGTACTGAATGCCGAACCGGTCACACAGTTCGGTGTGCATCAACTGGCGGTCCCCGCATGCTTGGCGTGCACGTCGTCGGCGGGCCGTTGCTCGGTCTGCTCCTTGGCCCACTTGTAGTCCGGCTTGCCGGCCGGCGAGCGCTTCACCTCGTCCACCAGCCACAGACTTCGGGGCACCTTGTAGCCCGCAATCTCCTTGCGCACAAAGGCGTCCAGGTCGGCCAGGGTGGGGCGGGTGCCCTTGCGCGGTGCGACGACGGCAGCGACGTGATTGCCGAACCGGGGGTCGGGCACGCCGACCACCAGGGCGTCGAAGACGTCGGGGTGGCCCTTGAGCGCGGCTTCCACTTCCTCGGGGTAGACCTTCTCGCCGCCGGTGTTGATCGACACCGAGCCGCGGCCCAGCATCGTCACCGTGCCATCCTCCTCGACCGTGGCGTAGTCACCCGGGATCGCGTACCGGACACCGTTGATGGTGCGGAAGGTCTCCGCGGTCTTCTTCTCGTCCTTGTAGTAACCGACCGGAACATGGCCACGCTTGGCGATGATGCCGCGCACACCCGAACCAGGTTTGACCTCGTTGCCGTCGTCGTCGAGCACGACGGTGTTCTTGTCGATCGTGACCCGCGGCCCGCCGGCCTGCGAGGCGCCCTTCGCCACGATGCTGGTGCCGCCGAAGCCGGTCTCCGACGAACCGATGGAATCGGTGATCACCCGGTTGGGCAGCAACTCGAGAAAGCGCTCCTTGAGGCTCGGCGAGAACAGCGCCGCGGTGCTGGCGAGCAGGAACAGCGAGGACAGATCGCGGTCTTCGATGCTGCGCTCGAGTACGTCCAGCAGCGGCCGCCCCATCGCGTCACCGGTGAAGAACAACAAGTTCGCCTTGTGCTTCTCGACGGTGTTCCACACCTCCTCGGCGTCGAACTCCGGCGCCAGAATCACCGTCGCGCCGGTGAACAGCGCCGCCCAGGTGGCCGACTGGGTCGCACCGTGGATCATCGGGGGAATCGGGAACCGGATCATCGGCGGCCCCGCGACGGCCTGTTTGGCGTGCTCGTACTCGTCTTGGACCTGCTCACCGGTGGCAAAGTCGGTGCCGCCCAACAGAACCCGATAGATGTCCTCGTGGCGCCACATCACGCCCTTCGGAAAGCCCGTCGTGCCACCCGTATACAGCAGGTAGATGGCATCGGCGCTGCGCTCACCGAAGTCGCGCTCCGGGGAGCCCTCTGCGATGGCCTCGTAGAACTCGACGCCCCCATAGCGCTTGTAGTCGGCATCGCTGCTGTCCTCGACCACCAGGATGGTCTTGACGTTGGGGGTGTCGGGCAGCACGTTGGCCACCCGGTCGGCGTACTGGCGTTCGTGTACCAGGGCCACCATGTCGGAGTTCTCGAACAGGTAGCGCAGTTCGCCCTCGACGTAGCGGAAGTTGACGTTGACGAGGATGGCGCCGGCCTTGACGATGCCCAGCATCGCGATGACGATCTCGATGCGGTTTCGGCAGTACAGCCCGACCTTGTCGTCCTTCTTGACGCCCCGGTCGATCAGGTAATGCGCCAGGCGGTTGGCCTTCTCCTCCAACTCGCCGTAGGTGATCTGGTCGTCGCCGCAGATCAGGGCGACCCGATCCGGGACGACGTCGATGGCGTGTTCGGCTAGATCAGCTATGTTCAGGGCCACGGACCCAAATTAGAACCTGTTACAGTTCCTGACAAGTCTGTGGTCGCGACTAAGAAAGGCGGACATCGATGAGCGAATCTGAGAACGGCCCCGACGCCCTCATTGAGCAGCGCGGACACACCCTCATCGTCACGCTGAACCGCCCGGAGGCGCGCAACGCGCTTTCCACCGAGATGCTCTCGATCATGGTCGAGGCGTGGGACCGCGTCGACAACGATCCCGACATCCGGGTGTGCATCCTCACCGGCGCCGGTGGCTACTTCTGCGCCGGGATGGACCTCAAGGCCGCAACCGCCAAGCCGCCGGGCGACTCGTTCAAGGACGGCAGCTACGACCCCTCGCGCATCGACGGCCTGCTGAAGGGCCGTCGGCTGACGAAGCCCCTGATCGCCGCGGTGGAGGGGCCGGCGATCGCCGGCGGTACCGAGATTCTGCAGGGCACCGACATCCGGGTCGCCGGCGAGAGCGCCAAGTTCGGGATTTCCGAGGCCAAGTGGAGCCTGTACCCGATGGGCGGCTCGGCGGTGCGCCTGGTACGCCAGATTCCGTACACCATCGCCTGCGATCTGCTGCTGACCGGTCGGCACATCACGGCTCGCGAGGCGCTGGAGTTCGGGCTGATCGGCCATGTGGTGCCGGACGGCCAGGCGCTGGACAAGGCGTTGGAGATCGCCGAGGTGATCTCCAACAACGGCCCGCTCGCGGTGCAGGCGATCCTGCGCTCGATTCGGGAGACCGAGGGCCTGCACGAGAACGATGCGTTCAAGATCGACACCAAGATCGGCATCGAAGTCTTCCTGAGCGAGGACGCCAAGGAGGGCCCGCTGGCCTTCAAGGAGAAGCGCGCCCCCCAATTCAAGATGCGCTAGCTCTGCGGCTCACCTCCCGTCGCCGAGTGTGCGTCCACTGCGAAGATCGGGCCAGATTTTCGCAGTGAGCGCACGTTCGTTGAAGTGTCGGTGGTCGACGGCAGACTCCCGTTATGCGCACGCCCTTCATCGGAAGTGAAGCGTTGGCTGCGGGGGCGCTCGCACCGTACGCACTTCGCAGCAGGTTCGTCGCCATCTACCCCGATGTGTACATTCCGCCCGACGTCGACCTCACCGCCACGATGCGTGCCGAAGCCGCGTGGCTGTGGTCACGGCGAAGTGGTGTGGTTGCCGGCAGGTCGGCCGCCGCACTGCACGGTGCCAAGTGGATAAGCCCCCGACTGCCCGCTGAAATCCTCTGCTCCAATCGTCGACCACCATCAGGACTCCGCTCCTGGTCCGACACCGTGGCTGACGACGAGCCCGAGCCCATCGACGGCATTCAGGTCACCACTCCCGCCCGCACCGCGCTCGACATCGCCTGTCGTTATCCGGTAGACGCGGCTGTCGCCGCAATCGACGCACTCGCCCGTCGTACTCGACTCAAGATCGCCGACGTCGAACTCATCGCCGAGCGATACCAGGGGCGTCGCGGTATTCGACAAGCCAGGACGGTGCTCGATCTCGTCGACCCGGGCGCAGAGTCACCGCGGGAGACGCGGCTGCGTCTGCTGATCGTCCGCGCCGGCTTCCCGCCGCCGACCACCCAGATTCCGGTGTACGACATGTACGGCGTTCTGGTCGCGATGCTGGACATGGGTTGGGAGGACGCCAAGATCGCCCTCGAGTACGACGGCGACCACCACCGGACCGACCGCCGCACGTTCAACAACGACATCCGCCGTGCGGAAGCAGTCGGCGAACTCGGCTGGATCCACATTCGGGTCACGGTCGAAGACACCGACGGTGCGATTCTCCACCGCGTCGCAAGCGCCTTCGCGCGCCGAGCGTGAACCCACTGCGAGAATCAGCCCGAATATTCGCAGTCAGCGCACGCTCGGCGCAATGGGTGCGGCCGAACGCCCTAGACCAGAACGGGCTTGGTCGGGGTGAACACCACCGGCATGGCCTCGAGGCCACTGACGAAGTTGGCCGGCCGTAGCGGCAGCGGCCCGTCGTCGGCCAGTCGCAGATCGGGCAGCCGCGTCAGCAGCTTGCGCACCATGGTGTTCAGCTCGAGGCGGGCCAGCTGGTTGCCCATGCAGAAGTGGGTGCCGAAGCCGAAGGCCATGTGGCTGTTGGGGTTCCGATCGATCCGGAAACTCTCCGGGTCGTCGAACACCGCCTCGTCGAAGTTGGCCGACTCGAACATCAGCAGCATCTTCTCACCCTCGCGGAGCTGGGCCCCGTGGAACTCGACGTCGCGCATCAGCGTGCGGGCCATGTTCTTCACCGGCGAGGTCCAGCGCAGCATCTCCTCGATGGCACCGGCCACCTTGGCGGGGTCGGCGACCAGCTGCTCCCACTGATCCTGATGGCGCAGAAGCTGTTCGGTGCCACCGGACAGCGTGTGCCTGGTGGTCTCGTCGCCGCCGATGAGGATCAGCAGGGTCTCCATCAGGATCTCCTGGTCGTCCATCCGCTCGCCGTCGACCTCCGAGTTCACCAGGATCGAGAACAGGTCGTCGGCCGGCTCGGCACGGCGCTTGGCGATCGTCTCCATGGCGTAGGCCGAGTAGCCGGCGAAGGCGTCCATCACCGCCTGCAAGGTGGCCTCGTCGGCCGCCGAGTTCAAGCCGCAGACCAGGTCGTCGGACCACTTCAACAGTGTCGCGCGCTCCGACGGCAGCACCCCGAGCATGTCGCCGATGACGGCCATCGGCAGCGGGGCGGCGATGTCGCGCACGAAATCGCACTCGCCGCGCTCGCACACGGCGTCGATCAGCGAATCACACAGGGTATCGATACCAGGCGCCTTGTCCATCACCCGCTTACGGGTGAAGCCGGCATTGACGAGCTTGCGGCGCAACAGATGCGCGGGGTCGTCCATGTCGATCATGTACGGCATCCCCGGGTTGTCGGGCCGGATGCCACCGGTGTTGGAGAACGTCTCCGGGTCGCGCTCGGCCTCGATGACCGCCTGATAGGTCGCGGCGGCGGCCAGGCCGTTGCGATCGCGGAACACCGGCTCGTGGGCACGCATCCAGCGGTATACGTCGTGCGCGCCACGGTCGGAGTAGAAGTTGCCGTTGGTCAGATCGATATCGGGCTTGGTGTCGGGCAGTGTCTGGGTCATGAAATCTCCTTGGCGTCGCCGAACGACATCTCAACGTTGTCTGCGGAGCTCGAGAACAGCGCGCGCTTGGGCAAACCGAGCGATGCGAGTTCCTTCGCGTAGGGATGGTCACCGAGCCGCACCCGGGCGCCGCCGAGCCGATACCGCACGCCACTCGGGGCCATTTCACCGGGCGTCTCGCGCAGGATGCCGTCCGTGAACGAGTAGGTGTTGTGCACCTGCCTGCGGCCGCCGAGCGGAAGCTTCAGCCCCGCAGCGAAATCCATTCCGACGACGGGCGTGCCGTCGATCGTCAGGTCGAAACCGAAGGGACGGCCCTCGCGGATGTCGAAGTCCGCCATCACTTTCGGATAGCCCCAGATCCGGCGGCCGGCCTCCAGCGTGAAGGCCTGGTCGACGGGCAGGTGGTGGACGAAGGCCACCGCCGATTGCAGCGCGCTCAGCCCCTTGGCGTCCGAGCCCACCGGATTGACCATCACGTTGGTCCCGTACTCGTAGTACTGGCCCAGATCGCCGTCGATGTAGTGCATCAGCATCAGCACCACCATGGTGCGCCCGGGCCGGTGCTGGCAGACCTTGAGGCCGCTGTAGTCGATCATCCGTTGCGCGGCGGCGGCGTCCACCGAGAACATGGCCATGTGCTGACTCGCCTTGCGGATCAGCACCGGCATGGTCAGCACCGTGCCGGCGATGGTGTGCTGGGAAGCCGTCATCCGGACAATCTAGAACGTGTTCTAACAGCGCCGCAAGCAAACCTCAGAGCAGCGCCGCGGCCTCCTTGATCTGGTCGACGTTGCGGGCGCCGATGACCATCATGGTCACGCCCGCGGCTTCCCAGACCGGAATCTGCTTACGCACGTAGTCCAGGTCACCCACGATCGCCGAGTCGTCGACCAGCTCGTCCGGGATGGCCTTGGCGGCATCGTCCTTGCGGTCGGTGCGGAACAACCTGGTCACGTCGTCGACCACCTCGGCGTACCCCATCCGCCGGTAGACGTCGGCGTGGAAGTTGGTGTCCTCGGCGCCCATGCCGCCCATGTAGAGCGCCAAGTGCGGTTTCATCAGCTCCATGACCCCCGGGCGGTCGTCGGTGACGATCAGCTGGGCGGTCGCGCAGATCTCGAAGTCCGCTCGCGAACGTCGCGCACCGGGACGGGCGAACCCCTCGTCGAGCCACTCGTTGTACATGCCGGCGATGCGCGGAGAGTAGAAGATCGGCAGCCAGCCGTCGCAGATCTCGGCGGCCAGCGCGACGTTCTTCGGGCCCTCGGCGCCCAGCATGATCGGGATGTCGGCGCGCAGTGGGTGCACGATCGGCTTGAGCGCCTTGCCCAGCCCGGTGGTGCCCTCCCCGGTCAGCGGCAGCGGGTAGTGCGGGCCGTCGCTGGTCACGGGGGCTTCCCGGGCCCAGACCTTGCGCACGATGTCGATGTACTCCCGGGTGCGCGCCAGCGGCTTGGGGAAGCGCTGGCCATACCAGCCTTCGACCACCTGCGGCCCGGAGACGCCCAGGCCCAGGATGTGGCGGCCGCCGGAGAGGTGGTCGATGGTGAGCGAGGCCATGGCGCAGGCGGTCGGGGTGCGCGCCGAGAGCTGGACCACCGAGGTGCCCAACCGCATCCTCGTGGTTTCGCGGCCCCACCAGGCCAGCGGGGTGAACGCGTCCGACCCCCACGCCTCGGCGGTGAACATCGTGTCGAAGCCGGCCTCCTCGGCGGCGGCGACGAGCTCCGCGTGATTCTCCGGCGGCTGCGCGCTCCAGTATCCGAGTTGCAGACCCAGCTTCATCGGTGTCGCCTTTCTGTCACGAACACGATCCTTGCCACGTTTACTAGAACCTGTTCTACTCGATGCTGTGACAGCCAGCCAAAGCCGCCCGGCCTTGATCGATTCCCACGAACCGCCCCTTTCGGCGCCGCTGAGGCTGTCGTTCGACTACACCCGTTCGGTCGGATCGACGCTCAGCTCCTTCTTCACCGCGCTCCGTGACCGCCGCATCGTCGGCGTCCGCGGATCCGATGGACGAGTTCTGGTACCGCCCGCGGAATACGACCCGGTCACCTACGAACCGCTGACGGAGATCGTACCGGTGGCCAGCGTCGGAACGGTGGTGTCCTGGAGTTGGCAGGCCGAGCCACTCGAGGGCCAGCCGCTGGACCGACCGTTCGCGTGGGCGCTGATCAAACTGGACGGCGCCGACACCGCAATGCTGCACGCGGTCGACGTTGGTGACCCCTCCGGCATCAAGACCGGAGACCGGGTGCATGCGCACTGGGCGGAGGCCCCGGTCGGCTCGATCCACGACATCGCCTACTTCGCCATCGGTGAGACGCCCGAAGCCGCACCGGAGCCCGACGACGACCTCGAGCCGGTGACGATGATCGTCACGCCCATCTCGGTCGAAATCCAGCACACCGCGTCGGTCCCGGAGAGCGCCTATCTGCGTGCCCTTCGCGACGGCAAGTTGCTCGGTGCGCGCACTGGTGCTGACGGTAAGGTGTATTTCCCTGCGCGCGAAGCGGATCCGGCCACCGGCAAGGTGCTGGACACCTTCGTCGAACTGCCCGACAAGGGCATCGTGACGACGTTCGCGATCATCAACATCCCGTTCGCCGGCCAGCGGATCAAACCGCCCTATGTCGCGGCCTACATCCTGCTCGACGGTGCCGATATTCCGTTCCTGCACCTGCTCCAGGAGATCGACGTCGCCGACGTTCGGATGGGCATGCGGGTCGAAGCGGTCTGGCGGCATCCCGAGGAGCGGGAGTTCGGGATCGACAACATCGAATACTTCCGGCCCACCGGCGAACCGGACGCCGACTACGACAGCTACAAGCACCACCTGTAAAGGGGCTGACACCCAACATGAGTTCTCGCGATATCGCGGTGGTCGGCTTCGCGCACGCCCCGCATGTCCGTAGTACCGAAGGCACCACGAACGGTGTCGAGATGCTGATGCCCTGCTTCGCCGAGTTGTACTCCCAGCTGGGGCTGAGCCAGCGGGACATCGGCTTCTGGTGCTCGGGATCCTCGGATTACCTTGCCGGCCGGGCGTTCTCGTTCATCTCGGCGATCGACTCGATCGGCGCGGTTCCGCCGATCAACGAGTCACACGTCGAGATGGACGCCGCATGGGCGTTGTACGAGGCCTATATCAAGCTACTCACCGGTGAGATCGACACCGCACTGGTCTACGGCTTCGGCAAGTCCTCGGCGGGAACGCTGCGCCGCGTGCTCGCGATGCAGACCGACCCCTACACCGTCGCGCCACTCTGGCCTGACTCGGTCTCCATCGCCGGCCTGCAGGCCCGCATCGGGCTGGACACCGGCAAATGGACCGAGGAGCAGATGGCGCAGGTGGCGTTGGATGCACTCGGTCGTGCCGAACGGCCCGACTCGGAGAAGCCGGCCGACAGCGTCGATGAACTGCTGCAACGTCCGTACTTCGCCGACCCGCTGCGCCGTCACGACATCGCGCCGATCACCGACGGCGCCTCGGCGATCGTGCTGGCCGCCGGCGACCGGGCCAGGGCGCTGCGGGAAAGACCGGCGTGGATAACCGGTTTCGAGCACCGGATCGAGACGCCGGTGCTGGGCGCGCGTGACTTGACCACCTCGCCGTCGACGGCGGTGTCGGCGAAGGCGGCGACCAACGGCGACGTCGGCTCGATCGAGGTGGCCGAGATCTACGCTCCGTTCAGCCACCAACAACTCATCCTCACCGAGGCGATCGGGCTCAAACCCTCGACGACGGTCAACCCGTCCGGCGGTGCCCTGGCGGCCAACCCGATGTTCTCCGCGGGCCTGGAGCGCATCGGCTTCGCCGCCCGCCACATCTTCGACGGATCGGCACAGCGCGTACTGGCACACGCCACCAGCGGGCCTGCGCTGCAACAGAACCTGGTTGCGGTCCTGGAAGGCGACAATTGATGGGCGCGCCGACGATGCAGAGCGAGGCAGGAGCGATGAGAAGGAGTGGCGCAGATGGCTAAGAACCTCGCCGCGGTCATCGGCACCGGGCAGACCAAGTACGTGGCCAAGCGCAAGGACGTCTCGATGAACGGCCTGGTGCGCGAGGCCATCGACAAGGCGCTCGCCGACTCCGGGTCGACGTTCGACGACATCGACGCCGTTGTCGTCGGTAAGGCGCCCGACCTGTTCGAGGGCGTGATGATGCCGGAGTTGTTCATGGCCGATGCCATGGGTGCCACCGGCAAGCCGCTGATCCGGGTGCATACCGCCGGCTCGGTCGGCGGGTCCACCGCGATCGTTGCGGCCAGCCTGGTGCAGTCCGGCAAGTACCGCCGCGTGCTGGCCGTCGCATGGGAGAAGCAGTCCGAATCCAATGCCATGTGGGCGCTGTCGATTTCGGTGCCGTTCACCAAGCCGGTCGGCGCCGGCGCGGGCGGGTACTTCGCCCCGCACGTGCGTGCCTACATCAACCGCTCCGGTGCCCCGAAGAACATCGGCGCGATCGTCGCGGTCAAGGACCGGCGCAACGGTGCCAAGAACCCGTTGGCCCATCTGCACCAGCCCGATATCACCGTCGAGAAGGTGATGGAGTCCCCGATGCTGTGGGACCCGATCCGCTACGACGAGACCTGCCCGTCCTCGGACGGCGCCTGCGCCATCGTGATCGGCAACGAGGAGATCGCGGATGCCCGCGTGAAGGAGGGCAACACGGTCGCCTGGGTGCACGCCACCGCGCTGCGCACCGAGCCACTGGCTTACGCCGGACGCGACCAGGTCAGCCCGCAGGCCGGCCGCGACGCGGCCGCCGCGCTGTGGAAGGCGGCGGGCATCAAGAGCCCGATCGACGAGATCGACGTCGCCGAGATCTACGTGCCGTTCTCCTGGTTCGAGCCGATGTGGTTGGAGAACCTGGGTTTCGCCGCCGAGGGTGAGGGCTGGAAGCTCACCGAGGCCGGCGAGACCGCGATCGGCGGCAAGCTTCCCGTCAACGCGTCCGGCGGTGTGCTGTCGTCCAACCCGATCGGCGCCTCGGGCATGATCCGGTTCGCCGAGTCGGCCATCCAAGTGATGGGCAAGGCCGGTGACCATCAGGTGAAGGGTGCCCGCAAGGCGCTCGGCCATGCCTACGGCGGCGGTTCGCAGTACTACTCGATGTGGGTGGTCGGCGCCGACAAGCCCGCTAAGCCCGACAAGCCCAAGTCATGACAAGGATGCAGTACACGGTCAGCGTGGCGATGAGCCCGCTGGACGACCTGCTCGAGATTGCCAAAGCCGCCGAGGAACTCGGATTCGACAACATCGCTCTGCCCGACTCCATCTTCTACATGGAGGAGCAGTCGGCGGACTACCCGTACACCCCCGATGGTTCGCGGATGTGGAACCAGGACACCCCGTGGGTGGATCCGCTCATCCTCGCCGGCGCGATGGGCGCGGTGACATCGAGGATCCGCTTCTACACCAACGTGATGAAACTGGGCTCCCGCAACCCGCTGCTGCTGGCGCGTCAGGTCGGATCGGTGGCCAACCTGACCCACAACCGGTTCGGCTTCGGCGTGGGAATCGGTTGGGCACCCGAGGAATTCGAGTGGTGCGGGGTTCCCTACGCCAAGCGCGGCAAACGCGTCGACGAGATGATCGAGGTCATCAAGCTGGTGCTGGCCGGCGGGATGGTGGAGTTCCACGGCGAGTTCTACGACTTCGACCGACTGCAGATGAGCCCAGCGCCGTCGAAGCCGGTGCCGTTCTACGTCGGCGGGCACACCGAGGTCGCGCTCAAGCGCGCCGCGCGGGTCAGCGACGGCTGGACCAGCGCCATGATGACGTGTGACCAGCTGGCCGAGACCATCACGACACTCAAGAGGTTGCTGGCCGAAAACGACCGCGCCGGTGATCCTTTCGAGTACCAGGCCGTCTGCATCGACAAGTTCGGTGTCGACGGTCATCGGGACCTGGTGGCGGCGGGAGTCACGGATTACATCGGCATCCCCTGGGTGTTCGAGGGCCTTGGCTTCGACGCGCCGGTGGACAAGAAGATCGACGCGATGAAGCGGTTCGCCGAGACCTACATCCACTCGGGGTGGCAGGACCGGTGAGCGGCCCGGCCCACGAGGCTGGACGGCGCTCCCGCGAGGCGGCCATGGCCCACGACAAAGAGGCCTGGCTTGCGGTGTTCGCCGACGACGCCGTCGTCGAAGACCCGATCGGCCCCTCGCATTTCGACCCGGAAGGCAAGGGCCACCGCGGAAAACCGGCGATCGCTAAGTTCTACGACATGGCGATCGCGCCCAGCACGCTAACGTTCAACTTCGAGAAGACCTACGAGTGCGGCAACGAGGAAGCCAACGTCGGCCACATCGTGATCGAATCCGGCGGCTACCGGGTTATCGCCGAGGGCGTCTTCACCTACAAGGTCGACGACGCGGGCAAGATGATCGCGCTGCGCGCCTACTGGGAACTCGACCAGGCGACCGCAAGCGCCCAGAAGATCTAGACCTCGCCGAACTCGGCCAGATAGCGCTGCGCAAGATCCTGGTAGGCCTTCGGATTCAGGTTCACCCAGACCTCCGCGCCGGTGCCGGCGATGGGTCCCTTGACCTTCGCGGGGGCACCGGTGACCAGCACCTCGGCCGGTATGTGCGTGCCGCCGACCACCAGCGAGTGCGCCGCGATCATGCTGCGCGCCCCGATCACCGCGCCGTCGAGCACCGTGCAGTGATTGGCGACCAACGCCTCCGCGCCGACGTGCGCGCCATGGATGGTGCACATGTGCGCGATCGTGGCCCCCGGTCCGATATCCACCGGGATTCCGGGCGGCGAGTGCAGCACCGAACCGTCCTGCACGTTGGCGCCTTCCCGGATCACCACCGGGGCGTAGTCGGCGCGCAGGACGGTGTTGAACCACACCGACGCTCCGGCCTCCACGGTCACGTCCCCGATGAGCACCGCGGTCGGAGCAATGAAGGCGGTGGGATCGACTCGGGGTGAGCGGCCCTCGAACGAATACATCGGCATCGTTCAGATATACCCCAGCCCGGTGGGTAACCCGCAGGCAGCGTCGCTGTCATTGCGGAACGCGGCGGAAAAACTGTAACGTGTTCTAGTTGGGACCGATGAGTGGAGGCGTGAGGTGACTACCGGCATTCGCGAGATCGACACCGGGGCCCTGCCAGACCGGTACGCACGGGGATGGCACTGCCTGGGACCAGTCAAGGAATATCTGGACGGCAACCCGCACGCCATCAATGCGTTCGGCACCAGGCTCGTCGTGTTCGCCGATTCCAGGAACGAACTGCACGTCCTCGACGGCTACTGCCGCCACATGGGCGGTGACCTGTCGCAGGGCAGCATCAAGGGCGACGAGGTGGCCTGCCCGTTCCACGACTGGCGTTGGGGCGGCGACGGGCGCTGCAAGCTCGTCCCCTACGCCAAGCGCACGCCGCGGCTGGCCCGCACCCGGTCCTGGGAGACCGATGTCCGCGGTGGCCTGCTGTTCGTCTGGAACGACCACGAGGGCAACCCGCCGCAGCCGGAGGTGCGCATCCCGGAGATGGCCGAGTACGCCAGCGGCGACTGGACCGACTGGAAGTGGAACTCGATGCTCATCGAGGGCAGCAACTGCCGCGAGATCATCGACAACGTCACCGACATGGCGCATTTTTTCTACATCCACTTCGGCCTGCCCACGTACTTCAAGAACGTTTTCGAGGGCCACATCGCCTCCCAGTACCTGCACAACGTCGGCCGCCCCGACGTCGGCGGGCTGGGGACCGCCTACGGCGAATCGCAGCTCGACTCCGAGGCCAGTTACTTCGGGCCGTCGTTCATGATCAACTGGCTGCACAACACCTATGGCGACTTCAAGGCCGAGTCGATCCTGATCAACTGCCACTACCCGGTGAGCCAGGACTCCTTCATGCTGCAGTGGGGCGTCATCGTCGAGAAGCCCAAGGGTCTTGATGACGAGACCACCGAGAAGTTGGCGGCGGCGTTCACCGACGGGGTCAGCAAGGGATTTCTTCAGGACGTGGAGATCTGGCGGCACAAGACCCGCATCGACAACCCGCTTCTGGTCGAGGAGGACGGCGCGGTGTACCAGATGCGCCGCTGGTATCAGCAGTTCTACGTCGATGTCGCCGACGTGACACCGGACATGACCGACCGTTTCGAGATGGAGGTCGACACCACCGCTGCCATCGAGAAATGGCAGGTCGAGGTGGATGAGAACCTCAAGAAGCAGGCTGATTCGGCAGAGCAGCCGGCGAAATGACCGCCGGCGACGAGGCGCCCGACGTCGACGAGATCGCCCGGTCGATGCTGCTGCTGCACGGCGGCCATGACCACGACGAGAGCCACGGCCACGACGAGGCCCATGGCGACGATGACGACACCGATGTCACGTCCTGGTCGAAGGCACCGGATTTCGCCGGCGACCCGAAACGCGCGGCCGCGGTGCACGAGGCGACCCGGCGGGACCGGGAGCGCTACCTGTCGGCCGGGCTGGCCGCGGTGGACTGCCGGTTCTGCCATGTCTCGGTACAGGTCAAAAAGCTCGGCGTGGCGTACACCGCGGTGCAATGGAGCACCGAGGCCCAGCAGCGATGCGCCTACTTCGCCGAGATCCGCGCCGCCGGCGGCAGCAGTGCCCGCACCCGGTCCTGCCCGAAGCTGTCCGACAGCATCAAGCATGCCGTGGCCGAGGGCTGCCTCGAGGAGTACTCCAGCGCGCCGGCCCCCGGCGACGGTTAGTTCACGCGCGAGCAGACGCAAACGTCCCCGAAACGCCGTTGTTTCGGGGACGTTTGTGTCTGCTCGGCGGACAACTACAGCCCGCGGAACCGTTCTTTGACCTGGTCCTCGGTCAGCCCGTAGTCGGCCAGCGAGTAGGTGTGTTTCGGAGCGCGGGGACCCTGTTTGCTCTCCTCGTCGGTGCGCTGAATCGCCGCCCGCGCGTCATCGGTCATCTCGATGCCGAACGACGCATAGATCTCCTCGACGGTCCGGAGCGGCTCGCGGATCAACTGGAAGTAGTCGACGTCGAAGAACTGTCCCGGATTGTGGTCGCGCCGAACGGCATTGAACCGCTCCAACCCGCGCGACCAGGTCTCCAGCGAGTCCGCACCGATGGTCGCGCCGACGAACGTGTTCGACCAGCCCTCGGTGGTGTGCTGGGCCAACGAACACATCGAGGCCATGATGGTCTCCGCGGGCCGGTGGCATTGGATCACCAGCGCATCCGGATAGGTGGCGAACAGCGCATCGAGGGCGAACAGGTGGCTGGGGTTCTTGAGCACCCAGCGCTTCTCCGGGTCGTTGAGCCCGATCAGCTGAAGATTCTTGCGGTGCCGCTCATAGGATCGGGTCCAGTCCTGCTTGGCCAGCCACTGGGCGTATGTCGGAACGTGCGCCAACGTCTCGTAGGACAGTGAATGCAGCGACTGGCGCAACAACTGCCAGCACTCCTCCACCTCGTCGGCGGTCATGTAGTGCAGGCCGGTGTAGTCCGGGTTCTCGTCGTGCGCCTTCTTGAATCGGGCGTCCAGTTCGGCGAAAACCGGGTTTTCCGGCCAGGTTTCACGCGGTGGGCGGGGCTGGGGAAACTCGGCCAGCCACAGCTCCAAGCCCTGATGACGGGGGTCACCGCACAGCAACCTGTGCAGGGCGGTGGTGCCGGTGCGTGGCAGACCGGTGACGAAGATCGGACGCTCGATCACGACGTCGATGTGCTTGGGGTACTGCTTCCAGGATGCTTCGCTGAGCAGCCGGGCCACCAGCGCGTTGCGGAGGAAGAACCGCGACATCTTGCTGCCGAGTTCGGTGAAATCGGCGTCGCGACGGTATGACTCGAGAAGAACGGCGAGGGCTTCGCGGTAGTTGTCGTCATCGGCGCCGAAGTCATCCAGCCCGACGGCCCTGACCGCCGAGGCCTGCAGATCCTCGACGGTCCCGACATCGGTGCGGCCTGCGTTCACGCCTTGTACTCGCCGCAGTTGACGTCGAGGGTCTGGCCGGTGATCCCGCTGGACAGGTCGCTTGCCATGAACATGATCGCCGAGGCCACCTCGTCCTCGGTGGGCAGCCGCTTGAGGTCGGAGTTCACCGCGGCCGCGTTGTAGATCTCGTCGACCGTGGTGCCGTACTTACCGGCCTGATGCTCGAAATAGCCCTTCAGCGTGCCGCCCCAGATGTAGCCGGGCAGAACCGAGTTCACCCGGATTCCCTGCGGACCGAGCTCACTGGCCAGTGACTGCGACATGGCCAGCAGCGCCGCCTTCGCCATCTTGTAGGCGCCCTGCTTGGGATCGGAGTGCCGCAACACCATCGAGTTGACGTTGACCACCGAACCCTTGGCCTCGACCAGGGCCGGGGTGAATCCCTGGATCATCCGCAGCGCGCCGAGCACGGTGAGCTCCAGGGTCTCCCGGATGTGTTCGAACGACGTGTTGGCGAACGGCTTCATGGACGGCACCTTGAAGGCGTTGTTGATCAACACATCGACCTTGCCGTAGGCGTCCAGGGTCTGCTTGACGAGGTTGTCCACCTGGGTCTCGTCGGTGATGTCGGTGCCGATCGCCACCGCTCGGCGGCCGAGGTCGGTGACCTGCTTGGCGACGTCCTCGAGGCGCTCGACGGTCCGCGCCGCCAGCACCAGATCGGCGCCGTCCTCGGCACATCGACGCGCCAGCGTGGTGCCCAGCGCCGGGCCCACGCCACTGATCACCACAACCTTGTTCTCGAGCATTCCGCCCATGAGTTATCCCACCATCCTGTTGCCAACGAGTTTCTGGCGCAGCGCGATCCGCTGCCGCCAGGCGTCTTCGGAGATCTTGTTCTGTTCGTAGTACGGGAGCTTGCCCGGCACCGCATCGAGGTTGACCAATTCCAGAGTGGGACCGTCGGCCTCGGTCAGCTGCCGGGAGACGCGCTGCCAGCGGAACTGCAGGTAGCCCTTGCGGTGCCCGAGCGTCTCAACCCAGTTGGTCACGCCGGGGTTCTCCTCAGCGACGACGATGCGGATCTTGCCGTCTGGATCGGCTTGGGCCTGAGTGCCGTTCAGCGAGGTCTGATGATTGATGTAGTCCAGCGAGATGTACCAGAGACTGCCGAGTTGGAAGCCGAGGTACGGCGCGTCTGTCACCGGCAGGGTGAGGATCAACGCCTGATCGGGAGTCATGTCGTAGTGCCCCACCGACGAGTATTGGGTGGCCAATCCCCCGGGCGTGAGACGCGGCGCGGTCAGTGTGTTGACCGGCAGGTTGTCGTAGAACCACTTCGGGAACTGCAACCAGGTCTTGACGCGCTGCACAAGTTGCTTGCCCGCCGTCGCATACCGGCGTTCGATGAGCTCCTTTGTCAGCGGCGGCGGCGCGGTGCCCGCGGTGTCGGTGCGGGCGATCGCGAAGGTTCCGCGTTGGGCGGACCAATCGTTGTAGACCTCGCGGATCACCAGTTGGGCGTTGCCCGCCGGGGTGAACCGCCACTGGAAGCTGCCGTCGGCGGCGATGTCGAGCCTTCGGTCGTCGAAGGCGGTCTCGCTGTCGGGAACCACCTCGTCGGTGTACTCGCCACCGAGCAGTTGGAAGCTGACGTCGGTGGTGGTCCCCCGGGTGCCGGTGACGACGTACTCGTGGCCCGCCACCACCCGGGTGCCGAAGTACATGGTGTCGGGATTGTCCAGGCCCATCTTGGTGAACGGCCCGGTTCCGGAATGCAGAAAGGGATGGTCGCGGTCGTAGTCGAACGCGACGTGCGTGCAGGCCGCGATGCAGCCGGCCAGATACTGCAGGCCCTCGAGCAGGTCGGCCTCGGTCTCGATGAAGGAGGCTTCCGTGACGAGGCGTTCGGCCTCGGTAATGGCCTCGGCCAGCGGCTGTGAATACATCGAAGAGCCTTCCGCGCGTGTGTTCTGGAGGCGTACCGGTGGTGATCCCGCTCTGAATCTAGAACGTGTTCCAGGTCTGCGTCAACCGACCTCTGTTCCAAATATGGATCAATGCGGTCCAATTTCGGTACAGTTGACTAATGCCGCAGCCCGATTCCTCAGGCCGCTCCTCGCCTCCGACGCAACGCGTCGTCGCGATTCTCGACTTCATGGCCCGGCATCCCCATGAACGTTTCGGGCTCTCGGAGCTGGCCCGGCAGGTCGGCCTGGCCAAGCCCACCTGCCTCGGCATCGTCACCACCCTGACCGATTCGGGTTACCTGGTTCGCGATGCGAGGGACAAGACCTACCGGCTCGGTCCGAGCCTGATCACGCTGGGACACATCGCCCAGGAGTCGATGCGGGTCAATCCGGCCGCCCGCGAAGAACTCCGGCGGCTGTCGGGCGCATTCAACACCACCGCCGCGCTGGCCGCCGTCGTCGACGACCGGATCACGCTGCTGGAGCTGGTGGGTCCGCCCGGCGCCGATGTCGGTGTGCGGGTTGGCCAGAGCTATCCGTTCGCCCCGCCGGTGGGTCTGATGTTCGTGCTGTGGGATGACGATGCCCTGCGTGACTGGCTGGCCCGGGCGCCGACCATCCCGCTACGCACCGACACGCAGCGGCTGGATCGCGTGATCGCCGAATGCCGCACCGCGGGCTATCTCGTGGAGCGGCTCACCCCGGGCGGCCGGCGGCTTTATGCCCTCATGGCGGGCATGTCCAGCACACTGCCGGATGAATTGCGGGCGCTACTGGGCGAATTGATCTCCGATACCGGTGAGCGGGTCTACCTGCGCAGCGAGGCCGAGGCCCGCCAGCGCCACGACATCAGCGTCATCTCGGCCCCCGTCTACGACCACCACCGGCGTCAGGCCATGGTGGTGTCATTGCAGATCGGCCGGGCCATGACCGACTCCGAGATCGCCAGGCACGCAAGGGGTCTGACCGCCACCGCGGATGCGCTCACCGCCGGGCTGGGCGGATCCAAACCGCAGTGGTGAGGCGCGACGCCATCGCCGCCCGACCTCGCGTTACTTCGCCGCTGTTTCGGCTTGCTCGCGCTTGATCTCGAGCGCGATGTCGATCAGCTGGTCCTCCTGGCCGCCGATCAGCTTGCGCTGGCCGGCACGGTGCAGTAGCTGATGGGCGGGCACGCCGTACCTTTCGGACTGGCGGATGGCGTGCTTGAGGAAGCTGGAGTACACCCCCGAGTAACCCATGATCAGCGCATTGCGGTCCAGCAGGCACTCGGCGGGCATCGCGGGCGCGACGACCTCCTCGGCGGCGTCGGCGATGTCGAAGAAGTCGATACCGGTCTTGACGCCGATCTTGTCGAACACCCCGATCAGCGCCTCGACGGGAGCGTTGCCCGCGCCCGCCCCGAATCGCCGGCAGCTACCGTCGATCTGCTTGGCGCCCGCACGCACCGCCTCCACCGAGTTGGCGACGCCCAGACCGAGGTTCTCGTGACCGTGGAAGCCGACCTGCGCGTCGTCACCCAACTCGGCGACCAGCGCGGCCACCCGGTCGGCGACACCTTCGAGTACCAGGGCACCGGCGGAGTCCACGACATACACGCACTGGCAGCCGGCGTCGGCCATGATCCGCGCCTGCTTGGCCAGCTTCTCCGGCGGGATGGTGTGACTCATCATCAGGAATCCGACGGTCTCCAGGCCCAACTCCCGGGCCAGCCCGAAATGCTGGATGGAGACGTCGGCCTCGGTGCAGTGTGTCGCGATCCGGCAGATCGTTCCCCCGTTTGCCTGGGCCTCCTTGATGTCCTCCTTGGTGCCCACACCGGGCAGCATCAGGAAGGCGATCTTGGCTTCCTTGGCGGTCTCGGCGGCGAGCTTGATCAGCTCCTGTTCGGGGGTCTTGGAGAACCCGTAGTTGAAGCTGGAACCGCCCAGCCCGTCACCGTGGGTCACCTCGATCACCGGCACGCCGGCGGTGTCGAGGGCGGCGACGATGGCCCGAACCTCGTCCTTGGTGAACTGGTGGCGCTTGTGGTGCGAGCCGTCCCGCAGCGAGGTGTCGGTCATCCGGACGTCCCACATTGCGTTGAAGAAGATCCCGTCCGTGTCGCTCATCGTGCGCCTCCCGCCAGTGCCGCGGCTTCCTTCGCCATCTCTTCGCCGACCTTCGTCGCCGCGGCCGTCATGATGTCCAGATTGCCCGCATACGGCGGCAGGTAGTCACCCGCGCCCTCCACCTCGACGAAGGTGGTCACCAGGAAGTTGCCGCCGTTGACCACCGACGGCTCGTCGAACTGCGGCTCGTTGAGCAGCCGGTAACCGGGCACGTAGGTCTGCACCTCGGCGACGACGTCCTTGATCGACTGGGTGATGGCGTCGCGGTCGGCGTCCTCCGGGATCGCACAGAAGATGGTGTCGCGCATGATCATCGGCGGGTCGGCCGGGTTGAGGATGATGATCGCCTTGCCCCGCCGCGCACCGCCGATCGTCTCCACCCCCGTGCTGGTGGTGAGGGTGAACTCGTCGATATTGGCCCGGGTGCCCGGACCCGCCGAGACCGAGGCCACCGACGCCACGATCTCGGCGTAGGGCACCTCCACCACGCGCGAGACCGCGTACACGATCGGGATGGTGGCCTGCCCGCCGCAGGTGACCATGTTGACGTTGGGCGCGTAGAGGTGCTCGCTGAGGTTCGCCGGCGGCACCACACCGGGGCCGACCGCGGCCGGCGTGAGGTCGATCGCGGTGATCCCCGCCTCCGCGTAACGCGCCGCCGCCGCTTTGTGGACGTATGCCGAGGTCGCCTCGAACACCAGGTCGGGGAGTTCCGGCCGGCCCAGCAGCCAGTCGACACCCTCGTGGCTGGTCTCCAGGCCCAGCTTGCGGGCGCGCGCCAAACCCTCGCTGGCGGGGTCGATCCCGATCATCCAGCGTGGCTCGAGCCAGTCCGAGCGGAGCAGTTTGTACAGCAGGTCGGTACTGATATTTCCCGAGCCGACGATCGCGACCGACTTCTTCGGGGTCGATTTCCCTTGTGCCACCAGGCTTCTCCCGTGATTATTCGAACGTCAGCCGAACCGAGCCGAGCCCGGCGAAGTCGGCGTGGAACTCGTCGCCGGGCCGGACGTCGATCGCCCGCGTGCACGAACCCGGCAACACGATGTCACCGGCCTTCAGCCGCACCCCGAAACCGTCGACCTTGCGCGCCAGCCAGGCCACCGCGGTGACCGGGTTCCCCAGCACCGCGTCGCTACGGCCCTCAGCGACCACCTCGCCGTTGCGGGTCAACACCGCGTCGATGGCGCAGATGTCCACATCCTTCGGTGAGACCCGCTGCTGCCCCAGCACGAACCCGGCCGACGAGGCGTTGTCGGCGATGGTGTCGCACAGCGCGATCTTCCAGTCCTTGATCCGGCTGTCGATCAACTCGATCGCCGGGACGAAGGCGGCGGTGGCGGCCAGCACGTCGTCCTCGGTGCACCCTGAGCCCGGCAGGTCGTCGGCGAGGATGAAGCCCACTTCGACTTCCACCCGCGGGTAGAGGTAGTTGGCGGCGGGCACCGGGATGTCCTCGAAGACCTCCATCTCGGCGAGTAGGTGTCCGTAGTCGGGTTCGTCGACGCCCATCATCGTCTGCATCGCCTCCGAGGACAGGCCCACCTTGTGGCCCACCACCCGGGCGCCGGCGGCGACCCGCTGCCGGATGTTGATCAACTGGATCTCGTAGGCGTCCACCACGTCGATCTCCGGGTGAGCGGATGTCAGCGGATCGAGTGCCGTCCGACTCCGCTCGGCCCGCGCCAGTTCGGCGGCCAGTTCCTCTCGCGTGGCAACGCTCAGCATCCCGCGGATCCCATCGTCAGTGTGACCGCAATTCTAGAGCGGGCCAGTAGCGCCCGTAGCCGGCAGTTCTATAACGTGTTCTAGTATGACAGCCTCCGAGTTCGACGTCGTCGTCGTCGGGAGCGGCGCCGCCGGAATGGTTGCCGCGCTGACGGCCGCCCACCAGGGGTTATCGGCCGTCGTGGTGGAGAAGGCGGCGCACTACGGGGGTTCCACGGCGCGGTCCGGCGGCGGGGTGTGGATACCCAACAACGAGATCCTCAAGCGCGCCGGCGTCACCGACACCCCCGAGGCCGCCCGCACCTACCTGCACGCCATCGTCGGCGACGTCGTCCCGCCGGAGAAGATCGACACCTACCTCGAACGCGGCCCGGAGATGCTGTCCTTCGTGCTCAGGCACTCGCCGCTGAAGATGTGCTGGGTGCCCGGCTACTCCGACTACTACCCGGAGGAACCCGGCGGCCGCGCCGGGGGGCGTTCGATCGAGCCCGTTCCCTTCGACGCCGCACGGCTCGGACCCGACCTGCCTGGTCTGGAACCGCCCTACGGCAAGGTGCCGCTGAACGTCGTGGTGATGCAGCAGGACTACGTGCGGCTGAACCAGATGAAGCGGCACCCCCGCGGGCTGGTGCGCAGCCTCAAGGTCGGCGCCCGGACGGCTTGGGCGGGGTTGCGGAGAAAGAACCTCGTCGGCATGGGCCGCGCCCTGATCGCCCCGTTGCGCATCGGGTTGCGCGACGCCGGGGTTCCGGTTCTGTTGAACACCGCCCTGACCGATCTGTACGTCGAGGACGGGGTGGTGCGCGGTGTCTACGTGCGTGACACCCGGACCAACGCTGACACCGGTGCCGAGTCGGACGAAGTGCGGCTGATCCGGGCCAGGCGCGGGGTGATCCTGGGCAGCGGGGGGTTCGAGCACAACGAGTCGATGCGCCGCAAGTACCAGCGTGAGCCGATCGGCACCGGGTGGACCGTGGGGGCGGCGGCGAACACCGGTGACGGCATCGTCGTCGCCGAGAAGCTTGGTGCGGCTTTGGATCTCATGGAGGATGCCTGGTGGGGCCCGACGGTGCCGCTGGAGGGCGCGCCCTGGTTCGCGCTCTCGGAACGCAACTCCCCGGGTTCGATGATCGTCAACATGTCGGGGCAACGGTTCATGAACGAGTCGATGCCCTATGTCGAGGCCTGTCACCGGATGTACGGCGGCGAGTTCGGCCAGGGCGACGGTCCGGGGGAGAACATCCCGGCCTGGCTGATCTTCGACCAGCAGTACCGCGACCGCTATATCTTCGCCGGTCTGCAACCGGGGCAACGCATTCCACAGAAGTGGCTGGACTCCGGCGTCATCGTCAAGGCGGATACCCTCGACGAACTCGCCGCTTCGACCGGGTTGCCGGCCGCCGAGCTGCGCTCGACGGTGGACCGGTTCAACGGTTTCGCCCGCTCCGGGATCGATGAGGACTTCCACCGCGGCGAGAGTGCGTATGACCGTTACTACGGCGACCCCACCAACAAGCCGAACCCCAACCTGGGCGAGATCACGCATCCGCCCTACTACGCCGCCAGGTTGGTTCCCGGCGACCTGGGCACCAAGGGTGGCATTCGGACCGACGTTCACGGCCGCGCCCTGCGTGACGACGGGTCGGTGATCGAAGGGCTGTACGCCGCCGGGAATGTCAGCGCGCCGGTGATGGGGCACACCTATCCCGGCCCGGGCGGCACCATCGGCCCGGCGATGACCTTCGGCTACCTGGCGGCGCTGCACCTGGCGAACACCCGGAAGGACTGAGATGCCGATCAACCCCGACATCGCCCTGGGCGCGGAGCTTGAACCGGTCGAGTTCTCCTGGGATAGCAGCGATGTGCAGCTCTATCACTTGGCACTGGGCGCCGGGGCTGACCCGATGGACGCCGGGGAACTCCGCTATCTCGCCGATGGCACACCGCAGGTGCTGCCGACGTTCTCCAGCGTCGCCGCAAGCTTTCACATGACCGAACCGCCGGCGGTCCGCTTCCCCGGCGTCGAGATCGAACTGAGCCGCGTGCTGCACGCCAGCGAGTCCGTGACGGTCCCGCGGCCGCTGCCGGCGAGCGGATCGGCCAGGGCTGTGACCCGCATCACCGGGGTCTGGGACAAGGGCAAAGCCGCGGTGATCGACAACGAGACCTCCGTGACAGCGCTCGACGGCACCCCGCTGTGGACCACGAAACGGTCGATCTTCGCCCGCGGCGAGGGTGGCTTCGGCGGCGATCGCGGTCCGTCGGCATCCGTGGACCCGCCGGGTCGTGAACCCGATCTGGTCGTCGACATCCCGACCCTGCCCCAGCAGGCACTGTTGTACCGGATGTGCGGGGACCGCAATCCCCTGCACTCCGATCCCGGCTTCGCCGCCGCGGCGGGGTTCCCCCGGCCCATCCTGCACGGGCTGTGCACCTACGGCATGACCTGCAAAGCCCTGGCCGATTCGGTGCTCGACGGTGACGCCACCCGGGTCGGCTCGTTCGGCGGGCGGTTCGCCGGCGTGGTGTTCCCCGGGGAGACGCTGCGGGCCTCGATCTGGCGGGAGGGCGATCGGCTCCTCGCCGTCGTCACCGCGCCGAGCCGCGAGGATGCCACCGTGCTGTCCGGCGTGGAGTTGGTTGCCAACCCTGCTCATCCCCGAACGTAACCCCACGGCGGAATACCCCCTACACGATCGCCGTGTGGTTACGCCCGGCGCGCCGTGGCGGTGGAGATCCGGTGGACGATGCTCCCGGGGGTGTCCTCGACGGTGACCCTGATGACGATCCAGCCGAGTTCGAGCATCTCGTCCATGCGGTGGATATCCCGATTGAACTGACGGCGGTCGAGCCGATGGTGATCCCCCTCGTACTCGACGGCGATCCTGAGTTCTTCCCAGCCGAGGTCAGCCTCGGCGATCACGATTCCGTACCCGTTACGCACCGCGATCTGGGTCTGCGGCCGCGGCAGCCCGGCCCGGATGATCAGCAGACGCAACCAGGTCTCCCGCGGCGACTCGGCACCGGGATCGACCATCGCGAGTGCCGCTCGCGCCCGGCGAATCCCGCGCCGGCCACCGTGGCCCTCCGCCGCATCGGCGATGTCGGCGACGTTCAGCCGGGTTGCCCGCGCGAGTGCGTCGACCATCGGAACGGCCTTGTCGACCGAATACCAGCACAGCAGATCCACCGCGGTGCGCGCGGGCGTCGTCACCCACATTCCTTTGCGCTCGCAGATCTCCGCGGCGGTAAGTTCACAGCCCCTCGCGATGACCCCCGCGGCGGCCCGCCTGTTGGTGTCCGCGATCTCAGCCGGCCGGCGCGAGTCAACCCACTTCGTGCCATGGACTGCCGCTGCGGAGAGGCCGACCAGGACACCGCGCCCGCGGGAACGCAGCCAAGACGCCCGCGCCTTGAGCAGCGGCGTCAACTCGGTCGTGGCTGAGACGTAGACGTCCTGGTGAACGGCGACATACCGGGTGCGTAACTGGTGGCGGGTAAGTCGGCCCGATGCCAGGGCCGCACTGCCGAGGAAGGGCTCGTCCATGGCACGAGTGTGCTCACGGCGACCGACAGATCACCGAGCGGAACGTCAGGGCGGAAATCCGACTCCCGCAACGCCATACCGTTACTCTCGGCGCGGCCGTCAGCCGAGGATCAAGCCGGAGGTCGGCACCCCGGTGCCCGCCGTCACCAGGACGTGCTCGACGCCGTCGACCTGGTTGACCGAGGTTCCGCGCAACTGGCGCACCCCTTCGGCGATCCCGTTCATCCCGTGGATGTAGGCCTCGCCGAGCTGACCGCCGTGGGTGTTGATCG
>CAZHUU010000020.1:0-47526 GCA_964535335.1 uncultured Mycobacterium sp.
GCGCGGCGGGCCGGTCCCGGCGCAGATCGACGGGCACCTCGTGCACCACCGCCGTGGGCCGCGGGCCGTGCGCGGCCAGTGTCTCGGATTTGTACTCGAGGACCTTCGGTTGGTCGATCTCGTAGACGTGGGTGCCCGCGGGCCAGTCCAGCCGGTAGGCGCGCGAATCCAGGCCCGACGCCAGGATGACGATCTGGCGGATGCCTGCGGCACTGGCGGCGGCGAAGTAGGCGTCGAAGAAGTGCGTGCGCACGGCCTGGTAGCTGCCCATGTGCCGGAAGATCGCGGCGGCCTCCGGGTCGGCAGCGTCCACCCGGTCGGCCATCGACCCGTCGAGCATGGTTTCCCACATGCCCGTTCCGGCGCCGGTGACCAGGATCCGGGCGTACGGATCGCGGATCAGCGGATCGGGGCTGTCGGTCTCCCCGGCGCGGGCGGCGGCCACCATGACGGCGGTCGACCCCACACTCGTCGCGATGTCCCAGGTGTCGTCATGGGTGCGCAGTGTGCTCATGTCGTGCTTTCGGATCGGTGATGGCTGACCGCCGACACGTGCCGGGCGGCCAATTGATAGCCATGCTACCGAAAACACTTAGCCAAGCTATGCGGCTGTGGTCGATCTCACCGACCGCCGACGCTCAGTGGGAGTCTTGCCAGGCCCGGCCGTCGAGCAGTTGCAGGAAGTGATCGGTGATCGCGCTCACGCGCTCCTGGCTGCCGACGAAGCCGGCGTAGAACCCGAGGCCCCACAGCGACGCGACGAGCATCTCGGCGGCGGCCTCCACGTCGATGTCGGCGCGGAGTTCTCCGCTGCGCACCGCATCCTTGACCGCCGACGCCACGAACGAGCGCACGAACTCCAACGAGTCGTTGCCGGCCTGACTGAGCTCGGGATGGCGTTGCGATTCCAGCACCGAGGTCACCAGGAACGCGGCGGCCGACCGATCCTGCCCCTGCACCTGCAGGGCGGACTGCACGAACGCCCGCATTCGGCCGGCCAGGGTGGCCTCCCGCTGCGCACGCTCCACGCTCGAGGCGAGCATCAGGGCGTTGGTCAGGTCGACCACTTCCTGATAGAGCACCCGCTTGCTGGCGAAGTAGTGGTTGATGGCTGGTCGCGTCAGGTCGGCGCGGATGGCGATCGCCTGGAAGGTGGCAGCGTCATACCCCAGTTCGCTGAACACCTCACGGGCTGCGCGCAGGATGCGCTCGCGCGTTTCCGCCGCCTTTGCTGCAGGGGGGCGACCCGGCCCCCGACTGGCTGTATGCGGCACGCCTCAATAGTGCCACACGGAAGCGACATTATTTGACGGCAGTCGACATTTGTTTGCCGATTACACCTTCCGGCTTACGAAAAGGCGCATTACCGCGTCGGTGACCCCTTGCTGCCGTTGATATTTCACATAGGCCCAGATTGCTCGGGGCGGCAGATTTGGTTCGCTTCTCACCAATTCCCGAACAGCTGGCCCGATAGATACTTCGTTTGCGTCAATTTGCCGCACACAATTCAACACGAGAATTCGCTCCGGCCACCCTGGGCGCCGTTGTTGCCCGTTGAGCACCCCGTGGAACTACGTTCGGCGTTTGCTGGGGTGTCCCGGGCAGGCGGCTACATCAACTTGCGCATGATCTTGATCGCCCGGTCGGTGTACGGCGGGTACATCAGGCTCGGGTCCGGCTTGTTGGGCTTGGCCAGTACCGCCCGGCGATGGCTGAGGGTCTCGAAGCCCCACTTGCCGTGGTAGGCGCCCATCCCGCTGGCGCCCACGCCGCCGAACGGCAGCTGCGGCGCCAGGCAGTGCAGGGCGACGTGGTTGATCACCGCCCCACCGGACGGCATCCGGTCGATCAGCTCGCGGCCCTGCTGCTGCGAGGACGTGAAGACGTACAGCGCCAACGGCTTGGGCCGGGCGTTGACGAACCGCACCGCCTCATCCGGTGAGTCGACCGTGATGATCGGCAGGATCGGACCGAAGATCTCATCGGTCATCACCGGGTCGTCCCCACCGGGTTCCAGCACTACGGTGGGTTCGATCCGCAGCGTCGACCGGTCCGAACCACCGCCGGTGACGACCTTGCCGTCGGTGGCGCTGATCAGCGAGACGAGGCGGTCGAACTGCCGCTCGTTGACGATCCGCAACGACGGATCCGCCTCGGTGGCGCGGAATTCGGCGATGGTGGCGACGATCTTGTCGGTGAGTTCCGACGCGATCTTGCGGTCGGCCAGGATGTAGTCCGGAGCGATACAGGTCTGTCCCGAGTTCAGCAGCTTGATCCAGGCGATCCGGCGCGCGGCGACGTCGATGTCCGCGCTCTCGGTCACCACGACGGGACTCTTGCCGCCGAGT
The DNA here is from genome assembly GCA_964535335.1 of uncultured Mycobacterium sp. Lineage (GTDB taxonomy): Bacteria > Actinomycetota > Actinomycetes > Mycobacteriales > Mycobacteriaceae > Mycobacterium. Next base: position 2,349 of record CAZHUU010000020.1, read on the forward strand.
TCAAGGGTCACCGGGGTCAGGGTGGGCGCGGCGGCCGCCATGATCTTGCGCCCGATGTCGGTTCCGCCGGTGAACAGCGCATGGTCGAACCCCTGGGACATCAGGTCCTGGGTCGTCGCCGCATCTCCCTCCACCACCCGGATGGCCTCGGGGTCGAGGTAGCGCGGCACCAGGCGGGCGATCACCGCCGAGGTGGCCGGGGCCAGTTCGGACGGCTTGATCACCACGGCGTTACCCGCCGCGACCGCAGCCACCACCGGTGCCATGCACAGATAGAACGGGTAGTTCCACGGCCCGATCACCAGGATCACCCCGAGTGGGTCGTACTGCACCCACGCGCGGCCGGGCCGCTGCGCCAGCGGCAGTCCCTGCCTGCGCGGCCGCACCCACTTCTTGAGGTGCTTGCGGGCGAAGGCGGCCTCGGCTTTGGTCGAGGCGATATCGCCGAGCCAGGCCTCGAAGGCGGAGCGGCCGAGGTCCTTGGCCAGCGCCTCGGCGATCTCCGGCTCACTGTCCTCGCACATCTTCTCGATGGCCCGCAACTGGTCGGCCCGCCACTGCAGCGAACGGGTGCGCCCGCTGTTGAAGACGCCACGCACGTCGGCCAGGACACCGGCCGCGCCGCCGTCGGTGGCCTGGTCACTCGTGATCTGAACTGTCATGGAAACTCCTCGATTCGATCCCGTATGTCCAGCTTGCCCCATCGGCGCGGCAGCGCGACAGCCCCCGAGGATGTCGGCGTCGAACTCGCTCGCCGCGCCATCGGCTTGCACCGAAGAACTATGGTCTTAACTCATGGCAACACTGGCCAACCGGGAGGCGTACTTCGAGACCGGTCTCGACGTACTGGCCGATCTGGGCTACGGCGGGCTGAAGCTGGCCGAGGTGTGCAACCGACTCGGCGTGACCACCGGATCCTTCTATCACTACTTCGCCAGCTGGCCCGCCTACAGCCGGGAGCTGGTCCGGCACTGGGTGCAGGACCGCACCGTGCGGTTGATCGACGCGCTGCGCGAGGAGCGGGATCCGCGGCGACGCATCGAGGTGATCATCGAGATCGCGTTGGCGCTGCCGCACGGTGCCGAAGCCGCCATCCGGTCCTGGAGTTCGGTGGATCCGGATGTCCTCGCCGTGCAACGGGAGGTCGACCAGCAGCGGTTCGACATCCTCTACGACTCCGCGCTGGAGATCGTCGGGGACCCGCGCCAGGCCGAGGTCTACGCCGCATGGGCGGTGTACGTCTTCGTCGGCTACGAGCAGGCGACGCTGCCGCGCGAACCGGGGATGTTCGCCTGGATCAGCACCCAGATGCTCGACGCGCTGGAGGCCGGCCGCTTCGCCAGCGTGCCACCGCGGTGACCTCGGCCGCAGAAGTCTAGGCTCAATCAGATTGATGGCGTTAGCTTTTCACCGTCATAGGGCCGGAATCACCCGGCTCGCCCGTTCCGGTCGGCGAGATCCCCACCCATCGCCGGCCGACCGTTCTACCATCCGGCCATGGTGACCCCGGCGGGCTTGTGGCGCCGAGTCGTCGGACGGATCCGGAAGCGCGACCCCGAGTACGACGCCGCACGGCGGGCCCTGCGGGCCGCGATCGTCATCCCGATCGCGGCGGCGGTGAGCTTCGCCGTCGGCGGCGGCTCCCAGACCCCGCTGTTCACCATCTTCGGCTCGATCGCCCTGCTGATCGTGGTCGACTTTCCCGGCAACATGAACGCCCGCGCGCTGGCCTATGGCGGGCTGGCCGTCAACGGCGCGATACTGATCAGCGCCGGAACGCTGGTCGCCCCGATCCCGTGGCTCGCCGTAACGCTGATGTTCGTGATCGGCGTCCTGATCAGTTTCGCCGGTCTGCTCAGCGAGATCGTCGCCGCCGGACAGCGCGCCACGCTCCTGACGTTCGTGCTGCCGGTGTGCACTCCGGTGGGGCCGCTGACCGAACGGCTGCTGGGCTGGCTGATCGCCGTGGCGATCTGTGTGCCTGCCGCGCTGTTCCTGTTTCCCCCGCGCCACCACGGCGAGTTGCGCCGGCACGCCGCCCGGGTGTGCACGGTGCTGGCCGACCGGATCGAGGGCACCGCATCAGCCGCGGACGTGACCGCCGCCATGGACGCCCTGCGGGCGAACTTCCTGGGCACGGCCTTCCGGCCGGTCGCCCTGACCGCCGGCAGCCGGGCGCTGGTTCGGGTGGTGGACGACCTGCAGTGGTTGTGCGACCGGGTCGCCGCCGACACCCGTCGCGCGCTGGGCCCGATGGCCGAGCCGGGCGTGGCGGTACTGCGCAATTGCGCACGGCTGCTGCATATCTCGCGGCCGGCCGATCGCACTGCCGCCCGCACCGATCTCGATGTCGCCCTGGCCGTGAACCGGTTGATCGCGGTGAGCAGCTACCGCGACGACATCGTCGACATCCTGGCCGAACCGGAGGACGGCGCGGCCATCGAGTTGGGCCGCACGCTGCTGAGCAGGCGCACGATCGGGGCCACCATCGGTGTGACCGGACGCATCATCGCCGGGGCCGCGGCCGCCGACGCGCGGCCGGTGTGGGCCCGCGTGCTGGGCCGGGGCCTGCCGGAGACCGGCATCGCCGACCGAGTGTACTCGGAGACCGCCGCTGTGACCGCATTGACCACCGGCTACCTGCTGACGCGCGCGGTCACCGTGCGCAACAGCCTGCGTACCGGCCTCGGGCTGGCGCTGGCCGTCACGGTGACGTTCGTCTTCCCGGTGCAGCACGGCTTCTGGGTGGTGCTGGGCGCGCTGTCGGTGCTGCGCAGCAGTGCGTTGACCACCGGCACCAACATGGTGCGCGCGGTGAGTGGGACCGTGATCGGATTCGTCATCGGTGCGGTGCTGATCGAACTGCTCGGGGTGGACCCCATCGTCATGTGGCTGCTGTTACCAGTCGTCGCATTCGGCTCGGCGTACGTGCCGGAGATCGCGTCGTTCACCGCGGGCCAGGCCATGTTCACGATGATGGTGCTGATCGTGTTCAACGTCATCGTGCCGACCGGTTGGAAGGTGGGCCTGATCCGGGTCGAGGACGTCGTGGTGGGAGCCCTTGTCGGCGTTGTGGTTTCGCTGCTGCTGTGGCCACGGGGAGCCGGTGCAGCGGTGAACCGGGCGATCGACGCGGCGTGCGCGGTCGGATCGCGCTATCTGCAGGCCGCGGTATCACGGGTTACCAAGGGCGCCTCCGAAGCGGCGGAGAACCGGGTGATCACCCTGAGCCACGACGCGCTGACGGCCACCAGGACCCTCGATGACGCTGTGCGGCAATACCTTTCCGAAAGCGGTGGCCCCACCGACTCGCGCGCGCCGGTGGTCCGGGCTTCCAACCGGGCGATGCGGCTGCGCGCCTCGGCGGACCTGATCGCCGATATCGTGCCGCCACCGCTGAACGTGTATCCGTTGGCGCGCGATGTCCTCGAGGCGCATGCGGTCGCGGTGTGCGCCCGGCTGGACGGTAGCGATCCGAGTGTGATGATCCCGCCGATCAGTGACGACTTCGTCCTCGCGCTACGCGCCGAGGCCGGCGCCGGTGAGCTGGCGGTGTCGGCGGCCTTGCCGCTGGTGACGGTGGCGGCCAATCTCGGCGAACTGGAGCTGACCTATCCCGCCGCGCTGGCGGCCGAACCGGCGCACTCCTAGCAGGGCTCAGCCCAGCACGCCCAGCGCGGCGGCCCTGGCTTCGGCGGCGCTGGCGGTTTCCAGCACGGCGTCGGCCGCCGCCTGGCACTGCTGCAACGTGACCGAGGCCAACTTGGAGCCGACACCGGCCACCGCTGCTGCCGCCGCCGACAGGGAGGTGATACCAAGCCCGGTCAGCACACAGGCCAGCAACGGGTCGGCGGCGGCCTCACCGCAGACACCCACCGGCTTGCCCGCCGCGGTCCCCGCCCGGGCGGCATGCGCGACCAGCGCGATCACGCCGGGCTGCCAGGGGTCGGTCAGGGCGGCCAGGTCGGCGGACATCCGGTCGGCCGCCATCGTGTACTGCGCCAGGTCGTTGGTGCCGATCGAGAGGAACTCGACGTGCTCCAGGATTCGGTGAGCCAGCAGGGCGGCCGCCGGGATCTCGATCATCACCCCCGGCACCAGTCCGTACTCCCGGGCCCGGTCGGCGAAGCGTCGGGCCTCCTCGGCGGTGGCGATCATCGGCGCCATCACCCAGGGTGCGCTGCCGGTGCGGGCCGCCGCCCCGGCGATGGCCTCGAGTTGGTGGGTGAGCAGGGCCGGGTTGCCGTCGGCGATCCGGATGCCGCGCACTCCGAGTGCCGGGTTGGCCTCGTCCGGGTGACCGACGAATTTGAGCGGCTTGTCGGATCCCGCGTCCAGCGTGCGGATGACGACCTTGCGGCCCTCGAACGCTGCGAAGACTTCGGCGTAGATGGCCGTCTGCTCCTCGACGGTGGGTTCGGTGTCGCGGTTGAGGAAGCACAGTTCGGTGCGGAACAGGCCGATGCCCTCGGCCGGGGTGTCCCGGGCCGCGCGGGCCGCCGAACCGTCCTGCACATTGGCCAGGATCGCCACCGGATGACCGTCGGCCGTGGCGCCCGGGCCGGTCCAGCCGGCCATCGCCGCCAGGAGTTCGTCGGCGACGCGCACCGCGGCGCGGGCCTCGTCGGGGTCCGGGGAGAGCGTCACGGTGCCGCGGGTGCCGTCGATGAGAACAGGCGTCCCCGCGGCGACGTCGTCGAGCCCGCCGATCGCCACGACACAGGGAATGCCGAGCTGACGGGCGATGATCGCGGTGTGACTGGTCGGCCCGCCCAGCGTGGTGGCCAGGCCGACCACCAGCGCCGGGTCCAGCCCGGCGGTGTCGGCCGGCGCCAGGTCCTCGGCGCACAGGATGGACGGCTCCGCAGGCACCGGCACGCCGGGTTCAGCCAGCCCGCTAAGCTCGGCCATCACCCGGTCGCGGATATCGCGCAGGTCGGTGACGCGCTCGGCCATCAGGCCGCCGACCTGAGTGAACAGATCGACGAACTGGTCGACCGCCTCGGCGGTGGCGCGTACGGCAGGCTTACCCTCCCGGATCCGCTTCTCGGCCGCGCCCAGCCAGGCCCGGTCCTGCGCCAGCATGGCCGTCGCCGCCAGCACCTCGGAGGCGACGCCGGTCGCGCTCGCGGCCCGCTCACGGAGCCGGTCGGCGACGGTGGCCGCCGCCGCGGTGAATCGGGCGGCCTCGGCATCCCGGTCGGCTTCGACGATCTCGCCGCCGGGGTCGAGGTCGTCGAGCGCGGGCAGCCGGCCGGGGCGGATCACCGGGGCGAACCGGACACCCGGAACCACCGGAACCCCCGTGAGCACGGCGCCGGCGGACAATGCGGTGGGCAGTGAAATAGACCCAGGAGAGGCGGACATGTGAACCAGATTACAACAAACCGTTGACAAGTCAACACGAACGGGAGTAAAACAACACAAAGCAACATCCATTCCGTGCTAGAACCCACACAAACGGAGCAACGTGTACCCGGAAGAGCGTCAGCAGGCGATCGCCGCCCAGGTCCTGTCGCACGGCCGGGCGTCGGTGGCCGAACTGGCGCACACCTATGACGTCACCACCGAGACGGTGCGGCGCGACCTCGCCGTCCTCGACCGCGCGGGGCTGCTGCGGCGCGTCCACGGCGGCGCGGTGCCGGTACGGGCGCTGCACGTCGTCGAACCCGATGTGGGCGAACGCGAGATCACCCGGGCCGACTACAAGGAGGCGATCGCCCGGGCCGCCACCGAGTTCCTGCCGGTGAGCGGCGCCAGTGTCCTGTTCGACGCCGGCACCACCACGGCTCGGGTGGCGGCCCTGCTGCCATCGGATCGGGAACTGGTCGTGGTGACCAACTCCGTTCCCATCGCGGCCCGGCTGGCGGCCATGAGATCGGTGACCCTGCAACTGCTCGGCGGGCGGGTGCGCGGGCTGACCCAGGCCGCCGTCGGCGAGCCGGTACTGCGGACCCTGGACACCCTGCGGGTGGACATCGCCTTCATCGGCACCAACGGCATCAGCGTTCGGCACGGCCTGTCCACCCCGGACAGCGACGAGGCCGCGGTCAAGCGGGCCATGGTCCGCAGCGCGGACTACGTCGTGGTGGTGGCCGACTCGTCGAAGATCGGCCGCGAGGAGTTCATCAGCTTCGCCCCGATCGACAGCGTCGACGCGCTGGTGACCGACGCCGAGATCAGCGCGGACGACCGCACCCAGCTGACCGAGCGGGGCGTCGAAGTCATCGTGGCAGGAGGTCACCCATGATCGTCACGGTCACCCCGAACCCGAGCATCGACCGCACGGTCACGCTGCCCGCGCAGCTGACTCGCGGTGCCGTGCACCGGGTGCAGTCGGTGTCCACCGAGCCGGGCGGCAAGGGGGTCAACGTCGCGCGCGCCCTCACCCTCGCCGGTCTCGACGCCCTCGCGGTCCTGCCCGCCGGCGAGCGCGACCCGATCCTGTCCGCCCTGAAGTCGTGCGGTGTGCCATTCTGCGCGGTGCCGGTCGACGGTTCGGTGCGCACCAACCTGACCATCACCGAATCCGACGGCACCACAACGAAGATCAACGAGCCCGGCGCGGCGATCGACGCGGCCGCCCTGGCGGTGCTGACGGCGGCGATCCTCGACCGCGCCGCATCGGCACGGTGGGTGGTGCTGTCGGGGTCGCTGCCGCCCGGGGCGCCCGACGACTGGTACGCCGAGGTGGTCGCGCAGTTGCAGCCCTTCGACTGCAAGGTGGCCGTCGACACCTCCGACGCCCCACTGGCCGCGCTGGCGGCCGGATTCGGCCGGGCCGCGCCGGACCTGATCAAGCCCAACTCCGAGGAGCTCGCCGGCCTGGCCGGCGTACCCGCAGAAGATCTGGAAAGCGCACTGGCACAGGGTGACCCGGAGCCCGTCGTGGGTGCCGCCCGGCACCTCATCGAGCGCGGCGCCCGCACCGTGCTGGCCACCCTCGGCGCGGCCGGCGCGGTGCTGGTCGACGACACCGGCAGCTGGCTGGCCACGCCTCCCCCGATCAAACCCAGGAGCACCGTCGGCGCCGGTGACTCCTCCCTCGCGGGTTATGTGCGCGCCGACGTCGCCGGTGCGCAGGCACCGCAGCGACTGCAGATGGCGGTCGCCTACGGCAGTGCCGCCGCGGCGCTGCCCGGCTCGGCGCTGCCCGCACCCGCCCAGATCGATCTCGACGGGGTATCGGTGATGTCGATCGCCCCCCACTCGCCCGCCCGTCCCTGAGAAGAGGCAACCCCATGACGAATTCCGTGTCCATCATCAGTACCGACCTGGTGCTCCTCGACGTCGATGCCGGCACCGACAAGGAGTCGGTGATCGACCGGCTGGCCGGGCGGCTCGCCGATGCCGGACGGGTCGGCGATCGGGCCGCGCTCAAGACCGCCGCCCTGGCCCGGGAGGCGCAGTCCGCCACGGGATTACCGGGCGGCATCGCCATCCCGCACTGCCGTTCGGCGGCGGTGTCGACACCGTCGATCGGCTTCGCGCGGCTGTCGCCGAAGGTCGATTTCGGTGCGCCGGACGGACCGGCCGACCTGGTGTTCCTGATCGCGGCGCCGGAGGGCGCCGGGTCCGAACACATGAAGCTGCTGTCCAGCCTGGCCCGAGCCCTCGTGCGGCCGGAGTTCGTCACGTCGCTGCGGGCCGCGAAGTCCGCCGACGAACTGGTCGGCCTGGTCGACGGGGTGGTCAACCCGGACGGCACCCCGGCCGCCGCACCGGCTGCCGCGCCGACAGCCGAAGCGGCCAAGGCGACGTCGATCATCGCAATCACCGCCTGCCCGACCGGCATCGCGCACACCTACATGGCCGCCGACGCGCTCAAACTCGCCGCCGAGCGCGCCGGGGTGAACCTGACCGTGGAGACCCAGGGCTCGTCCGGCAGCACACCGGTGGGCGCCGACGTCATTTCCGGAGCCGACGCGGTCATCTTCGCCACCGACGTCGGCGTCAAGGACCGCCAGCGGTTCGCCGGTAAGCCGGTGATCGCCTCCGGTGTCAAGCGGGCGATCAACGAGCCCGACACGATGATCGCTGAAGCCGTTGCGGCGGCGGGTAATCCGAGCGCCGCGCGGGTGGAGGGCTCCGCGACCGCCGCCGATGCCGGAGCTCCGTCCGGGGATGTCGGCTGGGGCACCCGGATCCGGCAGATCCTGCTGACCGGTGTGAGCTACATGATCCCGTTCGTGGCGGCCGGTGGTCTGCTGATCGCCCTGGGCTTCCTGTTCGCCGGCTACGACATCGCCAACAAGCCGGAGGGCAGGACCGACTCGCTGGCGCACTTCATCGCCACCACCAACTCGCTGACCAACCTGCCCGCCGGCGGGTTCACCCAGTACCTGGGTGCGGTGCTGTTCACCCTCGGCGGGCTGGCGTTCGGCTTCCTCGTGCCCGCGCTGGCCGGCTACATCTCGTTCGCCATCGCCGACCGGCCCGGTATCGCACCGGGTTTCACCGCGGGCGCGGTGGCGGTGTTCGTCGGGGGTGGCTTCATCGGCGGTATCGTCGGCGGCCTGATCGCCGGCTTCGCGGCGCTGTGGATCAGCGGGTGGAATGTGCCGCAGTGGTTCCGCGGCCTGATGCCGGTGGTGATCATTCCGCTGCTGGCCTCGCTGATCGTCGGCCTGCTGATGTTCTTCCTGTTGGGCCGCCCGCTGGCCGCGGTGACCTCCGGGCTGACCAACTGGCTCAACGGTCTCACCGGCGCGTCGGTGATCCTGCTCGGTGTGATCCTGGGCCTGATGATGTGCTTCGACCTCGGCGGGCCGGTGAACAAGGCGGCCTACGCGTTCGCCACCGCGGGACTTAACGTCACCGACGTCGCCTCGCTGCGGATCATGGCCGCGGTGATGGCCGCCGGCATGGTGCCGCCACTGGCGATGGCCCTGGCCACCACCCTCCGCCCGCGGTTGTTCAGCGAGCCGGAACAGGAGAACGGGCGGGCCGCGTGGCTGCTCGGCGCCTCGTTCATCTCCGAGGGCGCCATCCCGTTCGCGGCGGCCGACCCGCTGCGGGTGATCCCGTCGATGATGGCCGGTGGCGCGGTCACCGGGGCGTTGATCATGGCGTTCTACGTGACGCTCAAGGCACCGCACGGCGGCATCTTCGTGTTCTTCGCGATCGGCAACCTGCTGTGGTTCGTGGTGGCCCTGGCCGCGGGGACGGTGGTGGGCGCACTGGCCGTGATCGCGGCCAAGCAGTTCATCAGCCCGAAGTCCGAGAAGCAGGCCAACGCCGCCCTGGCCGCCGCGTGAGCGGTCCCTGGACGAAAGCCCCGTTTGGGCGGGGCGGTTCGAGTAAACATCTCCATAGCGCCGCGTTCGCCATCTGAAGAAGGAGCACCATGCACACCAAGACCGTCATCGTGGGATCGTCGATCGGGCTGCACGCCCGTCCGGCATCCGTCATCTCCGAAGCGGTTGTCAACGCCGGTGTTCCGGTGACGCTGACGCTGGAGGGCGGCGAGCCGGTCGATGCCGGTTCGGCGCTGATGATCATGACGCTGGGCGCGGGCAACGGTGCCGTGGTGACCGTCGCGTCCGAGGACGAGGCGGTGTGCCATCAGATCGCCGAGCTGGTGCAGCAGGACCTCGACGCCTGAGACAGCCGCGAGCAGAGGCAGAATCGCGCTGCGTAGGCAGTTCTCGTGCGATTCTGCGTCTGCTCGGCATCAGGCCCCAGGATCAGGCTCCGGCTCAGGCCAGGCCCTTGAGCATCAGATTCCAGTACAGGAACGGCAGGCCGTACTTCTTCAGGTACCAGTACGCCCGGTGCGGCTTGGTCGGGTCCAGGACCGGGAACGACGGCTTGAGGTTCAGCTCGTAGTCGAACTCGGCCAACAACATGTCGTGCGACGAGGTCACGATCGGGCACGACGAGTACCCGTCGTAGGACGCCGCCAACGGCCGGCCCGTCAGGTGGGCGATCACATTGTCGACCACCACCGGGGCCTGCTTGCGCACCGCGGCACCGGTCTTCGCGTTGGGTGAGGAGGCCACGTCGCCGAGCGCGAACACGTTGGAATAGCGCACGTGCTGCATGGTGTGCTTGTCCACCTCAACGTAGCCGCCGGCGTCACCGGTGGACAGCGGGCTTGACTTGACCCAGCCCGGCGCCGACTGGCGCGGCACCACGTGCAGCATGTCGTACGGCAGCATCAGGTCACTGCCACTCGGACCCACCGCGGAGACACTCACCTTGCGGGCGTCGGCGTCGACGGCCGTCATCTCCGATTCGGTGTGCAGGGTGATGCCGTAACCGGCGATCACCTTGTCCAGGCTGTCGGCGATCCCGGGAATTCCGAAGATCCGCGGGCCGGGCACCACCAGGTGGACGTCGATGTCGTTGAGCACGCCCTGCTTTCGCCAGTAATCGCAGGCAAGGTAGGCGATCTTCTGACCAGCGCCCGCACACTTGACCCCACCGGTCGGCATGGTGAACACCGCGCTGCCCGAACGGGTGTCGCGGATGAACTCCCACGTCTTGGGCGCGAGGTCGAACCGGTAGTTCGAGGACACCCCGTCACGGCCCAGCGCGGATTCGAGCCCTTCGTAGTCGTTCCAGTCGATCTGGATGCCGGGCGCCACCACCAGTGCGTCGTAGCCGTAGGTGCTGCCGTCCGAGCAGCTCACCGTGTTGTTGTCCGGGTCGAATGCGCTGACCGCCTTGCGGATCCAGGTGGCACCCTTCGGCATCACCGACGATTCGGCACGCTCGGTGCTTGCGGCCGCGGCCTGCCCGCCGCCGACCAGGGTCCACAGCGGCTGGTAGTAGTGCTTGTCCGAGGGTTCGATGACGGCAACGTCGGTGTAGCCCTTGCGCAGCATGCGCGCGGCCACCGTGATGCCGGCCGTACCGCCCCCGACGATCAGGACCTGGTGCTTGGAAGTGATGTTCATGTCGCTCTCTTAACTCGTTGTGGTTCAGGCGTTCTGGACGGTCTCGGCCCAGGCGCCGTAGCCACCCAGGACGTCACTGACATCGGCGAAGCCGCGTTGCCGCAGCAGGCTCGCGGCCACCGAGGAGCGGTAGCCACCGGCGCAGTAGACGACGGTCGGCTTGCGTGGGTCCAGTTCGCCGGTCCGATCCGGCAGCTGCCCGACGGGGATGTTCACCGCGCCGGGGATCACGCCGTCCGCCACCTCACCGGGGTTGCGCACATCGACGATCTGCAGTTCGGGAACGTCGGCCATCCGCTCGCCCATCGCGTTGGTGGTCAGCCGGGAGGCGACCTCGACGTCGTCACGATGGTTGAACATCACCTGGTACGGCTCCTGCAGGTAGCCGATGACGCGGTCGAAACCGATTCGCGCCAAACGGTTCTTGCCCTCCAGCTCCAGGCCGGGCTCGGTCATCAGCACGATGTCGACGTCGGGCTTGACCACCGAGCCGGCGAACTCCGCGTACCGACCCTCCAGGCCGATGTTGATGGCCCCGCGCAGGTGACCCGCCGCGAACTCCTCCGGCGTGCGCCCGTCGACCAGCATCGCGCCCGATTCCACGGCCGCGCGCACCTCGGCGTAGGTCATGGCCGGCGGCATCTGCGTCTCGTCGAGCAGTTCCCGGCCCTTGCGGTTCAGGATCGCGTTGTAGACGAAGTAACCCGGCGCCGGCGGCTGGCCCTCGGTGACGAGTTCCATGAATGTCGTCTTGTCCGGGGCGCGCAGCGCGTAGTTGGTCTTGCGCTGCTCACCCATCGTCGACCACAGCTCGGTCGAGAGGTTCTTGCCGCAGGCCGACCCGGCACCGTGCGCCGGGTAGACCCGGGTCGAGTCGGGCAGGGTCATCAGCTTGCCGTGCAGCGAGTCGTAGAGTTTGTCGGCCAGTTCCTCGCGGGTGAAGCCGATCGAGGCGAGCAGGTCGGGGCGGCCCACGTCACCGATGAACAACGTGTCGCCGGTCAGCACGCCGTACGGTTCGTTGTCGCCGGCGTGCTCGTAGATCACGATGCTGAGCGACTCGGGGGTGTGGCCCGGGGTGTGGCGGAACTCCAGTTGGACGTCGCCCAGCGAGTAGCGCTCGCCGTCCTCGACAGGCAGGAAGTCGTACTCCGGCTTGGCCACCGAGGAGTAGACGATCTTCGCACCCGTCGCCTCGGCCAGTTCGAGGTGGCCGGAGAGGAAGTCGGCGTGAAAGTGCGTCTCGATGACGAGTTCGATCGTCATTCCGAGTTCCTTGGCGTCGGCGATGTACTCGCTGACGTCGCGCTGCGGGTCCACCACCACGGCCCGTCCGGTGGTCTCGTCCCCGATCAGGTACGACGCGTGGGACAGGCAGTCCAGGTAGTACTGGTTGAACTTCATCTTCGGCTCCTTAATCGATGTGGGTGTTAGGCGAGGGCGAGGAACAGACGCTCGAGTTCGGCCTCGGTGGGCGGATCGCCGTCGCCGGAGGTGACGCCGGTAGCGCATTCGCGCAGTTCGGTGGCGACGATCTTGAAGCCCGCCCGGTCGAGTGCCTTGGACACAGCGGCCAGCTGGATGACGATGTCTTTGCAGGCGCGGCCACCCTCGACCATCGCGATGACGCCGCCGAGCTGCCCCTGGGCCCGCCGCAGCCGGTGCAGCACCTCGGCGACGTTGTCGTCGTTGCCCGTCATGGCCGCACCTCCTTTCGTTTCATATACCACTGGGGGTATCTGCGGTCCATCGTTACATACCCCCATGGGTATGTGCAACCCCCCGCCGAGAGCCGTCCGGGAAACACCGTGTGATGTGCGCCTCAACGACTTCGGCCGCAGCCCGGGAATTACCGGTCTGCGCTGCTAGCATCCGGTGATGGCCGAGGCGCAGCCGACCACCGGCACCACGGCGGGTGGGCGCCTCGGCACGTTCGTGCGGTCGTCCGGCTACCTCCGCAAGTGGCTGATCCTCGGCATTGCGATCGGGGTCATCGCCGGCCTCGGCGCGGTGATGTTCTATCTCGCGCTCAACTACACCGAACAGTTCCTGCTCGGCTACATCGGCGGCTACGACGCCCCGAACGCCGTCACCGAAGGCGGGGGGACCGGTTCCCGCGGCTTCACCCGCCCGTGGGCGATACCCCTGATCACCTTCGGTGGCGCGCTGGTATCGGCCTTCATCGTGGCCAAGCTGGCACCCGAGGCCCAGGGCCACGGCACCGACGCCGCCATCGAGGCGGTGCACAGCGATCCCCGCTCGATCCGCGCTCGGGCCGTCGCGGTGAAGATGGTGTCCAGTGCGATCACGATCGGCTCCGGCGGCTCGGGCGGACGTGAGGGCCCGACGGCGCAGATCTCGGCGGGCTTCGGTTCGTTGCTGACCCGCAGGCTGGGGCTGTCCGACGCCGACGGGCGCATCGCGGTCTCCCTCGGCATCGGTTCGGGCATCGGCGCCATCTTCGGTGCGCCGCTGGGCGGTGCGGTGTTGGCGGCCTCGATCGTCTACCGGGAGGACTTCGACTACAAGGCGCTGATCCCCGGCCTGTTCACCTCGGCGACCGGCTACGCGATCTACGGCTCGATCCTCGGCTTCGAGCCGATGTTCGGCTTCGTCGCCCCCGACTACCGGTTCGACCCCCGGCAGCTGGTCTGGTTTCTGGTGATCGGCATCGTCTCGGCCGGGGTCGGATACCTCTACGCACGCACCTTCTACGGCACCGTCGCACTGACCCGCAGGCTGCCCGGCGGCATCGTGGTCAAGCCCGCCGTCGGCGGTTTACTGGTGGGCCTGCTGGCTTTGCTGATCCCGCAGGTGCTCTCCAGCGGATACGGCTGGGTCCAGCTAGCCACCACCAGGGAGTCCCTGCTGACCATTCCGCTGTGGATCGTCCTGGTGCTGCCGGTCGCCAAGATCGTCGCCACCTCGCTGTCGATCGGGACCGGCGGTTCCGGCGGTATCTTCGGTCCCGGCATCGTGATCGGCGCCTTCGTCGGCGCGGCGATCTGGCGTCTGGCCGATCTGGCCGGCGCACCCGCGGTGCCGGGCGGGCCCGCGGTGTTCGTGATCGCCGGCATGATGGCGTGCTTCGGCAGCGTGGCGCACGCACCGTTGGCGGTGATGATCATGGTGGCCGAGATGACGGGGTCGTTCTCGGTGATCCCCGGCGCGATGATCGCCGTCGGCATCGCCTATCTGATCATCTCCCGCACCCCGGTGTCGATCTATCAGGCCCAGCGACTCAACCGCGAGACGGCGGCTGCCGAACGGGTGAGCCATCCCGCACCGGAGATCCTCGTCGTCGGCGACGACGACCCCGAGACCTAACGAGGAAAGGCACTACATTGTCCAAAGTGACGAGCCCACATGCCATTTCACTGACCGAAGGCGAGATCGTCGAGGAGTCGGAACTCGGTTCCATCCGACGCGTCACCGCCGACAACTTCCCGATCCTGCGGGGTATCTCCATCAAGCGGGTCGTCGTCGGCCCGGGCGCCATGCGCACACCGCACTGGCACGCCAACGCCAACGAGTTGACCTACTGTGTGGCGGGCACGGCCCTGGTCTCCGTGCTGGACACCTACAGCCAGTTCTCGTCATTCGTCGTCACCGCCGGCGAGATGTTCCACATCGACTCCGGTTCACTGCACCACATCGAGAACATCGGCGAGGATGCCGCCGAGTTCATCATCGCGTTCCGCCATGAACGTCCCGAGGACTTCGGTCTGTTCGCGTCGTTCGGCGCCATGACGGATGCGGTGCTGGGCAACACCTATGACCTGGACGCGTCGGACTTCAGCAAGATCCGGCGCAGTACCACCGACCGTCTGCTGGCCAAGCGCACCGGCGACCCGGAGGTGCCGTCGACGGCGTTGTTCAACGACCCGCACAAGTTCGCCGTCGAAGCGCAGACCCCGCAGATCAGCATCGCCGTCGGCTCGGCGCACCTGGCCCGGGTGCAGTACTGGGCGGCGCTGAAGGACCTCTCGATGTACTCGCTGCGCATCCGCGAGGACGGCATGCGCGAGCCGCACTGGCATCCGATCACCGCGGAAATGGGTTATGTGCAAAGGGGGTCGGCCCGGATGACGGTGATGGATCCCGACGGCACGCTGGACACCTGGTACCTCAAGCAGGGCGACGTCTACTTCATCCCGCGGGCCTACCCGCACCACATCGAGGTCGTCGACTCCCCGGACATGCACTTCCTGATCTTCTTCGACCAGCCCACCCCGGGCGACATCGGCTACCGGGCCTCGATCAGCGCCTACTCGCGGGAGGTGCTGGCCGCGACGTTCAACGTCCACATCGACGACCTGCCGAACTTCCCGTTCACCAACGCCGATCCGCTGATCGTCACCCGCAGCAATCCCGTCGACGCGCGAGGCATGGGCGAGGGCTGAGAACGAGGACCTCAGTAACCTTCTCAGCACCATTCAGCGAAAACCCCTGCTGTCGGCGGTGCGGCCGTGCCATTCTGTCGAACCGCAAGCCCATTCAACAGCGAGGGGATCACGGTGTCGGCTCCAACGATGGCGCACCGCCTGGCGGCGGAATTCGTCGGTACATTTCTATTGGTTTTCGGCGGCTGCGGCGCGGCCGTTTTCGCAGCCGCACCCGACGAGAAGAGCTCGGTCGGCATCGGCTTTCTCGGGGTGGCCTTGGCCTTCGGCCTAACGGTGCTGGCCGGGGTGTACGCCTTCGGGGTGATCTCCGGGGGTCACTTCAACCCGGCGGTGACACTCGGGGCCGCGCTGGCAAAGCGGGTCGAGTGGAAGGCACTGCCCGCCTACTGGGTGGTCCAGGTCATCGGCGGTCTGGTCGCCGGCGCGGCGATCTACCTGATCGCCCACGGCAAGGCCGGTTACACCGCGACCGGTCACATGGCGGCCAACGGCTATGGCGCGCATTCGCCGTTCGGCTACTCACTGGGCGCGGTGTTGATCACCGAGATCCTGCTGACCTTCATCTTCCTGCTGGTGATCCTCGGCGCCACCGACGACCGCGCGCCCAAGGGTTTCGCCGGGCTGGCGATCGGCCTGACGCTCACGCTGATCCACCTGATCTCGATCCCTATTTCGAACACCTCGGTGAACCCGGCGCGGTCCACCGGCGTCGCGTTCTTCAACGCCGATGGCGCACCGGCACAACTGTGGGCGTTCTGGCTGGCACCGCTGGTCGGTGCGGCCATCGCCGGCGTGGTCTATCCGCTGTTGTTCGGCCGGGGCGAGGAACTGGCCGACCGGCCGGTGCGAGACGCCGCCCTGGAACGCTGAGGCCGAAGCGGTTGGCAGAGGCGGCGGTCAGCGCGCTGCGCGGGCCGCCTGCTTCTCGGTCGACGCTCCCTCGTGGGTCAGCGAGCCACCCGCGTTCTCCAGGTGGGCACGCACGAACCACTGGAACTTCTCCAGTTCGGCGGCCTGCCCGATGAGGAGGTCCTGGGTGACCGGGTCGAGCTCCTCAGTGGTGGCGATGCCCTTGCGGACGTCCTCGATCACCCCGTCGTAGACCAGATCCAGCGCGGCCAGGTGGGCCTGCACGGTGTCACGGCCCACCGAGTAGTCGTCCCAGGTGCGGTCCTTGATGATCGCGCCCGGTGTGCCCTGCGGTGACTGGCCAAGCGTCGCAATGCGTTCGGCCACATCGTCGGCGTAGCCTCGCACCAACTCGACCTGGGGGTCGATCATCTCGTGCACACCGATGAAGTTCGGGCCGACCACGTTCCAGTGCACGTGCTTGAGGGTGAGGTGTAGGTCGTTGTAGGTGCTGAGTTGCTTCTGCAGGAGGTCCGCCAACGCACGGCCCTGCTTTTCGGTCAATCCGGGGATGGTGAACTTCGAACCCATCTGTCGCTCCTTAGGCATTTGCGGTCGGGAGCTCGCATACCCGGGGGCAGTCGCCGGTAACCGCAGGAGCGGGTCCCGTCACAAATCGCTGATGTGCTGCACCGGTAGTCGCGCGCCGCGCCGCGGTTCGACGGCCAGACCACTGGCCTCCAGCAGCCGCACCGCGCGGAAGCGGTGTGGACGCACCGGTTCGAGGAGTTCGACCATGCCGGCGTCATCGACCGGCCTGCCGGTCAACGTCCAGCCGACCATCTTGGCGATGTGATAGTCACCGATCGACAGGGCGTCGGCATCACCGAAGGCCCGTTGCGCCGTCTCGGCGGCCGTCCAGATCCCAACGCCGGGCAGCGCGGTGAGCGCTTCCCGGGCCTCGACGACCGGGCGGCCGGCCAGCCGTTCCAGCGACGGTGCGCGCTGCGCGCACAGCACGAGGGTGCGGGCCCGTCCGGGGTCGACGTTGGCCCGGTGGAACTCCCAGGACGGGATGCGCCGCCACACCGCCGCCGACGGCGGCACCCGCATCCGGGCCGGGGCCGGCCCGGGCGCCGGACTGCCGAACCGGGTGACCAGCAGCCGCCAGGACCGGAACGAGTCGGCGCCCGGGACACGCTGTTCGAGCACCGCCGGGACGAGCGCCTCCAACACCCGTCCGGTGCGACCGAGTCGGAGATGCGGAACCCGCTTGTGGGCCGCCTCGATCACCGGGTGGTGCGGGGTGAAGCCGCTCGCGTCGTCGTCGAACCCCAGCAGCGCGGGCAGGTGGTCGATGAACTCCTCGGCGCCGTCACCCCACGCCTGGCAGGTCACGGTGGTGGGTGCGGTGCGGCGGATGCGCGCGGTGACCGGGCCGCTGTCCTGCAGGCTGGTCCGCCAGATCGCCCGGTCGGCGTCGAGTTGATAACACGGATCGCCCGGCCCGCGGCGCTGCGGCGCCAGGGTCAACCCGGGGCTGGCAGGCCCGGGAAAGGTCAGCGTCCGCTCGAGGGGCACCGGTCAGTCCGGTTCAACGCTGATGTCGGCCTTGTCGGGATAGAAGGCGACGTGCCCGGCGATCGCCGCCACGGCCGGGTAGGGGTCCTCGTAGGTCCAGATCGCGTCGTCGACGGTCGTCCCGGCGGCGGTCACGCTGTAGTACCCGGCCTCACCCTTGTACGGGCAGTAGGTCTGGGTGCCGGTGCGGGTGAGTACCTGCGGATCGACGTCGGCCAGCGGAATGTAGTGCACCACAGGGTAAGTGGCCTCTCGCAAACCGAGCGCCGAACGGGTGTCGGCCACCACCTCGCCGTTGACCCGGACCCGAACCCGGCCCGCGGTCGGCTCGATGGTGATCGGATGCTCGGCGGTGGGCTGTTTGGCTTCTCGTGGGCTCATCACAATCTCCTCCTCCGTCCTAGGCCAATCCAACACCGCTGCGCGGCTACCATTCCCCGCATGACCGAACTCGGGGCACCGTCGGCGTCGGCCGAAGTCAGTATCGACGCCGACGCTGACGCCGTCTACGCACTCATCACCGACCTCCCGACGCTAGCGGCCTTGGCTGAGGAGGCTGAGACGATGTCGTGGGTGAAGGGCGATGCCGTCAGACCCGGTGCGGTGTTCAAGGGGCACAACCGCAACGGCCCGCGCACCTGGTCCACCACGTGCACCGTCAACGACGCCCAGCCCGGCAAGGCGTTCGCGTTCGATGTGCGGTACACGGTCCTGCCGATCGCGCACTGGCGGTACGACATCAGCCCCGACGGGCCGGGCCGGTGTCGCGTCGTCGAGAGCACGTGGGATCAACGGCCCGTCTGGTTTCGCCGGCTGGCCGGAATCACGACCGGGGTGC
This sequence comes from uncultured Mycobacterium sp., assembly GCA_964535335.1. Taxonomy (GTDB): domain Bacteria; phylum Actinomycetota; class Actinomycetes; order Mycobacteriales; family Mycobacteriaceae; genus Mycobacterium. The sequence continues at coordinate 20,924 of CAZHUU010000020.1, forward strand.
ACGATCGCGTCTCGGCCAACACCCAGCACATTCAGGCAACGCTGGGGCGACTCAAGGAGCGCGCCGAGTCCGCGACGCGCTGACTACGGGCGTCCGGCGATCTTGTCGGCGACCACGGCGATGGGCGATGTCGTCGATCGTCCGCCCGCCTCGTGCCGGTCGGCCACCTTGTAGGCGCTGTACATTCCCCGCACCCCGAGCCAGCGCAGCGGTTCGGGCTCCCAGGTCTTGGAGTGGTGCCCCACCCAGGGCAGCGCCGTTAATTCCGTCGAGCGCTTCAGCACCAGGTCGGTCAGCGTGCGCCCGGCGAGATTGGTGGCGGTGACGCCGTGGCCGACATACCCGCCGGCCTCGCCCAGCCCGGTGGCCGGGTCCAGGTTCACCCCGGCCGACCAGTCCCGCGGCACGGCCAGCACACCGCACCAGCCGTGCGCGATCGGCACGCCCCGGGTCTGCGGCAGGATCGTGTTCAGCACGCCGGTCAGGTAGTCGATCGTGCCCTGCCCCACCGCACCGTCCTTGTCGATGCGGGAGGCGTACCGGTAGGGCACCGCGCGGCCGCCGATGGCGATCCGGCCGTCGGCGGTGCGCTGGGCGTAGAAGAACCCGTGCGCCAGGTCGCCCATGGTCTCGCAACCCGCCCAGCCGATGCTCTGCCACAGGTCGTCGGGCATCGGATCGGTGGCGATCATGGCGCTGTTCATCGGCAGCCAGCGCCGGCGCAGCCCGCGCATCCGCGCGGTGAAGCCCTCGGTGGCGCGCAGCACGATCGGCGCGCGCACCACCCCCAGCGTCGTCTCCGCCCGACCGGGGCTGATGTCGGTCACCGCGGTGTGTTCGTAGATCGTCACACCGAGTCGCTCCACGACGTCGGCCAGACCGCGGGCCAGCTTCGCCGGTTGAACCCGGGCGCAGTGCGGGTTGAACGAGCCGAGCACGAGGTGGTCGACCCGGACCCGCTCGGCGGCTTCGGATGCGGAGAGCACTTCGACGTCGTCGGTTCCCCACTCCCGGTCCTCGTCGACCTCGGCGCGCAACCGGCGGGCCTGCGCGGGGTTGCGGGCGACATCGAGGTTGCCGCCCTTGACGATGTCGGCCTCGATGTTCTCCCGGCGGGCAACGTTGATGACTTCGTCGACGGCCTCGTTGAGGGTGCGCTGCCAGGCCACCACCTTGCCGCGGCTGTACTTCTTGGCCAGCAGTCCGCGGTGCCCGGGGGCCAGCCCGGACAGCCAGCCGCCGTTGCGCCCGGAGGCGCCGAACCCGGCGAACCGGGCCTCCAGCACGGTGATGCGCAGCGAAGGATCGGCCTGCTTGAGGTAGTAGGCGGTCCACAGCCCGGTGTAACCGGCGCCCACGATGCACACGTCGGCGTCCCGATCACCGGGCAGTGCCGGGCGGGGCTGCGGGAGCTCGGAGAACCAGTGCGATACGGCACCGTTGATCGTGGCCATGGCCGCAATCTTGGCAGCCGGACCGGTGCGGCGCCTAATTCATATTCGGCCCCCGGCAACGTTTCGTGCGTCTCACTGCACGATCAGCTGCCCGTGCATCATCGGGTGGTAGTTGCAGTGGAACGCGTAGGTTCCGGGCTGCGTGGGCGCGGTGAACGTGGTGGTCCCCTTGCCGCTCACCTCGGCGTCGAACGCGCTGCCGGCGTCGGCAGTGACGGTGTGCTCGGCGCCGTCGGAGTTCACCACCGTCACCGCGACGCCGGGCTTGACGGCCAGCGGCGCGCCGAACTTGAAGTCGCTGATCGTGATGGTGGGCCCGGCGGCCGGCGCACTGGTCGCCGGTGCCGTGGCCGCCGTGGCGGTGCTCGCCGCCGGGGACGACGCGGTGGTGGTGGCGGTGCCCGATGAGCAGGCGGTCAGGGACAGCAGGGTGGCGAAGACGAGTGCGGGGAGGCGTGTCATAGCGGCGACACGAATTGACGCACGCGTTGGTTCACTCCCGGGTGGCGTCAGCCTTCGTGCCGGCCGGTTTCTCGGCCCGCTGCTTGGCTGCCTGCTTGGCCGAGCGCAGCCCGACCCAGAATCGCGCGGCTTCCCGGATCGACTCCTCGACCGGTCGCGGCTGCCAGCCGAGTTCGCGGACCGCCTTGCTGTGGTCGAGTGGGCCCTCCGCACGCATCAGCCGCAGCGAACCCAGTGACAGTCGTTCGTCGGTGCCGCGCAGGTGCGCCTTGACGGTGCCCATGGTGGCCAGCGCGTAGGACATCGGCAGCGGGATCGTCTTGGCGGGCGGCGGTACACCGGCCGCATCGGCGGCGATCCGGGCCACCTCGGCGTTGCTGATCATCTTCTCCGACACGAGGTAGCGCTCACCGACCCGGCCGCGCTCGGCGGCCAGGATCATGGCGCGGGCGGCATCGTCGATGCCGACGGCTTCGAGTTCGATACCGGCCATCACGAACGGCAGCTTGCCGAACGCCGCACCGGCGATGATGGCACCGTGCGGGGTGCGGCCCCAGTCTCCGCTGCCGTAGGTGGTCGACACGCACACCGCGACGGCGGGCAGGTTGTGCTCGCGCGCGTAACGCAGGACGAGTTCTTCGGCCTGCACCCGGGAGCGGACGTAGGGGGTCAGGCCGCGGTCGCCGATGATGTCGGCCTCGCTGGCCGTCCGGCCGCGCCGGCGGCCGACCGTGACGTAGCTGCTGGTGTAGATGAACCGTTGCAGCGCATCGTCTTTGGCGACATCGAGTGCGATGTCGAGAACGTTGCGGGTGCCCTCGACATTGGTGTGGAACAGCGGCGCCGGGTCGCGCAGCCAGCCGCGGGTGTCGACGACGCAGTAGTAGACGTCGTCGCACCCGGTCATCGCCGCGCGCAGGTTGTCGTCGTCCCAGATGTCCCCGACGAAGCGCTGCACGTCGAGATCGTCGATGCCGAGGGTGCTCGCGTTCTCCCGCACCATCACCCGGACCCGGTGGCCGGCTGCGACCAGCTGGCGGGTGACGTGCGAGCCGAGGAATCCGTTGGCCCCGATGACGAGTTTCGGCGCCGCGCTCACGCGCCGCCCCCGTACTGCTTCAACCACGCGGCCGCCTCGTCGTCCAGGGTGCCGAGTTCGCGGGCCTTCTTGCACCACTTGATCCCGGCCTGGACGAACCGCAGGGGGTTGTAGATGTCCTCCTGCCGGGACCACAGGCCGTCGCCGGCATAGGTGACGATGGAGATGTTGGTGGCGCTGATGATGGTGCCGTCCCCCGGGTCGCGCATCGGGTTGTCCAGCTCGCAGATCACCCGGCCGGTGTCCTCGTCGATCACCGACCACAGCGACGGGAACTCGGTCATGTAGCTGCCGGGAAAGGTGCTCATGGTCGTCGTGATCCACGCCCGGACCTCGTCGCGGCCCTTCATGGTCCCCATCGCGTGCTCGATGTAGTCGACGTCGGGGGTGTAGTGGCGCACCCAGGTGTTCCAGTCCCGGGTGCGGGCGGCGTCGGCCACGGTGGCCTCAAAGGTGGCGAAGGCCTGGGTCAGTTCCTCACGGGAGAATCGCGGCACAGCTCCAAACTAGAACACGTTCCAGCGTTTCTGACCAGTCCCTGACACGGGACTATCCCGATGGCAGCGGCGGTTGAAGCTGGCACACACTGGAAGGAACCATGGCGCACCGCTACCGCAAGAACCCCGATGCCGTTGCCGCGTTGTCCCCGGAGCAGCACCGGGTGACGCAGCGCAACGGCACCGAGCGCGCCTTCAGCGGCGAGCACTGGGACAACCACGAACCGGGCATCTACGTCGATGTGGTCTCCGGCGAACCGCTGTTCGCCTCGGTCGACAAGTTCGACAGCGGCACCGGCTGGCCGAGCTTCACCAGGCCGATCGAGGCCGCCAACGTCGTCAAGAAGCGCGACTTCCGGCTCCTGGTGCCACGCACCGAGGTCCGCTCCGCGCACGGCGACAGCCATCTCGGGCACGTGTTCTCCGACGGGCCGCGTTCGGCGGGCGGGTTGCGCTACTGCATCAACTCGGCTTCGCTGAGATTCATCCACCTCGACGACCTCGAGGCGCAAGGCTACGGCGACTACCGGCGTCTGTTCAGCGCCGGAGAAGGAGTAGACATGAGCGACGTGAAGACGGCGATCCTGGCCGGCGGCTGCTTCTGGGGCATGCAGGACCTGATCCGCAAGCAGCCCGGTGTGCTGTCCACCCGCGTCGGGTACACCGGCGGCCAGAACGACCACCCGACCTACCGCAACCATCCGGGCCACGCCGAGGCGATCGAGATCGTCTACGACCCCGCGGTCACCGACTACCGCGCGCTGCTGGAGTTCTTCTTCCAGATCCACGATCCGAGCACGAAGAACCGGCAGGGCAACGATGTCGGCAGCAGCTACCGCTCGGCGATCTTCTACCTTGATGACGAGCAGAAGCGGGTCGCGCTCGACACCATCGCCGACGTCGACGCGTCGGGGTTGTGGCCGGGCATGGTGGTCACCGAGGTGATGCCGGCCGCCGAGTTCTGGGAGGCCGAGCCCGAGCACCAGGACTATCTGGAGCGCTACCCCAGCGGCTACACCTGCCACTTCCCGCGTCCGGGCTGGAAGCTGCCGAAACGCGCCGAGGTCTGACGCCCCTTCACCGCGATCGCCGTAGGCGTACCGAAGTTCGAGAAGCTGCCACGCTGACGTCCGATCTCGGTGCGGCACACGCTCAGCGGCGGCGGTACACCACCACCCGGCCACCCTTGGCGGGGGTGAACGCCACGCCCCGGGAGTGCCGCTTCTCCCCCGGCGCATCAGTGGTCTGAATAGTGAACTCGCGCAACACCGTTCGAAGAACGAGGTCCATCTCCATATTGGCGAACGCCGCCCCGACGCAGCGCCGGGTGCCACCGCCGAACGGCACCCAGGCGAACGTGTTCGGCTTGGCGTCGACGAAGCGCTGCGGATCGAAGCGCTGCGGCTGTGGGAAAACGTCCGGGTTCTCGTGCAACTGGCACAGGCTGACCATGATCGAATACCCCTGCGGGATGCGCCATTCGCCGAGTTCGTAGACAGGAGCCTCGACGTGGCGGCCCGAGAAGTCGATCACCGTGCGGTTGCGCTGCACCTCGAAGATGGTGGCCTGCCGGTACGTGTTGTCCTCGGTGTCGGCCTCGGCCACCAGGCGGCGCAGCACCGCGGGATGCCGTGAGATGCGTTCGAAGGCCCAGCCCAGCGTCGAGGCTGTGGTCTCGTGGCCGGCGGCCAGCAGGGTCAGCAGTTCGTCGCCGATCTCGCGGCGCGTCATCGGTGAACCGTCCTCGTAGGTGCTACGCAGGAACAGCGACAGCACGTCGGTGCGGTCCTCGAAGGCGGGATCCCGACGGGCCCGCTCGATGAGGGTGTCGACCAGGGCCTCGTACTCGGTGCGATAGTCGTTCAGCTTCCCCCATGGGCTCCAACGGTATTCGCGTTTGGGCGACGGGAACATCGCCAGCCGCGAGCCCAGGGTCACCCACTTGGGGATCAGCTCGCGCAGGCGCTGCAACTCCGCGCCGTCGGCGCCGAACACCGCGCGCAGGATGATGTTGAGGGTGATGCGCATCATCGGCTCGAGGGTCGGGAACTCCCGGCCCTCCGGCCACGACGCGATCTCGCGGCGCGTCTCCTCTTCGACGATCTGTTCGTAGGCCTTGATGCTCTTACCGTGGAACGGCGGGGTCAGCAGCTTGCGCCGACCGCGGTGGGCGGGGCCGTCGAGGGCGAAGACCGAGCCCGGGCCGAGCAGTCGGCTGAGGTTCGGCTGGATGTTGTAGAGCACCTCGGGGCTGGTGGTGAACACCTGCTTGGTCAGTGCCGGGTCGGAGATGATGACCGCGTTGCCGAAAACCGGCACCCGCAGCGTGTAGCAGCGGCCGTACCGCTGGGTGAGCCAGTCCGTGATCGACCGCCGGGACAGCAGGTAGGCGGCCCGTACCAGGGCGCTCGGCACCGGTGGTGTGGGCGGCAACTTCGGTGCGGTGTCGACCGGCAGGTCGACGGTCGGCGCTTCAGTCATCGGCGGCGGACCCTCCCAACGATTGCGTGGTACTGCGCTGTACCACCGGCTTGAGGAGGTACGGTACTCTTCGGTACCAGCGCTGACAAGGGTCGTTGTGGGGAGGTGTGGTGAGCACATCGGTCGCCGAACACATCCCTGATGCCGCCGCCCCGGCGCCGGACACCTTCCGGCGCCGGTTGCTCGACGGGCTGGCCGCCTCGATCGAGGAGCGCGGCTATCGGGAGTCGACGGTCGCCGACATCGTCCGGCACGCGCGCACCTCCAAGCGCACCTTCTACGACCAGTTCTCCGGCAAGGAGCAGTGCTTCGCCGAACTACTGACGGCCAACACCGAGGATCTGGTGCTCGGCGTCCGCGCCGCGGTGGACCCGGAGGCACCGTGGCAGGAGCAGGTGCGCCAGGCCGTCACCGCCTACGTGCAGACCATCCAGGACCGCCCGGCGATCACGCTGAGCTGGATCCGCGAACTACCCGCGCTGGGCGAGGGGGCCCGTCCGATGTTGCGGCGCGGCTTCGGCCTGCTGACCGACATGATCGTCGACCTCACCGCGAATCCCGGGTTCGGGCGGGCCGGCATCTCGCCGACATCACGTGCGGCCGCGGTGATCCTGGTGGGCGGCCTGCGCGAACTCACCGCTCAGACCGTGGAGGACGGCGGTGCCGTCGCCGATATGATCGAACCCGCCCTGGCCGCCTCACTGGCGATTCTCGGGCCGAGAATTAAGGTTTGAGAACCACTTTCACCATGCCTTCGGCCTTCTTCTGAAACGACTCGTAGGCCTGCGGGGCATCCTCGAGCGGCAGCCGGTGGGTTGCGAAGGTGTCCACCCCGAGCGGATCGTCGCCGGTGAGCAGCGGCATGATGTCCGGAATCCAGCGCTTGACGTTGGCCTGCCCCATCCGCAGCCGAATCTGCTTGTCGAACAACACCATCATGTTGATCGGGTCGGCCGCGCCACCGTAGACGCCGCTGAGCGAGAGGGTTCCACCCCGGCGCACCAGCTCGATCGCGGTGTGCAGCGCGGCCAGCCGGTCCATTCCGGCGTTGCGCATCACCGCGCGGCCCACCGGCGATGGCAGGAATCCCGCTGCGGTCTGGGCGAATTCGGCGACCGGCGAGCCATGGGCCTCCATCCCGACGGCATCGAGAACCGAAGCGGCGCCACGGCCGCCGGTCTGGTCGAGCACCTCGTCGACGACATTGCCGGTGCGCAGGTCGATCACGTCGTGACAGAAGCGGCGGGCCCGCTCGATACGTTCGGAGACCAGGTCGACGCCGATGATCCGGTACCGGTTGCGGTGCGCCGCGATCCGGCAGGCCATCGACCCGATCGGCCCGAGGCCGAGCACCACCAGGGTGCCGCCGTCGGGAACCTCGGCGTAGTCCAGGCCCTGCCACGCCGTGGGCAGCACGTCGGACAGGTAGACGTAGCGGTCGTCGGGGCCGTCGTCGGGCACCTTGACGTGGGTGTAGTCGGCCTGCGGCACCCGGAGGTACTCGGCCTGGCCGCCGGCCACCTCGCCGTAGAGCTTGGAGTAGCCGAACAGCGCCGCGCCGGTGCCCTGATCGCGGTTCTGCGTTGTCTCGCACTGGCTTTGCAGGCCACGGTCGCACATGAAGCAATGCCCGCACGAGATGTTGAACGGGATGACCACCCGGTCACCGGCACGGATGTTGCCGACCTGCGCGCCCACCTCCTCGACCACGCCCATGGCCTCGTGACCCAGGATGTCGCCCGGTGACATGAACGCACCCAGGACTTCGTACAGGTGCAGATCAGACCCGCAGATGTTGGTGCTGGTGACCCGGATGACCGCGTCGGTGGGTTCCTTGATCTGTGGGTCCGGCACGGTGTCAACCGAGACGTTGCGACGGCCCTGCCAGGTCACTGCGCGCATGCCGAATCCTCCTGGTATCGAGTCATCGAGATCGCATGCCCGATCGGGCAACCCTGAAACCTCGCCGCTCACCCCGCCAGGTGCGGTAACACGAAGGCCAACGGCCGGGGGTAACCGAGACCGGAGATCCTGGCCCGGCGAATGGCCGTCAGCGGCACCGGCACGACTGCACCGGCGGAGGGCTCATAACACCGCAGCGCCGCACCGTCGAGTTCGGTCAGCAGCACCCAGTGCCGCGGGATCACCGTGCCGATCAGCATCGCCACCGGCCAGCCGGCGGCCACCGCCTCGCACACATCGGTCAACGCGTCACCCGGCCGCGCCGGGCGCCAGCGGTAGCGCACCCCGCGGGCGGAGCTGTGCACCGTCATCGCGCGGGCCATCCCGGCCGGGGTGGTGCCCAGCGCCCGCGGCCAGACCAGGTTGACGACGCCGTGCACGCGGGCCTGCTCGGCGTCGAACCACTGTTGCGGACCCGTTCCGCGCAACGGGGCCCCGTACTCGTCGTCCAGCAGCGCACCGGCCATCACCGCGACGCTGGGGCCGCAGGTCACTCCGTCACGCTGGCGCGGCCACACAGTCAGGTCTCCGGCGGGAAGCCGCCGGTGGCAACCGGGCCCCAGCGCTCGGGGGTGATCCTGATCAGGCTCTTGCCCTGCGAGACCATCGCCTGCCGATACTCGGCCCAGTCCGGGTGCTCGCCGGCCACCGCGCGGAAGTAGTCGACCAGAGGCTCGACGGCGTTCGGCGGGTCGATGACCTCGGCCGGACCGTCGATCTGCACGTAGGGCCCGTCGAATTCGTCGGAGAGCACCACGACACTCGCGCGCCCGGTGCGCCGGACGTTGACCGACTTGGCCCGGCGTGGATAGCTGGCGATCACCACCCGGCCGTGGTCGTCGACGCCGCCGGTGACCGGTGAGGACTGCGGCGAGCCGTCGGCGCGGAAGGTGACGAGCACCATCCGGTGCCGCGGCCGCACGAACTCCACGAGTTCGTCGAGCGCCACCCTGGTCGCCGTCGCGTACCTGCGTGCCATGATCGCCACTGTAACCACCCGCTGCGGCAGAGCGCGTAGCTTTGTCCCGGACAGCACAGGAGGGCGGCCATGGCTGACACGATGCGCGCCGAGCGCTTTTACGCCGACACGAAAACCGTTGCACTCGAGGATGTTCCGATCCCCGAGCCGGGTCCGGGCGAGGTGCTGGTCAAGGTGGCGTTCTGCGGAATCTGCCATTCGGACCTCAGCTTGATCAACGGGACCTTCCCGCCGCAGCGGCCGGTGGTGATCCAGGGGCACGAGGCCTCCGGCACAATCGCCGGGCTCGGCCCGGGGGTGACCGGCTGGGCGGAGGGGGACCGGGTGGTGGTCGCGGCCGGTCGGCCGTGCCTCGGATGCGCCAACTGCCGACGTGGGGACGTGGCCAACTGCCTGAAGACCCAGCTGATGGCGTTCGCCTACGACGGCGCCTGGGCGGAGTACACGGTGGCGCTGGCGGCGGGGCTGACCCGGGTGCCGGACAACGTGCCGCTGGAGCAGGCCGCCATCCTCGCCGACGCGGTGTCGACACCGTTCGGCGCGGTGGTGCGCACCGGCAAGGTGGGGATCGGCGAGGCGGTCGGGGTGTGGGGCGTCGGCGGCGTCGGCACCCACATCGTGCAGCTGGCCCGGCTGGTCGGCGCGGCGCCGGTGATCGCCGTGGACATCAACCCGGTGGTGCGGGACCGCGCGCTGGAACTCGGCGCCGACTTCGCCTTCGACTCCCGCGACCCGGATCTGAAGGAGAAACTGGCCGACGCCACCGGGGGCCGCAGACTCGACGTCGCCTTCGACGCGGTCGGGCTGAAGGCCACCTTCGAGCAGGCGCTGGATTGCCTGACCGTCGGCGGCCGGCTGGTGGGGGTGGGCATGAGCGCCGAGTCGCCGACCGTCGGGCCGACCGCGATGTTCGGCCTGAGCCGCAAGCAGGTGCTCGGGCACCTGGGCTACCAGAACGTCGACATCGAGACGCTGGCCAGACTGGTGTCGCTGGGCCGGCTCGACCTGTCCCGGTCGATCAGCCGGATCATCCCGTTGGAGGACATTCGCGACGGCATCGCTGCGCTCGAGCACGCCGACGGCAATCCGATCCGGATTCTGGTGCAGCCCTAACCCGTGGCCCGAGCGCCCGAGGGGACCCCTTCGTGCCCACCTTCGAGCGACTCTTGGCGACGCCTCGGCGCATTGTCGCTCGAAGGTGGGCACAACACCCTGGGCGGGAGACCGATTCAGGCAGCCCGGGCGATCTGGGCGCGGCGCTCGGCCGCCCGCCCGGGCAGGGCCAGCCGGACGATCTTGCGCACCACGGTGCCGAACTGCCTGGGCAGCGGGCCGCTGTTGTAGGCGATCCCGTAACGGCGGCAGACCTCGCGGACCTGCGGAGCGATCTCGGCGTAGCGGCGCGCGGGCAGATCCGGGAACAGGTGGTGTTCGATCTGGAACGACAAGTTCCCGGACAGGATGTGGAAGAGCCTGCCGCCGGTCAGGTTGGCCGAGCCGAGGACCTGCCGGAAGTACCACTGGCCGCGGGACTCGTTGCGCGCCTCCTCGACGGTGAACTCCGAAGTGCCGTCGGGGAAGTGACCGCAGAAGATGATGGCGAACGACCAGATGTTGCGGATCAGGTTGGCCGACAGGTTGCCGGTGAACACGAACGGCGCCATCGGTCCGGCCAGCAACGGGAAGGCGACGTAGTCCTTGGCGAGCTGGCGGCGCGTCTTGGCCCAGATCTCCCGGAGCACCGCGCGCTTGTCGTCCAGTGAGATCTCGCCGGCGCGAATGCGTTCACTCTCCAGTTCGTGCACGGCGACGCCGTACTGGAAGAGCACCATCAGCAGGAAGGCGTACGCCGGGTTGCCCAGGTAGTAGGGCCGCCACGGCTGATCGGGGCTCATCCGCAGGATGCCGTAGCCGATGTCGCGGTCCATCCCGAGGATGTTGGTGTAGGTGTGGTGGGAGAAGTTGTGGGAGTGCCGCCATTGGTCGGCCGGGCAGGCGGTGTCCCACTCGAAGTCCCGGCCCGACAGCGCCGGGTCACCGGTCCACTCGTACTGGCCGTGCATGACGTTGTGGCCGACCTCCATGTTGTCGAGGATCTTCGACAGCGCCAGCAGGGCGGTCCCGGCCAGCCAGGCGGGTGGCAGGATGCCGGCGACCAGCAGCCCGCGGCCGGCCACCTCCATGGCCCGCTGGGCCTTGATGACGCGGCGGATGTAGTCGACGTCGGCCTGTCCGAGGTCGGCGATCACGCGGTCGCGGATGGCATCGAGCTCACCGAAGAAGGCATCGGCCTGTTCGGGGGTGAGGGTGGTTTTGGTCATGCTCGTTCCCTTCTCGTGAGTTGGGTTGTCACAGCGCCAGTTCGACGTCGCCGACGGGTGCGGACACGCAGATCTGCACATCCTCTTCGTCGACGGTCGACACGGCGCCGGTGGTCAGGTTGCGCACCGCGCCGCGGAGTTTGCGGCGGGTGCAGGTGTGGCAGATGCCCATCCGGCATCCACTCGGTGGGGTCAGACCGGCATCCTCGGCCTGGTCGAGCAGCGGCCGGCCGTCGTCGTCGACGTCGATCCTGCTGTCGGCGAATCGAATTCGCCCTCCCGATACCGCTTCGGGCACGACGAACGGAGCGGGCACGAAACTCTCCGACGCCACGTCGCCACAGTGGGCGCGGACCGCCTCGGCCAGAGCGGTTGGACCACAGACGAATACCGCGTCGGGATCGGGCATGGCGGCCGCCAGGTGCTCGGCGTCGAAGTGCCCGGTCAGCTCGCCGGCCGAGGATCGGGTGAAGCCGTGCAGCACCCGGACCTCGGGCATCCGGGCCAGCTCGTCGCGGTAGCACGCCTCCTCGGGGCTTCGCGCGTAGTGCACGAAGCAGACCTCGCCGTCGTGGCCCTCGGCGCGAAGAGTGCGCAGCATCGACAGCACCGGCGTGATGCCGCTGCCACCGGAGACGAACAGGATGCGGTGGGGCCGTGGCGTCGGCAGGACGAAGTCACCGGTCGGCGCGGAGAGGCCGACCACCATTCCCGGGTGCGCGAAACGGTACAGATGGTTCGACACCAGCCCGCCCTCGTGCCGGCCGATGGTGAGCTCGATGAGCGGAGACCCTTCGGCGCCGGCGGGCGAGTAGCAGCGGGTGTGGCGGCGGCCGTCGATCTCTACGGTCAGGTTGAGGTGCTGACCGGCCCGATGGTGTTTGACTGCTGCGTTCGGCGCCAGCAGCAGCGTGACACTGCGCGCGGAGGACCGGTGCACCTCGACCACCCTGGCCCGGCCCTCGGTGGTCCAGGTGGGCTCCACCAGTTCGGTGTAGCGGTCCACGCCGTGCGGTCCGGTGAGCAGGTCGACCAGCGGCGAGCGGAGCACCTCCTTGGTCCAAGTTTGAGTGAACATATGTACACCGTGCGTGCCGAAACCGCATGTCGTCAAGGGATTGGGCCGGTCTGTGGTAGGGTTCACAACAGTGAACAGTCGTACGCCGATATCACGCCACGAGCGCTCCGGGCGGTCTCGGTCCCGGATCACCCCGTCGCGGGAGGAACGCAAAGAGGCCACCCGGCGGGCCATCATCGCGGCGGCCCTGAAGCTGCTCGACGAGCGCAGCTTCTCCGGTCTGAGCCTGCGCGAGGTGACCCGTGAGGCGGGCATCGTGCCCGCCGCCTTCTATCGCCATTTCGAATCGATGGAGGCCCTCGGCCTGGTGCTGATCGACGAGTCGTTCCGGTCGCTGCGGGAGATGCTGCGCGGTGCCCGCGCCGGCAGGCTGGACACCAACCGGGTCATCGAGTCGACGGTGGAGATCCTGGTGGCCGGTGTCACCGAGCAGCGCGAGCACTGGCGGTTCATCGGCCGCGAACGTTCCAGCGGGGTCACCGTGCTGCGCTACGCGATCCGCACCGAGATCCGGCTGATCACCTCCGAGTTGGCCACCGACCTGGCCCGGTTCCCGGAGCTGACCACCTGGAGCACCGAGGATCTCAACATCCTGGCCAGTTTGTTCGTCAACTCGATGATCATCATCGCCGAGGCGATCGAGGACGCACCGGACGCGGCTGCGCTGGAGGAGATCAAGCGCACCGCGGTCAAGCAACTCCGGATGATCACCATCGGGGTCCGCGGCTGGCGCAGTGCCCCACCGGGCGAGAACGACAAGCCGCAATCGCCGAGCGCCGCCGAGTCCAGGGACGAGGACCGCGAGATCGCCCTGCTGCGGGAGATGTTCGAGTAGAGCCCGCGGCTTCAGTCGCACAGGAATGGGAACCAGAGAGACATGGCAGATTCCCGTCCCGCCGTGCTGTTCGACATCGATGGCACCCTGGTCGACTCCAACTACCTGCACGTCCACGCCTGGCAGCGGGCGTTCACCGAGATCGGCCGCCCCGTGGAGGCGTGGCGTATCCACCGCTCGATCGGGATGGACGGCTCCACCCTGGTCGACGAACTGTCCCGGGGTGCGCCCGAGGATGTGCAGAAGCGGCTCAAGGACTTGCACACTCGCTACTACGAGGCCGGCGCCGCGCTGCTGACCACCCTGCCCGGTGCCCGGCGGCTGCTGCGGGCGGTCGCGGAGCGCGACCTGCAGGTCGTGCTGGCCACGTCGGCGCCGGAAAACGAACTGGCGCTGCTGCGTTCGACGCTGGACTGCGAGGACGTCGTGTCGGCCGTCACGTCGTCGGCGGATGTGGAGCAGGCCAAACCCGACCCCGGCATCGTCGAGGTGGCGCTGGCGAAGGCCGGCGTGAGTGCGGACCGTGCGGTCTTCATCGGCGACGCGGTGTGGGATGTGGAGGCCAGCAGCCGGGCCGGCGTCCTGTGCATCGCCGTGCTCTCCGGCGGGGTGTCGCGCTGCGAGCTCGAAGATGCGGGAGCGGCAGCGGTTTTCGAGAACCCGGAAGATCTCTGCGAACACCTCGCCGACACCGCCGTCGCCGCACTGCTCTGATCGGGCTGCCGGTGCGTTTTGCCGGCAGCCGCACCGGGTAGTGATCTCCCATGACTCTCCCGGTGCGGCAGCGGGGCTCGGCCGCGCCGGAACACCTGGCAGACCGCTACCGTGACCCGCCCGACGGGGTGCGGGTGAACATGATCCTGTCCCTCGACGGGGCTGCCGCGGTCGACGGCGTGGCCGGGCCGCTGTCCGACGAGACCGACCGGAACCTTCTGCTGAGCCTGCGTGGGTTCGCCGATGTGGTGCTCGTCGGCGCGGGCACGGTTCGGGCCGAGGGCTATGGCCCGGTGCGGTTGACCGCGGGCCAGATCGCCGAGCGGCGGCAGCGCTGGGGAATCGAGGCGGCGCCCCCGATCGCGGTGGTCACCCGCACCGGCGAGCTGCCCGCATCGTTGTTCGCCGCGCCGGCCCAGCCGCCGATCCTGGTGACCACCGCCGCGTCGGCGGCCGCCCGCCCGGAGTTGGCGGCATCGGCCGATCTCGTCATCGCGGGCGAGTACGTCGTCGACCTCGACGTCGCGGTCGGCATGCTGCGCCGGCGCGGCTTCCGGCGCATCCTCTGCGAGGGCGGGCCCACCCTGCTCGACGAACTCATCGCCCGCGACCTGGTCGACGAGATGTGCCTGACCCTCTCGCCCACGCTGACCACAGCCCCGGTCGCCGGCCGGGCCGGGATGTCGCACGTTCCGACACGGATGACGCTCGGGCACGCGGTGTGCGTCGACGACTACGTCTATCTGCGGTACGTCCGGCCACCTGCAGGCCTGGACGGGAGCGGCACGTCATGACCGAATCCGAGGAACCGCGGGGACGACGGCCGGTCGGGGTCGACGACGACACCGTCGAGGCGGTGGGTTCGGTGACCGAAGCGCTGGAGTGGGTGGAACGCGCCCGCGGCCACCTCTATGAGTTCCACCAGCAGATGGGCCACGCGGACCTTCTCCTGGGTGAGGCCTGCGACAAGCTGCGCGCGGCCGGCCATGGCGAGATCGCCGACCGGGTGGAGCGGGAGATGGTCGGCCGCAACGTGCTGCGCGGGCGCTGGACCTTTCAGATCGTCGAGGAGTTCGACGACGACTACTGGTCGGTGCTGCGCGAGCACGAGCGCTGGGTGCGCGGCGAACTGACCGGTGGCGTCCGGCATGTCTACGAGGCCGAGATGAAGAACGACCGCCGCACCAGTGGGCATCCCGGCCACGAAGCCACGCCGTGACGATGGCCGTGTCGGGCCCGTCACGCCCTGGTTGAAACCAGCACGAATCCGGGTACCCCGCAGGCTCCGGGCCTGCCCGCGGGTCCAGTCACCACAACCGAGGGAGCACGACCACCGTGACCAAGGCAGCCCCGGTCGCCGGCGCAGAGGTATGGCCCGGTAAGGCCTATCCGCTGGGAGCCTCCTACGACGGCTTCGGCACCAACTTCGCGGTGTTCTCGGAGGTGGCCGAACGGGTGGAGTTGTGCCTCTTCGACGCCGAGGGCGCGGAGACCAGGATCGCGATGCCGGAGGTGGACGGCTTCGTCTGGCACTGCTACCTACCGAACATCGAGCCCGGACAGAGTTACGGCTACCGGGTGCACGGTCCGCACGATCCGGCGCAGGGCCAGCGCTGCAACCCGAACAAGCTGCTGCTCGACCCGTACGCGAAGGCCATCGACGGCCACTTCGACTGGGACCAGTCGCTGTTCGGTTACAACTTCGGCGAGCCCGAGAGTCGCAACGACGACGACTCCGCGGCCAAGATGCCGAAATCCGTCGTCATCAACCCGTACTTCGACTGGGGCGTGGACCGCCCGCCGCAACGCGAGTACGCCGACACCGTCATCTACGAGGCGCACGTCAAGGGCCTCACCGAGTTGCATCCCGGCATCCCCGAGGGCCAGCGCGGCACCTACTCTGCCATCGCCCACCCGGTGATCATCGATCATCTGAAAGCGCTGGGCGCCACGGCAATCGAGCTGATGCCGGTGCACCACTTCGCCAACGACTCCACGCTGATCGACAAGGGGCTGTCGAACTACTGGGGCTACAACACCATCGGCTTCTTCGCTCCGGACAGCAAGTATTCGGCCAGCTCCACACCCGGTGGCCAGGTGCAGGAGTTCAAGGCGATGGTGCGGGCGCTGCACGAGGCCGGTATCGAGGTGATCCTCGATGTGGTCTACAACCACACCGCCGAGGGCAACCACATGGGTCCGACGTTGTCGTTCCGCGGCATCGACAACGCCGCCTACTACCGGTTGGTCGACGACGACAAGCAGTACTACATGGACTACACCGGCACCGGCAACAGCCTCAACGTCGGCCACCCACACTCGCTGCAGCTGATCATGGACTCGCTGCGGTATTGGGTGACCGAGATGCACGTCGACGGCTTCCGGTTCGACCTGGCCGCCACCCTGGCCCGCGAGTTCTACGACGTCGACCGGCTGAGCGCGTTCTTCGAACTGGTGCAACAGGATCCGACGGTCAGCCAGGTCAAGCTCATCGCCGAGCCGTGGGACGTCGGCCCCGGCGGCTACCAGGTCGGCAATTTTCCGCCGCAGTGGACGGAATGGAACGGCAAGTACCGTGACACGGTCCGCGACTTCTGGCGCGGCGAGGATGCCAGCCTCGGTGAATTCGCCTCGCGGATAACCGGATCGGCGGATCTCTATGAGCACACCGCCCGACGGCCGGTGGCCTCGGTGAACTTCATCATCGCCCACGACGGGTTCACCCTGCGCGACCTGGTGTCGTACAACCACAAGCACAACGATGCCAACGGCGAGGACAACAACGACGGCGAGAGCCACAACCGGTCGTGGAACTGCGGTGCCGAGGGATCGACCGACGACCCGGAGATCAACGCATTGCGGGCGCGTCAGCAGCGCAACTTTCTCACCACACTGCTTCTGTCACAGGGTGTTCCGATGATCTGTCACGGTGACGAGCTCGGCCGCAGCCAGGACGGCAACAACAACGGTTACTGCCAGGACAACGAGATCACCTGGATCCACTGGGACCGGGCCGACACCGTGCTGCAGGAGTTCGCCGAGAGCGTGGCCGGCCTGCGGGCCAAGCACCCGGTGTTCCGCAGGCGACGATTCTTCAACGGCCGCCCGGTACGCAGGCGCGGCAGCGAGGCCCTGCCCGACATCTCCTGGTTCCGGTCCGACGGCTCGGAGATGAGCGACGAGGACTGGGACTCCGGCTTCGGCAAGTCGGTGGCGGTGTACCTCAACGGCCAGGGCATTCCGGATCTCGACTCCCGCGGTCAGCGCGTCGTCGACGACTCGTTCCTGCTCTGCTTCAACGCCCACCACGAGCCCATCGAGTTCACCCTGCCGCCCACGGAGTTCGGGCCGGCGTGGCAGCCGGTGGTGGACACCGCCGCCGGTCCGGGCGAGACCGCCGAGGCGGCGGTGATCAAGGCCGGCGGCCCGGTGCGAGTCGAGTCTCGCGCGATGGTGGTGCTGCAGATCTCGCAGTAACCCCCGGTTACCTGTCGGTGATTGCGGAGAAACGCCGAACCATGACCGGTCCTCTCCCCTCCGGAGGATCGGCCATGGCCGCGTGACCCCCAACTGTCGATTATCGCAATCCCTACTCGCCGGTAGTGAGTTTTCGACAGATTGAATTCATTCTCCAGCAACCCGCCGCGCCGCCCAGTAGACACTTTCGAAGATCTGCACACACCGGCATCGATCCGCAATACCCTGCAGCGGAGGAGGTGCGATGCGCAACCCACATGCCGGTCAGCCGTTCACCAGTTCCGATGCCGAGATCGCCGCCGCACTGGAGGACGTGTCCATCCCGGCGTTGATGCTCTCGTGCATCCACATGATTCCCGACGAAGCCGGACGTCGGGCCATTCTCGAGGGGCCGATCCGGCCCGCGGGCATCTTCCTCAACGAGGTGCAGGGCTACATGTCCGAGGACGACAAGGCCGCCGCCCGCACGCTGGCCTATGACGTCATCCGCGACTACCACGACCGCGGCTGCCCCGAGCCCGAGCCGGTTGACGCCACGATGCTCAAGGCGATGATGGACTGGCTGGTCGCCGCCGAGGTGCCCGACGAGTACGTGCCGATGATGCTGGAGGAGATGGAACTCGACGGCCGTGACTCCCGGGACACGGAACTGCGGTCGGATCCGGCGGCACGCGCGGAGTTCCCGGTGATCGTGATCGGCTGTGGCCAGTCCGGGCTGCTGGCCGCGATCCGGCTGCAGCAGGCGGGCATTCCGTACACCGTCGTCGAGAAGAACCCCGGGGTCGGCGGAACCTGGTGGGAGAACAGCTATCCCGGTGCCCGGGTCGATGTCGGAAACCACTTCTACTGCTACAGCTTCGAGCCGTCGGACCACTGGTCGGAGTTCTTCGCCCAGCAACCCGAACTCCAGGCCTACTTCCAGGCCGTGATGGAACGGCACGGCGTCGCCGAGCACGTCCGGTTCAACACCGAGGTCACCTCGGCGGTGTGGGACGAGACCGACGGCACCTGGGCGGTGACCGTACGCGGCGCCGGCGGCGACAGTGAGACGCTGCGGGCCCGCGCGGTGATCAGTGCGGTCGGGCAACTCAACGAGCCCTACATCCCCGACTTCCCCGGCGCCGACAGCTTTGCCGGCCCGGCGTTCCACACCGCCCGCTGGGACCACGACGTGGACCTGGCCGGTAAGAACGTCGTGATGATCGGCGCGGGCGCCACCGGTTTCCAGGTGGCCCCGGCGATCGCCGAGACCGTGGGCACCCTGACGATCTTCCAGCGCACCGCGCAGTGGATGTTCCCCAACCCGAACTACCACGCCAAGGTGGGGCCGGGGGTCCGATGGGCGTTGCGGCACCTGCCGTTCTACGGCCGCTGGTATCGGTTCCTGATCTTCTGGCCGGGCTGCGACAGCGGCCTGGCGGCCGCGAAGGTCGACCCGGAGTGGCCTGATCAGCAACGCGCCGTCAGCGCCCCCAACGACCTGGCCCGGATGATGTTCACCGAATGGATCACCAGCCAACTCGACGGTGACGAGGACCTGGCCGCCAAGGTGGTCCCCGATTACCCCGCCACCGGCAAGCGGACCCTGCAGGACAACGGCAGCTGGCTGAAAACCCTGACCCGGGACAATGTCGAACTGCTGCGCTGCGGGATCGCCCGAATCGAACCGGACGCCGTGGTGGACACCGAGGGCCGCCGCCACCCCGCCGATGTGCTGATCTACGCCACCGGCTTCCGGGTCAACGACTTCCTGTCCTCCCTGCGGGTCACCGGTCGCGACGGCCTTGACCTGCATCAGAGCTGGGGACGCAGACCCGCCGCCTACCTCGGGATCACCATCCCCGGCTTTCCGAACTTCTTCTGCATGTACGGCCCCGGCACCAACCTGGCCAGCGGCGGCAGCCTGATCTTCCACTCTGAATGCGAAATGCGTTACATCACAGGATGTCTCGACCAGTTGATCGCATCGGGCCGCTCCGCGATGGAGCCCCGTCCGGATCGCTACGACGACTGGTACGACCGCTGCCAGGCCGAACTCAAGACCATGGTGTGGTCGCAGCCCAGCATCAAGCACAGCTTCTACAAGAACTCCGACGGGGTGGTGCACTCGCTGAGCCCGTGGCGACTGGTCGACTACTGGTCCTGGACCCGCACACCGGACCCGGACGACTTCGTCCTGCAGTGAGCCGCACCGCCGACGGGTTCGTCGGCAAGGTCGCCGACGTCACCGGCCCGGGTCTCACCGATCGGTTCGGCGTCACCTGCGCCGACCTCGGCGCCTCGGTCCAGACCGCCGACGGCGAACTGGTGTCGGTGTTCGGCGACACCTTCACCGGTGGTCGGGTCGGGGTCGGCGACTGGCGTTCCCCGGTGGTCCTGATCGGCTCGGGAGATGCCACCCATCGCATCGTCTACCGGCGGGCGGGTGGCGCCGACCCGGGCTACGCCCGCCAACTGTGGCACTACCGGCATCGGAACACCAGCGCCGGCCTGCTGCGCCGGGGAATCAGTACCGTGATCCCGTCGGACCTGCTGCGGGTGGGCAGCGACCTGTATCTGCATGCCATCGTCAACCGCGGGTTCGGCAACGTGGTGTGGACCGAGATCTGGCACTCCACCGACAACGCCGCCTCCTGGCGACGGCTGGACCCCGCGGTGCGCTTCGGAGCCCGGCTGCACGGTGGGCACGCCCAATGTTGGTCCTGGGACTACGATCCCGACGACGGCTGGGTGTACGTGGTGTCCACCGGATTCCAGCGTGACAAGGGCGTCATCCTGCGTCGGGTCCGCCCCGAGCACCTCGCCGACCCGGGCCGCTACCTCGGCTGGGGCCACCACCGCGGTGGGTGGGGCTGGGGCCGCGAGCCCACTCTGATCACCCCGCCGGGGGAGACCTGGGGCGAGCTGTCGCTGCGCAGAATCGACTCGGGCAGTTGGGTTTTGGGGGGCTTCGAGTCCTCAGCATACGCGCTGGGCTATCGGACCGTCGAGACATTGACGGCCGATCTGCATCGCGTTCCGGTGCAGCGGCCCGTCCTGGGGTGCAGCTGGGACGCCGAGGACCACGACGGATGCCGGGTCGCTCAGCTCTACGGCGGCTACGTGTTGCCGGGCAGCCGCCTGGGGGTGCCCGGCGGCGTGGGCCTGATGGTGTCGCAGTGGCACACCGCCCACGGCTGGCCGTATCGCGTCATGCAGTTTCGGGTGACGCTGCAGCGGCCCTGATCCGGCCCGCGCGGGCGACAACTACCGCGGATCGCGCCACATGGGCCACAGCGCCGGTCCGCCGCCGGGCAGTTGGATCTCGCCGGTGACCCGGAAACCGAAACGCTCGTAGTACCCGATGTTCTCGGGGTTGCTCGACTCCAGATAGACCGGTGCGTAATCGGCGTCGCAACGCAGCAGACCGGACTCCATCAAGGCGTGCCCGAACCCACTGCCCCGCACCTCCGGGTCACTGCCGATCACCGCCAGATACCAGTGCGGCTCCTCGGGATGCTCGGCCTTCATCAGGTCGGTGACCGTCCGCCCCACCGCCAGCCGGCCACGGAACGCCCGCAGCACCGCGGGCAGCATCGCGATCTGCTCGCGGGAGGACTGCTTCCACCGGCCCGGCGGATCCCACAGCGCGGCGGCACCCACCCCGGCGTCCGACGTGGCGATCTCGGCGCCGCGCCCGGCCAGGAAGTGGTGGCGGGTCAACGCGCCGAACAGTCCGGGTAGCGCGGCCCGCAGCCGTTCGGCGTCGGGCTGCACCCAATTCATGACCGGATCGTCCTGAAACGCGCGCCCGAGCACCCGCGCCAGTGCGGGGACGTCGGAACGACGGGGAGAACGGACGTCGACGGCCACCTGCGCCAGCCTAGCCAGTTCCGTGCAGGTCGGCTTGTCGCTGCGACCAGTCCCAGAGCCGGGCGGCCTGGTCCGGGTCGACGGCGTAGGACGCGTAGCCGCCGACGGCCGCGTCGTCGGTCGGCCCGGCCACGTGACAGCCCTCGAGGTACAGCCCGCCGCGGCCGTCGAGTTCACCGCTGGTGGCCGCCCAGACGGTGGTGGCCGCGCCCTGGCTGACGTCGACCACCTGGTGGCCGGCCAACCGGGCGGTGACGTCCTCACGGGTCAGGTGGCGGGCCAGCTCGGTGATGACCGCGCCCGGATGAACAGCGAACGAATGCACGCCCCGGGGCCCCCAGCGTCGCTCCGCCTCGACGGTGAACAGCACGTTGGCGGTCTTGCTCTGGCCGTAGGCCTGCCACTTCTCGTAGGCCGACTCATCCTCGTAGTTGAGGTCGGCCCAGCGCATACCGCTGATCAGATGTCCGCGACTGCTCAGGTTGATGATGCGGGTACCCGCCGCGAACCGCTCCAGAAGGGCATTGGTCAGCACGAAGTGGCCGAGATGATTTGTGCCGAGCTGCATTTCGTAGCCCTGCGTGGTGCGCATCAGTGGCGATGCCATCACGCCTGCGTTATTGATCAGCAGGTCGATCCGGTCGAGTCGGGCGGCGATCTGCGCCGCGGCCGTCCGCACCGATCGCAGGTCGGACAGATCGGCCTCGACGACCGCGCAGTCGATCGCGGAGCGGGTCTTGGCGACGTCGCGGACCGCGGCCACCACCTCGGCGCCGACCGACTGCAGCGCACGTGCGGTCTCCAGCCCGAGACCCGAGGAGGCGCCGGTGATGACGGCGGTGCGGCCGGTGAGGTCGACACCGTCGAGCACCTCGGCGGTGGTCTTGGGGCCGTCGTCGGTCATGCCGGATCTCCTGCCTCACCGGCCGTGGAACGCCATCGAGGCGGCCGGCGCTCACGCCATGCAGTCGGTCCCTCGGCGGCGTCCGGACCGCCCATCAGCTTCAGATGAACCGTAGTCTCCTCGGCGGCCACCGCGTCGGCGTTCAGGTCGGCCCACAGCAGCCGCTTGCTGTAGGCCACCGACGCCGGATTGGCGTTGACCGCCACGTCGCGGGCGAGTGCCAGGGCGGCGGGCAACACCTCCCCGGCAGGCAGTGCGCGGCTGGCGATCCCCAGGTCGGCCGCTTCACGGCCGGTGAAGGTGCGCCCGGTCAGCAGGACGTCGGCGGCGACGGCCAGGCCGACGGCGTGCCGCAGGGTGTAGTGCACCGCGCAGTCGCCGACCATGCCGCGGCGCACCTGGGGGATGGCGAGCTTGGCGTCCTCGGCCACCAGCCGGACGTCGCACTGCAGGGCCAGGGTCAGACCGATGCCGATCGCCGGGCCGTTGAGAGCGGCGATGACGAGCTTGCGCACCCGCCAGGCGGGCGGCTGCACCGGTGATGCGGTGAACCCGTCGGGCGGGGTGTCGAACGAACGGGCCGGGGCCGACATGTCGGCGCCGGCGCAGAACGCGCGGCCGGCCCCGGTCAGGACGACGGCGCGCACCGCATCGTCGGCGTCGCAGCGCCGGTAGGCGGCGCTGAGTTCGGCTGCGGTCCGGCCGGAGAAGGCGTTGAGCTCGGGGCCGTCGAGGGTGAGGAAGGCCACGCCGGCGTCGTCGACCTCGACGCGGACGGCGGTGTGCTGGTTCACGCCCCGATCCTCTCCCAGATCAGCCGAGGACGGTGGTTACGCCGAGGGTCAGCACGCAGAGCACCACCACCGCGGTCGTGACCCCGTAGACGACGGTCCAGCCGCGGGTGATGGCGAAGCGGCCCATCAGATCGCGGTCACGGCCGATGCCGACCATGGCGAACATCAGCGGGATCAGCAGCACGGCGTTGAGCACCTGGGTGCCCACCAGGATCGCCACCAGCGGCGCATCCGGCGCCAGCACGATGAACGCGCCGACCATCGTCACGATGCCGTAGGTCAGGTAGAAGGTCTTGGCCTCGCGGTAGGGGTCGTCCACGGCGGCCTCCACCCCCGCGTACTCGCACACCGAGTAGGCGGTCGACAGCGGCAGGATCGAGGCGGCCAGGAACGCCGCACCGATCAGGCCGACGGCGAACAGGGTGGACGCGGTGTCACCGGCCAACGGTTGCAGGGCGACGGCGGCGTCGGCCGCGTCGGTGATGCTGCGCCCGTCGCGATGCAGGGTGGCCGCGCAGGCCACCACCACGAAGAAGCCGATCACCCCGGTGAGCACCGCGCCGGTGACGACGTCGACCCGTTCCAGCGCCAGGTCCTC
The DNA here is from genome assembly GCA_964535335.1 of uncultured Mycobacterium sp. Taxonomy (GTDB): domain Bacteria; phylum Actinomycetota; class Actinomycetes; order Mycobacteriales; family Mycobacteriaceae; genus Mycobacterium. Next base: position 44,431 of record CAZHUU010000020.1, read on the forward strand.
GGTGCGCAGCTTCTTGTCCACGGCGTAGGACTGCATGAACGACAGCCCCCACGGCGCCAGCGTGGTGCCCAGGGTGGCGGTGACGATGGCGATCGCCTCCCCCGTCATCGGCATGGTGGGCACGAAGGTGCCGTGCAGCGCCGCCCCCCAGTCCGGCTTGGCCAGCAGGCCGGAGGCGACGTAGGCCAGGAACACCGACGACAGCAGCAGCAGGAAGTGCTCGACACGGCTGAAGCTGCCGCGCAACACCAGCAGCGACACGATCACCGCGGCGGCCGGGACGCTGAGGTAGCGGCTGACGCCGAACAACTCGAATCCGGCTGCGATACCGGCGAATTCGGCACACGTGGTGCCGACGTTGGCCACCACGAGGGCGGCCAGCACCGCGCCGCCGATCTGAACGCCGTAGCGCTGCCGCACCAGTCCGATCAGTCCCTGGCCGGTGACGACGCCCATCCGGGCGGCCAGGGTATGGAAGATCACCAGCGCGATGGTGGACAGCAGCAGGACCCACAGCAGTTGGTAGCCGTGGTCGGCGCCGAGCACTGAGTAGGTGGTGATGCCTGCCGGGTCGTCGTCGGAGAGTCCGGCCAGCAACCCGGGACCGACGACGGCCAGCAGCGCGCCCAGCCGCGCGCTGCGGCCGGTGAGCTTCACGCCGATCCGCTTCGGTGTCTGCGGCGCGGCCACACGTGCGACCGCAGCAGCCGCCGGCCGCGCAGGGCGGGTGCGCGCTGTAGCAGATCGTGCCAGCGCCCGGCGTGCTCGGCGGGCATGGCCGCCATGATGCGGGCGGCATGCAGACGGGGCATGGCCCGCAGGATGCGCTCGCTGACCGTGGGGTGTGCGACCCGGACGGCCTCGGCGGCGATGTCCGGGTTCCGGGTCGCGAGGATCTCGGTGGCCGACTCGGTGTCCACCCGGCTGACCAGTTCGGCGAGGCCCCGGGCATCGAGATGGTGGACGGCCGAGCGGGGTGTGGCGAGTTGGACGGCATGGCCACGCTCGGAGGTCAGGTGCAGATCCGACCATGCCACCAGGTCCTCCCCGGACGGCAGCACCGCGGGCAGCCGCAGGCGGCGCAGCACTCCGCCGAAGCCCACCTCGACGCCGATCAGTTCGAGGTTTCCGTCGGCGGTGTGGGTCAGCACCACGTCGGCGACGCGTGCCACCCGCTGGCCGACGACGTCGACGATCTGGGTGTCCAGCACGTCGCGGGCCAGCAGGATCTCGTGTTCGGCGAGCGCGCCGGTGATGTCGTCGACGGCGTAGCGGTCGGCGTCGGCGGCGTCGACGGTCAACACCAGCTGGTTCTGCCCCACGTTGGTCACCGCCTGCCACGGGATCAGCAGCGGCGGCGCGCTGCGGCCGCGCTTGACCACCACCCGGTCCACCAGGTGCGGACCGGACTCCTCGACCAGGTCCATGGTGAGGTCGGCGAGCCGGCCGATGACCCGCCCGTCCGGCGCCAGCACGTCCTGCCCGGTCACCCGGCTGAGCAACAGCACGCACGAAGCATGCCGCATTCGCCTGCCCGCACCGGGAGAACCCGGTGTAATCGACGTATGCGGGCATTGCGGATGGTGCAGTTCAACGCCGAACCGGAGCTGATGGAGATCGCCGATCCGGTGCCCGGGCCGGGCGAGGTGGTGGTGAAGGTGGGCGCTGCCGGCGCCTGCCACTCGGACCTGCACCTGCTCTACGAGATGGACGTGTCGGCGGTATGGCCGCTGCCGATGACCCTCGGCCACGAGACCGCCGGTTGGGTGCACGCCCTGGGCGAGGGCGTCGACGCACTGTCGATCGGCGATCCGGTCGCGGTGTACGGGGCGTGGGGATGCGGAAGCTGCGCACGATGTTCGGTGGGCGCGGAGAACTACTGCGAACGCCCCCAGCTCGCCGGCGGAGGAGGCCTGGGGATCGACGGCGGCATGGCCGACTACCTGCTGGTCCCCCACCAACGGCACCTGGTGCCGCTGCCCGCCGGGCTGGACCCGGTCACCGCTGCGGCGCTGACCGATGCCGGGCTCACGCCGTATCACGCGATCCGGCGGTCGTGGCCCAAGCTCACCCCGGATGCGACCATCGTGCTGATCGGCGTCGGCGGCCTCGGCCACCTCGCCGTCCAGATCGCCCGGGCCACCACCGCCGCCCAGGTCATCGCCGTGGACGTCAAACCAGAAGCCCTGGAGTTGGCCCGCAGGGTGGGCGCACACCACGCGTTGGCCTCGGATGACAATGCCGCGCAGGCCATTCGGGACCTCACCGGCGGGCGCGGCGCCGACGTGCTGATCGACTTCGTCGGCGCGGCGCCCACCATGGAGCTGGCGCGTACCGCCGCCCGGAACCTGGCCGACGTGACGATCGTCGGCATCGCCGGCGGCGAGGTGGCGGTGTCGTTCTTCTCCCAGCCCTACGAGGTGAGCATCGCGACGACGTACTGGGGCACCCGCCCGGAATTGGTCGAGTTGCTCGCGCTGGCGGCCCGTGGTGATGTCAGCGTCGAGCGCACCACCTACTCGCTGGACGACGGCGCAGCGGCATACCGCGATCTGCATGCGGGACGTGTCCGCGGCCGCGCTGTCGTCGTGCCTTAACTTGGTCTCATGTGGGATTTCGAGACCGACCCCGAATACCAGGCCAAGCTCGACTGGGTCGAGGAGTTCATGCGGACCGAACTCGAACCGCTGGACTTCGCGCCGCTGGACCCCTACGAGAAGAAGAACCCCCGGGTGCTCGAGGTGCTGCGCCCGCTGCAGCAGCAGGTCAAGGAGCAGGGGCTGTGGGCCGCTCACCTGAGCCCGGAGCTCGGCGGCCAGGGCTACGGCCAGGTCAAGCTGGCGCTGCTGAACGAGATCGTCGGGCGGTCGCGTTGGGCGCCTTCGGTTTTCGGTTCACAGGCACCCGACTCGGGTAACGCCGAGATCCTCGCCCTGTTCGGCACCGAGGAGCAGAAGAAGCGCTACCTGCAACCGCTGCTCGACGGCGAGATCTCGTCGTGCTACTCGATGACCGAGCCGCAGGGGGGTTCCGATCCGGGCCTGTTCACCACCCGCGCCGAACGCGACGGTGACCACTGGGTGATCAACGGCGAGA
>CAZHUU010000021.1:0-46504 GCA_964535335.1 uncultured Mycobacterium sp.
CGGGTGCAGGCCGCTGAGGTAGACGATGCGGCGCACCCCGGCGCGACGGGCCGCGGCCACGACGTTCTGCGCGGCGCGGCGTTCCTCGGCGGCGAAGTCCTTCTCGAAGCCCATCGAGTGCACCAGGTAGTAGACGACGTCGACGTCGTCAAACGCCGCCTCCAGCGAGGCTCTGTCATTGAGGTCACCGCGAGCCACCTCGACGTCTTTGCGCCAGGGCACCGCGGAGAGCTTGTCGGGGTTGCGGGCCAGGGCGCGAACCGCGAAGCCACCGTCCAGCAGCCGCGGCACCAGCCGTCCGCCGATGTAGCCGGTGGCACCCGTCACCAAGCACCGGATCTGCTCACCCGCCACGCCGGCCTCCGTTCCTCTCCCTGCTGACATTCAACCCCGCGGCCGCCAGCGTGCGCACCCGAGGCCGGTGCACCGTCACAACGCCGTCAGGGTATGGCGCAGTTCTCGGGTTCGGGAACCTCCACCGACAGCGGTGTGCCGACCGGGTTGATGTAGACCACTTCCATCACGAGTGGCGTGGGGCCCTCGTTGCGGCCGTTGTGCACGAAGCCGGACCCGACGCCCTCCTTCACCGGGACTCCGGTGGCAAACACGTCGTCGACCTGGCAGTTGCCGTCGTAATGCGTCATGGTGCCCTCTTTGATGAAGCCGAACACCTCGCCGGGGTGGTAGTGCCAGCCGGTGCCGCCACCGGGGGCGACGGTGATCTGGGTGACGATGTAGTCCACGCCGTTGACGGTGCTCTTCGACAGCGTCTCCACCTGGACCCCGGTGCCCGGTGTCGCCGACGCCGGGGCGGCGAGCATCAGGGCCAACGCGGCCGTGCCGAGTCCTGCGCACATAGTTTTCTTTGCTGCCTTCATGGCTGTCAGGGTGTCACAGCGAGAACCGACACCGCCGACAAACCCGCCGGGATAGCGTCGCCGATGTGACGACGTCCTACCTGCTGGCCGGCGGCCCGATCTGGACCGGCGACCCGGCGCAACCGTGGGCGCAGGCGGTGGTGGTGCGCGGCCGCGACGTGGCCTACGTCGGCACCCGCGACGGCGCCGACGACTTCGTCGACGCCGGAACGGAACCGATCGACCTGCATGGCCGGATGTGCCTGCCCGGCTTCATCGACGCGCACGACCATCTGGCGTCGATGGCGCTGTCCAAGCTGGGCGTCAACCTCGCCGGTGTGGTGGGGCGTGACGCGGTGCTCGCCGCGATCCGTGCCTGGGTGGCCGAGCAACCGCCGGATGCGCCACTGCGCGGGCATGCCTGGATGCCGGACTCCTTCGAGGAGCGTTCCCCGCGCCGGGAATGGCTGGAAGAGATCACCGGTGATCGGCCGATGTACCTGTTCTCCGCCGACGCCCACGACTCGTGGTTCAACACCGCGGCGATGCGCGCGGCCGGCATCGGGCCCGACACCCCCGATCCCGACCCGAGTGCCCAGTACTGGGTCCGTGACCCCGACGGAACTCCGACCGGACACGCGGTGGAGGCTGCCGCGACGATTCCCATCCTCGTCGCCCAGGACCTGTTCTCGGTCGCGAATGTCCGCGCCGCACAAGAACTCACCCTGCAACCCACCGCCTCGTGGGGGATGACGGCGTACTTCGAGGCCGGCACGATCGTCGGCGCGACGAGCGACGACTCGCGGTGGGTGTTCGCCGACCTCATCGCCCAGGACGAGGCCGGCACACTGCCGGTGCGGGTTGCCGGTTCCTACTGGACCCGCACCCCGACCGACGACCCACAGGCCATCGCCGACGGCCTGACCCGCTGGCACCGCGACTTGCGTTCGGAGCACGTGCAGATCGGCACCTGCAAGCTGTGGGCGGACGGCACCTTCATGAGCGGCGGGGCGGCGCTGCTGTCACCGTGCTGCGGTCATCCGGCCGACGACCTGGGATCGATGACCTTCCCGCCCGAAGAGATCCTCGCCCAGATCGAGGCGGTCCAGGCCGCCGGTTTCGACATGCACATCCACATCGACGGTGACGGCTCGGCGCGGGTGGTGCTGGACGCCTATGCCGCCGCGCGGAAAGCACCCGGCGCTCAGGGCCGCAGACACGTGCTGGCGCACAACTCGATGGTCGACCCGGCCGATATCGACCGGTACGCGCAGTTGGACCTCATCGCCAACTGCACCCCGCTGTGGGGGACCGACTACAACGGCCAGTACTGCGATATCTACACCGAGCTGTTGGGTGCCGAACGGGTGGAGGAACGGCTCTTCCCCTACGGCGACCTGGTGCGCTCCGGGGCGACCGTGACCTACGGCAGCGACATCCCTGGCGTCGACATCCCCGAGATCCCGCCGTTGATCCAGATCGAGGCGCTGCTCACCCGGCAGCGTCCCGGGCACCCCGACGACGTGCCGCTGGTGGTGCGCCAACGCATCGGCCTGCACGACGCGCTGCGCGGCTACACCACCAACGGCGCCTACCAACTCCGGCTCGACCAACGCACCCGCTCGCTGTCCACCGGTAAGGCCGCCGATCTGACGGTGCTCGGCGCCGACCTGTTCCGGGTCGACCCGCACGAGATCCATGCCGTGCCCGTCGTGCTGACCATGATGGATGGCCGGATCACCCACGACGCGCGCTGATTCGATCCACAATGGGCCCATGGCGTTTTCGGGCTGGCCCATCGAGGCGGTCGAGTTCTACGAGGGTCTGGAGGCCGACAACTCCAAGGTCTACTGGCAGGACCACAAAGCGGTCTACGACCGTCACGTGAAGGCGCCGATGGAGGAGTTGTTGGCCGAGCTGGCCGACGAGTTCGGCACCGGCAAGATCTTCCGGCCCTACCGCGACGTCCGCTTCAGCGCCGACAAGACGCCGTACAAGACCAACTGCGCGGCGACCATCGGTTCGGGATACATCTCCTTCTCCGCCGAGGGCCTGTCGGTGGGCGGGGGTCTGTACATGCCGGACCCGACGGCGCTGGCCCGCTACCGCGAGGCGGTCGAGAAGGAGAAGTCCGGCGCCGAGTTGGTGAAGATCGTGGCCGCGCTGCACAAGGCCGGCTACGAGACCATGGCCCACGAGGTGCTCAAGACCGCGCCCAGGGGCTACCCGAAGGACCATCCGCGCATCGACCTGCTCCGGCACAAGGGCATCGCGATGATGAAGACCTGGCCGGTCGGGGCGTGGCTGGGCACCCGTAAGGCCAAGGACCGGGTGGTCACCACGTTGCGGGCCGGGGTGCCGCTGAACCAGTGGCTGCTGCGGAACGTCAGCTGATCCACAGTTGCGGGCACGTACCGGGGACGGACGGCTACCGGTAGCCTTAGCCCCGATGAGCGAGTCGCAGCGGGCGAACCAACCATGACGCGTCGCGGGAAAGAAGAGAACGGCATCTCCTACGCATCGGCCGGGGTGGACATCGAGGCCGGTGACCGTGCCGTCGAGTTGTTCAAACCGCTGGCCAAGCGGGCCACCAGGGCCGAGGTCCGCGGTGGCCTCGGCGGCTTCGCCGGCCTGTTTGCGCTGCGTGGCGGCTACCGCGAGCCGGTGCTGGCGGCATCCACCGACGGGGTCGGCACCAAGCTGGCCGTGGCCCAGGCGATGGACAAGCACGACACGGTGGGGCTCGACCTGGTCGCGATGGTGGTCGACGACCTGGTGGTGTGCGGAGCCGAGCCGTTGTTCCTGCAGGACTACATCGCCGTGGGGCGTACCGTGCCCGAGCGGGTCAGTGCGATCGTCGGCGGGATCGCCGACGGCTGCGTGATCGCCGGCTGTGCGCTGCTCGGCGGGGAGACCGCCGAGCACCCCGGGCTGATGGAGCCCGACCATTACGACATCTCGGCCACCGGCATCGGTGTCGTCGAGGCCGACGACGTGCTGGGCCCGGACCGGGTCCGCCCCGGCGACGTCATCATCGCGATGGGCTCGTCGGGGTTGCACTCCAACGGCTACTCGCTGGCCCGCAAGGTGCTACTGGAGATAGACCGGATGAGCCTGGCCGGGCACGTCGAGGAGTTCGGCCGCACCCTCGGTGAGGAACTGCTCGAGCCGACCCGCATCTACGCCAAGGACTGCCTGGCGCTGGCCGCCGAAACCCAGGTCCGGACCTTCTGTCACGTCACCGGCGGCGGTCTGGCCGGCAACCTCGAACGGGTCATCCCGCACGGCCTGGTGGCCGAGCTGGATCGCGGAACCTGGACTCCGGCACCGGTTTTCACGATGATCGCCCAGCGCGGCCGGATCGAGCGCGCCGAGATGGAGAAGACCTTCAACATGGGTATCGGCATGGTCGCCGTGGTCGCGCCGGAGGACACCGACCGCGCGTTGGCCATCCTGACCGCGCGGCACCTCAGCTGCTGGACGCTCGGCACCGTGGCCAAGGGCAAGAACGGGCCACGCGCAAAGCTCGTGGGTCAGCACCCACGGTTTTAGGGAGAAAGAAGGGGGAGCGGCTCAGGGCCGCCAGTCGTCCTCATCGGCCCAGGAGTCTTCGGCGAACCCGTTGTCCACGGTGTCGGCTTCCCCCCCGCCAGAACCGGCCAGCTCCTTCCGGAGCCGATCGACGTCAATCTGCGGAGAGCTGTACTTCAGCTCTCGAGCAACCTTGGTCTGCTTTGCCTTCGCCCGGCCGCGGCCCATGGGGGAACCCCCTCGCGCAATAACGGAGCGGCCCGAATTCAGGCGGCTCCGATCTGTGTGTTGGTTATTGTCCTGGCATCACTTTACCGCGCCCCACCGCGATCCGCTGGCAGGCCCGGTGCGCTGAAGGTGAACATCACCCGGTGCCGTGGCCGCGCAGCCGTTCCACGGCCATCCGTCCCGCCCCGGTGACATCGGCCGGTGGCAGCGAATCCGGGTCGATCTCGGCGGCAACCTGGTGCTCTCCGCCGGTCAGCAGCGGTGTATCGGCCGGGATACCCCGCTTGAGCAGGGCCAACGCGATCGGCCCGAGGTCGACGTGGTCCACGACGGTACCCAGCCGGCCCACCGTCCGGCCACCGGCCAGCACGGGATCACCGGTGGCTGGGCGTTCCCCGGAGCCGTCAAGGTGCAGCAACACCAGCATGCGGGGTGGTTTGCCCAGGTTGTGGACGCGCGCCACGGTTTCCTGGCCGCGGTAGCAGCCCTTGTCCAGATGCACCGCGCCCAGCCCCGGCGGGCCGATCCAGCCCGCTTCGTGGGGGATCGTCCGCTCGTCGGTGTCCACCCCCAGCCGGGGGCGCAACGCGGCCACCCGGTGCGCCTCGTAGGCCCAGACGCCGGCGCGACGCATCCCGGCGGCGGTGAGCCGGTCCAGCCAGGTGCCGACATCGGCGCGGGGAACCAGCAGGTCAAGCTCGATCGGACCCGGCTGCGCCGAGGGTAGCCGCCGGACGAACCCACCGCCCGGCAACGGGACCGCCGTCGACTCCGCGGGCAGCCCGTCCAAGCCCAGGGCCGTCAGCGCCTCGGGGTCGGCGATCCGGGGCCCGAGCAGCGACAACACCGCCAGGTCAGCCTCCGTCAGCTGCACGTCGGCCCAGAAGATCATCTTCCGCAGGTAGGCCAGCAGCGGCTCCCCGCGCCAGGGCTCGGTGTCGAGGTAGGTGACACCGTCCAGCTCGGTCTGAATCCAGTGATCCTCCACCCGCCCCTGGCCGTCCAGGCTCAGATTCTGCGTGCAGGTGCCGTCCGGCTGCTCGGCGACGTGCTGAGTGGACAGCGAATGCAGCCAGCCGCGCCGGTCGGATCCGGCCACCGCGATGACGAACCGGTGCGAGCGGTCCACGACCACCGCATCATGCTCGGCCGCTCGCTGTTCGCCCAGCGGATCGCCGTAGTGCCAGACAGCGCCCGCGTCGGGCGAGTTGGCGGGGGCGGGAACGGCGGACACCCCTCAACTCTACGGAGCGGCAGTACGCTGTGGCCTCATGTCCCGGCAGTCTTCGGTCGTCGTCACGCTCGACGGTGAGGTGCACGATCCGGGTGCGCCGCTGCTGTTCGCCGACGACCTCGCGGCGGTGCGCGGCGATGGCGTGTTCGAGACCCTGCTGGTGCGCGACGGCGGCGCCTGCCTGGTGGAGGCGCACCTGCGGCGCCTTGCCCATTCGGCCGAGCTGATGGACCTGCCCGCTCCCGACCTGGCGGCGTGGCGGCGGGCCGTCGCGACCGCCGTGCAGCGCTGGACGGCGGCCAGCGGCGAGGACGGCGCGCTGCGCCTGGTCTACAGCCGCGGCCGGGAGAGCGGCTCGGACCCGACCGCCTACCTGACGGTCGGCCCGCTTGCCGAGCGGGTGCTCGCGGCCCGGCGCGACGGGGTGGCGGCCCTGCTGCTCGCGCGTGGCCTGCCGGCCTCCGGGGTGGATGCCATGCCCTGGTTGCTGGCCGGGGCGAAGACGCTGTCCTACGCGGTGAACATGGCCGCGCTGCGGCACGCAGCGGCCAAGAGCGCGGGCGATGTCATCTTCGTCAGTTCCGACGGTCACATCCTCGAGGGACCGCGTTCGACGGTGGTGATCGCCACCGAGGGCGACGACGGCCGGGTGTGCCTGCTGACGCCGCCGCCCTGGTACCCGATTCTGCGGGGCACCACCCAGCAGGCGCTGTTCGAAGTTGCCCGCGACAAGGGTTACGACTGCGACTACCGCGCGCTTCGCCCCGCGGATCTGTTTGCCGCCCAGGGTGTTTGGCTGGTGTCCAGCATCACGCTCGCCGCGCGCGTGCATTCCATCGACGGACGGCTGTTGATGCCGTCCGATCTGACGGTCGAGATGGCCGAACTGGTCGACACCGCCATCCTCAGCGATCGCTGATCGCGAAAAACGGTTGGCAGGTGCCCGCCCGCGCGGGTACCTTCGGCCGTACACAAGGAAGGAGGTGGTCCGGAATTTTGAGTACTTCTTGGACATGTGAGGTGGCTGCCCGCTAGCAGCACCAGGTGCCGGATTCACCTGCGCTTTGGCGCGCTTGCGAATTCCAGGCAGCTACCCGGCCCCCGAGCTCCCGGTCCGTCCAACCAGGAACCCAAAGCTCGGGGGCCGACCCATCTCCGGGCCTCTTGTGGAGGCGATATTCGGCATCCCCAACGACTGATCGGCCCGCCACCTCCAAGGTGACGGGCCGATCCAGAGTGGGGTGTATCAGCGGCTGTGCCGAACGGTGGTATCGACGTGCGGGACGTAGACATGCTGCTGATGCTGCTGATTCCATAGGATGTCGCTGAGGTCGGCGTGCGCGGCGCCGGCTGTTCCCAGCAGACCCGCAAACAGTCCGCCGGCCAGCACTGTGGAAACCGCGAAACGCTTCATGATCTTCTCTTTCGGTCAGTGGCCGGTGTCTCCGGCTTTGCTGACACCCACGTTGCCGCAATGGGCGGCCGCGCGAAATCGGGCGGATCGAGGATGTTGTTGAGGATTCGCCATCCTGCGATCGGAGGATGCGAGCGGGTCGCGACTAGTTACCCGGGCCCGGTCCCGGAGCCAGCGTCGAACACGCCTTCATCGCCTTGTCCCAGGTGGCCGGGTCGACGCCGGGCGGCGGGCCCAGCACCACCGACCCCCCCGACTCGGAGACCCCATGCTCCTGCAGGCAATTCGCCAGCGACCCGTGCTCGGCGGGTGGGAGGGTCGCCGCGGTGGGTGCCGGACTGATGGTGGTCGGCGGTCCCGACGGGGTGGGGCTGGACGTACAGCCGGCCAGCAGTGCGGCGGCGGCCGCCGCGAGGATGACCGCGCGCATTCAGCCCACGTGCCGTGACAGCCGCGCGGACAGGTGGGGGACCAGGCCGCCGTCGGCGTCGACCCGCTCTTCGACATAGGCCAGGTCGCCGCCCTCGACGATCCCGTACAGGCGTTTGGCGCCGCCCACCAGCATGCCGGACTTGCTGCGCGCCAGGGCGTCGGTCACCAGTTCCCAGGAGGACTGGGTCAGCGGCTGGCCGTAGAACAACTCGATGTAGCCGGCGGAGTGCGCCAGCAGCAGTTCGATCGCCTGCGATTCGTTGGCGTCGTTGGGGTCGCTGACGAACCGCCAGAAGCCGGTCTCCCGCAGGCCGGGCGAGTCATACTCGCCGCCCTCGTCCAGCCGCCACGAGCGGGCCTCCCAGTTCAGGTAGTCGCCCCCGTCGTGCGAGACGATGATCTGCTGGCCGAACCGGTAGTCGCCGTGCGGGCCGCGGCCCTCGCCCTCACCGCGCCACACGCCGATCAACGGCAGCAGGGCCAGCAGGGCGTCGTGCAGGTTGGCGCCCAGTCGCAGGTTGGCGGTGTCGGGCGGGACCGGGAGATCCTCGAAGACGGGGATGTTGCGCCCGGCAGTCTCCTTGGCGCGTTCGGCAGCGGCGGCTACGGCGCGGTCGCCGCTGCCCGCGATGTCATCGGTCACGACTCGTCGGTGATCAGGCGGTAGAGCGTATACAGCGCGAACCAGGTGATGACCACGACCGTGGCCACCAGCAGGATCTCGTAGAAGAGCACCACGGCGCCAGTCTATCTCCGGGGTCGCCCCGGCCGCGGTATGGGCTGGGTCACGCCTGACTCCTCGTCAGGCGTGACCTGATGGCCTGACTCCTCGTCAGGCGAGACCCCGATGGCCTGACTCCTCACCGGCGCTACGCGCCGGTTTCGTCGTCACGCGACCTTGACGTCGACCTCGTGGATGCCCGCCCCGGTCGGGGCCACGGTGACGTCGCCGTTGCCGACCTTGGACAGCGCACGGACCTTCCAGGTGCCGGGAGCGGCGAAGAACCGGAAGTCACCGGTCGCCGAGGCCACCACTTCGGCGGTGAACTCGTCGGAACCGTCCAGCAGACGGACGAACGCGCCGCCGACCGACTGTCCGGACCCGTCGACCACTCGGCCGGCGATGACCGTTTCCTTCTCCAGGTCGACTCCTGCGGGCAACGTCTGTCCTTGCCTAGGTGCTGAGCACATGATCAACTTCCCAACTCGATCGGGGCACCCACCAGGGAGCCGTATTCCGTCCAACTGCCGTCGTAGTTCTTCACATTCCGGTGGCCCAACAGTTCTTGCAGCACGAACCAGGTGTGCGACGAACGCTCACCGATCCGGCAGTACGCGATGGTCTCCTTCTCCCCGTCCAGGCCGGCGTCGGCGTAGAGCCTGGCCAGCTCCTCGTCGGACTTGAAGGTCCCGTCCTCGTTGGCGGCCTTGCTCCACGGCACGTTGATCGCCCCGGGAATGTGACCAGGCCGCTGGCTCTGTTCCTGGGGCAGGTGCGCGGGCGCCAGGATCTTGCCCGAGAACTCGTCGGGGGAGCGCACGTCGACGAGGTTCTTGGTGTTGATGGCGGCGATCACCTCGTCGCGGAACGCGCGGATGCTGGTGTCGGGCGCCTTGGCCGAGTAGCTGGTGGCCGGGCGATCGACGGTGTCGGTCGACAGCGCGCGGCCGTCGAGCTCCCACTTCTTGCGCCCGCCGTCGAGCAATTTGACGTCCTCGTGCCCGTACAGCTTGAAGTACCAGTACGCGTAGGCGGCGAACCAGTTGTTGTTACCGCCGTAGAGCACCACCGTGTCGTCGTTGCCGATGCCCTTGTCGCTCAGCAGTTTCGAGAACTGCTGAGCGTCGACGAAATCGCGCTTGACCGGGTCCTGCAGGTCGGTCCTCCAGTCCAGCTTGACCGCACCGGCGAGGTGGCCGGTGTCGTAGGCGCTGGCATCCTCGTCGACCTCGACGAAGACGACGTTCGGCGTCTCGAGATTGCTCTCGGCCCAGTCGGCGGAGACCAGGACGTCGGAGCGAGCCATGGTTGAGATCCTTTCGATTGCGGGTCTGACGGCTCTAGGTCGGGAGGCGACGCACCCGATGCACCAGCGGGTACAACTGGCAGCCCAGGCAGATGCCGAACGCCGCATTGAGGAACGCGGCGAAAAGCGCGAAGGCCGTGGCGATCACGCCGAGCAACGGCACGCCGAACGCGAAACCGGCGACACCGACTACGGCGAAGATGAGCCCGACGAGTTGGGCGAACTTCAACGGCGGCACGGGTTCCCGCTCGCTGACCGGGCTCAGTCGCGGCGCCACGACGTTGGCGAAGATCAGCCCGTACGGGTGCTGGCGGGGGCCGCGCACCGCGCCGATGGCGAACACGATCGCCTGGGCGGCCAGTAGGATCGCCGCGGCGAGCGGGCTGAACGCGGAGACGACGAGCACCGCGAGCAGCACGGCGGTGGTGATCCAGGCCGCGAACCGCGGACCGCGGACGTCCACTTGGGCGGGTGCGGTGGTCTCGGGGGTGATGTTGGTGGTCGACATGGGTCTACTCCTGTTGCCGGGGTGGATGGAGGCAGGCCACAACGGGCCACTTCCGAGCGCTTACGCGAAAAGGGGATACAGAGAGGTCGCGCAGCTACTCAGCAGCTACAGCAACAGCAACAACCCGCGACGCGGCACAGATCGACTGCGCGGCGCTTGGTGAGCAACAGCTCGAGGCGGGCGGACACGGCGGTCATGTTACCCAATGAACCCGGTCTCAGGCCAACAGAGGTTCGAGGGCGGAACGCAGGTCGGCGGCCTTGGGCACCCCCGACGACCGGTATCGCTGGTTGCTCTCGGCGTCGAAGATGAACGTCGTCGGCAACGACAGCACCGAAAGGTTCCGCGCGGCAACCGGATTGGCGTCCATGTCGATCTCGATGTGAGCGACCTCGGGCAGGTCGGCGCACACCTGATCCACTACCCGCCGCACCCCGGCGCACGGCCCGCACCACACCGCACTGAAGTGGACGATGGTCGGCCCGGTGCTGGACAGGCCCAGATCACTGGTGTCGACCGATGTCGGGGCTGCGGTGTCGCGCAGCACCCCGGAGCGCCGGTTGTGCAGCATGCCGGCGACGACCGCCACGCCCAGCGCGGCGGCGATCGCGGCGATCGCGGTGATCAGTGCGGGTGTCATGACTGCCTGAACGCGTCGAGGCGGATGGTTACTCCCGTGGTGATGCCTTCGATGATGACGTCCGATCCGCGGGCGCCCTCGGTGGTCGGGCGGATCCCGAACGGTAGTCGTTGCCCGGGCAGGCTGGCGCTGAACGCGGCGAGCACGGCCGCTTTCTTCTCGTCGGGCACGGCCTGGTCGGCGGTGCCGGCGCCGGTCACCACGCCGGTTGCGGTGAACACCAGGGTCGTCTGGTCCGGGCCGGTCATCGACAGGTCGACGGTCACGCTGACCGGTTTGTCGATGCCCGCCTGCCGCGGCGTGCCGGTGAACACCAGGCCCTTGTTGCCGGAGATACCGGATTCGGTGGTCCCGCCGGTGGCGTCGTTGGTGTCCTTGGCGGGGGCCTCGACCATCAGGTCCTTGATTCCCATGAACCGGCCGAGGTGGCCCGAGTCGATGATGATGCGGCTCTCCAGCTTGCCGAGTGGCAGCGGAGCGTCGGGCCTGATCAGCCACGAGGCCGTGGTCAGGTCGACATCGTGCATGGTGGCCTCGAGTCCGGCCCGGCCCACGACCGGGTGATCCACCCCGTTGGCCTTGATCTCGATCTCGTCGTAGTGGTGGTTCACCGCCTGCTGGATGAACGGAAAGCCCAGGATCGCCACCGAGGGGTCGAACGACAGGCCGGCCGCGTCGCGGACGGTGCGGGCCAGCCGGTACTCGGCGTAGATGGTGGCGCCGAAGTCGGCGCCCACTGCCGCGACCACCACCGCGAGGACCGCGGCGGCCACGCCGATCACCAGCTTGCGCACCCGGACATTCTGGCCCACTTCGGCCGCTTCCGGCGTCGTCAGGGGTACCGGGAATGCCGACTGGATCACCGAGATCGGCTAACCAGCAGGTCGCGGGTTAAAGTAGAACCCCGATGGTCGGTAACGGCCGTGTGTCCCCTATGAATCTGGGAGATCACCGCGACATCGATGTCGAGGATGAGGTTCCGGGGCATTGGAGAGTGTGTTGGATCTGCTACTTCTCACCGTCGACCCGCACCCGGAGTCGGTACTGCCCTCGTTGTCGCTGCTCGCCCACACCGTGCGGACCGCCCCGACCGAGGTGTCGTCGCTGCTCGAGGCCGGCACCGCCGACGTGGCGATCGTCGATGCGCGCACCGATCTGGCCGCCGCCCGGGGCCTGTGCCGGCTGCTGGGCACCACCGGAACCTCGGTGCCGGTGGTCGCCGTGGTGAACGAGGGCGGCCTGGTGGCGGTGAACATGGACTGGGGTCTCGACGAGATCCTGCTCCCCGGTACCGGCCCGGCCGAGATCGACGCCCGGTTGCGCCTGCTGGTCGGCCGCCGCGGCGGCGTCGCCAGCCAGGAGAGCGCGGGCAAGGTCAGCCTCGGTGAGCTGGTGATCGACGAGGGCACCTACACCGCGCGGCTGCGTGGTCGCCCGCTCGACCTCACCTACAAGGAGTTCGAACTGCTCAAGTACCTCGCGCAGCACGCGGGTCGGGTGTTCACCCGCGCCCAGCTGCTGCAGGAGGTGTGGGGTTACGACTTCTTCGGTGGTACCCGCACCGTCGACGTGCACGTGCGGCGGTTGCGCGCCAAGCTCGGCCCGGAGTACGAGTCGCTGATCGGCACGGTGCGCAATGTCGGCTACAAGGCGGTGCGGCCGGCCCGTGGCCGCCCGTCCGCGGTGGAAGCCGACTACACCGACGAGGAGGACCCCGACGGGTTCTCCGATGCCGAGGACGATCTTTCGGAGTCGGTGCAGGACGCGCTGCGCTCTGCCGGCTCGCTGCCGCACCCGCTGCGCAGTCAGTGACCGAGCCGACCTGGCAGCCCGTTCTCGCACCGGAGCAGCAGGCCGGCGTTCGTGACCTCATCGCGGCGGCCACCCGCGCCGATGGGGTGGCACCGGTCGGTGAGCAGGTGCTCCGTGAACTCGCCCACCAGCGCACCGGCCACCTGCTCGCCACCGACGGTGACGACGTGGTCGGCTACCTCAACCTGACCCCGGGCCGCGACGAGGCCGACGCGATGGGTGAACTGGTCGTGCACCCCGAAGCCCGCCGCCGCGGCATCGGCAGCGCGTTGCTGCGCGCCGCGATCGGCCGGGACCGGGGCCACGTCCGGTTCTGGGCGCACGGCACCCTGCCCGCGGCGCGGGCGGTGGCCGATGCGCTGCAGATGGCGGTGGTCCGCGAGCTCCTGCAGATGCGGCGCCCGTTGCAGGATCTCCCCGAACCGGTGCCGACGCCGGGCATGCGGATTCGCAGCTACGGCGGACCATCCGACGATCCCGAACTGCTGCGGGTCAACAACGCCGCCTTCGCCTGGCACCCCGAGCAGGGCGGGTGGACCGCAGCCTACCTGGCCGAACGTCGCGGCGAGCCGTGGTTCGATCCGGATGGGTTGTTCCTGGCTTTCGACGACGACACCGGGGCGCTGCTGGGCTTCCACTGGACGAAGGTGCACACCGGCCCCCGGGGTCTCGGCGAGGTGTACGTCGTCGGCGTCGACCCCGCGGCGCAGGGCCGTGGTCTGGGCCGCGCCCTCACCCAGATCGGCCTCGAGCACCTCGCGCGCCGATTGAGCGCCCACGACGAGGCCGAGGTGATGCTCTACGTCGAGGCCGACAACACCGCCGCGGTCAACACCTATCGGCGGCTCGGCTTCGTGGTGTCGAACGTCGACACCGCCTACCGGCCGGTTGCGTCGGTCGGTATTGACGGTGACGAAAAACACAGCTGACTACCTGCTGCTCGTAAGCCCCCGTTCACCGACCTGTTCACCCGTCGTTCACCTGCCATGTCCGTTCCGTGCACCGCCACCGCTTACGTTTCCCGGGAGTCTTCAAGACGACCAGGGAAAGTGGGACCAGTGAGCTTCAACAGGATTGGCAAGGCGTTCGGCACCACCGTGGCTGTGGCGGCGATCGCGACCGTGTCGCTGTCGGCGTGCGGTAGCGACAACAACGCCACGTCATCGTCCGGCTCGGATGGCGGTTCATCGTCGAACTGCGCGGGCAAGAAGTCGCTCAAGGCCAGTGGCTCCTCGGCGCAGGCGAATGCCATGACGCGCTTCGTCACCGCCTACGAGGCGGCCTGCCCCGGCTTCACCGTCAACTACACCTCGAGCGGATCCGGTGCCGGCGTGTCCGAATTCATCGGCGGCCAAACGGATTTCGGTGGCACCGACTCGCCGTTGAATCCGGACAAGGGCGAGGTGGAGAAGGCCAAGGCACGCTGCGGCGGTAGCGACGCGTGGAACCTGCCGATGGTGTTCGGCCCGATCGCGATCACCTACAACGTTCCCGGCGTCGACGGCATCGCGCTCGACGGTCCGACGGCGGCCAAGATCTTCAACGGGACCGTGAAGAGCTGGGATGCCCCCGAGATCGCGGCGCTGAACCAGGGCAAGGCCCTGCCGGCGACCCCGATCGTCGTCATCTTCCGCAGCGACGAGTCGGGCACCACCGACAACTTCCAGAAGTACCTGGACGCCGCGTCCAACGGGGCGTGGGGCAAGGGCGCGGGCAAGACCTTCAACGGCGGCACCGGCGAGGGCGCCAAGGGCAACGAGGGCACCTCGGCGGCCATCAAGAGCACGCCCGGTTCGATCACCTACAACGAGTGGTCATTCGCCAAGAACCAGGGGCTGCAGATCGCCAACGTCATCACCTCGGCCGGACCGGATCCGGTGGTGCTGAGCGTCGAGTCGGTGGGCAAGTCCATCGAGGGCGTGAAGATCAAGGGCCAGGGCAACGACCTGGTGCTCGACACCTCGTCGTTCTACAACCCCACCACGCCGGGCGCCTACCCGATCGTGCTCGGCACCTACACCGTCGTCTGCTCGAAGTACCCGGACAGCCAGGTCGCGCCGGCCGTCAGGGCGTTCCTGACCATCGCCCTCGGCAAGGGTCAGGAGGGCCTGACCGACAACGGCTACATCCCGGTGCCGGACTCGTTCAAGGGCAAGCTAAGCGCCGCCATCGACGCCATCGCATGAGTGGTAGCCCGTGACGATCAAACCCGAACCGACCGCTGTGGGCCCGCGAACCCCCGCAAGCCCACAGCGGTCGCGGAATACTGACAACGTGCCTCCGAACCTCCCGCCCCCGTCCGGCCTGCGCGGCGGCAACCGCTGGGGCGATCGGATCTTCGGGTCCGTGGCGGTGGCGGCGGGCGCCACCATCATCGGTGCCATCGCGTTGATGGCCCTGTTCCTGATCATTCGGGCGGTACCGTCGCTGCGCGTCAACAAGGCCAACTTCTTCACCAGCTCCGAGTTCGTCACCAACGATGCGGACAACCTGCGCTTCGGCATCGCCGAACTGTTCCAGGTCACGGTGTTGAGTTCGCTGTTCGCGTTGGTCATCGCCGTCCCGATCGCGATCGGCATCGCCGCGTTCCTGACCAACTACGCACCTCGTCGGCTGGCCCGGCCGTTCGCGATCCTGGTCGACCTGCTGGCCGCGGTGCCCTCGATCGTGTTCGGTCTCTGGGGGATCTTCGTGCTGGCGCCCTGGCTCGAGCCGGTCGCCCGGTTCCTCAACAACCACCTCGGCTGGTTCTTCCTCTTCGCCAAGGGCAATGTCTCACTGGCCGGCGGCGGAACGATCTTCACCGCCGGAGTCGTTCTAGCCGTGATGATTCTGCCGATCATCACCTCGGTGACCAGAGAGGTGTTCAGCCTCACGCCGCGCGGCCACGTCGAGGCCGCCCAGGCCCTCGGGGCCACCAAGTGGGAGGTGATCCGCATGACGGTCTTCCCGTACGGCCGCAGCGGGATGATCGCCGGATCGATGCTCGGCCTGGGGCGAGCGCTCGGTGAGACGGTCGCCGTGTTGATCATCCTGCGTTCGGCCGCCCAGGCAGGCCACTGGTCGCTGTTCGACGGCGGCTACACGTTCGCCTCCAAGATCGCCTCCGCCGCAGCCGAATTCAGCTCACCGCTGCCGACTGGCGCCTACATCGCCGCCGGGTTCGTGTTGTTCATCTTGACGTTCGTCGTCAATGCACTGGCCCGTGCGGCCGCGGGAGGAAGGGTGAGCGGAGGATGACGCAGGCCACGCTCGACGCGCCGGTCAAGGGACCGACGTTCCATCCCATCAGCCGCAGTCGCAAGTTCAAGAACGCCCTCGCGACAACGTTGTTCGGCACCGCTTTCCTGATCGCCATGGTGCCGCTCGCATGGGTGCTCTACACCGTCCTCGAGCGCGGGTTCAAGGCGGTCATCACCCCGGGCTGGTGGAACCGATCGCTAGCCGGTGTGCTGCCCGATCAGTTCGCCGGTGGTGTCTACCACGCGATCTACGGGACGCTGATCCAGGCGGGTATCGCTGCGGTGCTTTCGGTTCCGCTCGGCATCATGGCCGCGATCTACCTGGTGGAGTACGGCCGCGGCCGATTCGCGAAGGTCACCACCTTCATGGTCGACATCCTGGCCGGTGTTCCGTCGATCGTCGCGGCGCTCTTCGTCTTCGCGTTGTGGATAGCCACCCTCGGGTTTCCGCAGAGCGCGTTCGCGGTATCCCTGGCGCTGGTGTTGCTGATGCTGCCGGTGGTGGTGCGCAACACCGAGGAGATGCTCAAGCTGGTTCCCGACGAATTGCGGGAGGCCTCATACGCGTTGGGCATTCCCAAGTGGAAGACCATCCTGCGGGTGGTGGTGCCGACCGCGCTGCCCGGAATGATCAGCGGAATCCTGCTGGCGCTGGCGCGGGTGATGGGTGAGACGGCACCGGTGCTGGTGCTGGTGGGCTACGCCCGGTCCATCAACTACGACGCGCTCAACGGCAACATGGCCTCGCTGCCGCTGTTGATCTACACCGAACTGACCAACCCGGAGGCGGCGGGCCGGCTGCGGGTGTGGGGCGCTGCGCTGACCCTGATCCTGCTAGTTGCGGCCCTGTACATCGCCGCCGCGTTCGTCAACCGCTACCTGGCCCGAAATCGCACCTGAGGGCCTCGAGGAGATAACACATGGCAAAGCGGATCGACCTCAAAGACGTCAACATCTACTACGGCTCATTCCATGCGGTGGCCGACGTGTCGCTGGCGGTGCCACCGCGCAGCGTCACGGCGTTCATCGGACCGTCCGGCTGCGGCAAATCGACCGTGCTCCGTGCCCTGAACCGGATGCACGAGGTCATTCCGGGCGGCCGAGTGGAAGGCTCGGTGCTGCTCGACGGGGAGGACATCTACGGTTCGGGTGTCGATCCGGTGAGTGTGCGCAAGACCATCGGCATGGTCTTCCAGCGGCCGAACCCGTTCCCCACCATGTCCATCAAGGACAACGTGGTCGCCGGGCTGAAGCTGCAGGGGGTGCGCAACCGGAAGGTGATCGACGAGACCGCGGAGCGGTCCCTGAAGGGCGCGAACTTGTGGAACGAGGTCAAGGACCGCCTCGACAAGCCGGGTGGCGGCCTCTCCGGTGGCCAGCAGCAGCGGCTGTGCATCGCGCGCGCGATCGCCGTCCAGCCCGATGTGCTGCTGATGGACGAGCCGTGCTCGGCCCTGGACCCGATCTCGACGCTGGCCATCGAAGACCTGATCGCCGAACTCAAGCAGGACTTCACGATCGTCATCGTCACGCACAACATGCAGCAGGCGGCCCGCGTCAGCGACCAGACGGCGTTCTTCAACCTGGAGGCCACCGGTAGGCCGGGCAAGCTGGTCGAGGTGGACGACACCGAGAAGATCTTCTCCAACCCGAGCCAACGCGCCACCGAGGATTACATCTCCGGGCGGTTCGGCTAGGTCGCAGAGGGTCGAATCCACCTCAGTAGGTGGCGATTTCCTCTTCCTCGGGCAGCCGGCCGGTGACCTGGAAGATGACCCGCCGGGAGATCTCCACGGCGTGGTCGGCGAACCGTTCGTAGAACCGGCCCAACAGCGTCACGTCCACGGCGGCGGCGACGCCGTGCTTCCACTCCCGGTCCATCATCACGGTGAACAGGTGGCGGTGCAGGTCGTCCATCGCGTCGTCTTCTTCGCGGATGCTGCGGGCCTTGTCCGGATCGCGTGAGATCAACACCTCGCGGGCGCTCTCGCCCAATTCGACTGCGACGCGCCCCATTTCGGCGAAGTAGCCGTTGACCTCCTCGGGCAGCGCATGCTGGGGGTGGCGGCGGCGGGCGATCTTGGCCACATGCAGTGCCAGTGCGCCCATCCGGTCCACATCGGCCACGATCTGGATGGAGCTCACGATCGCGCGCAGATCACCGGCGACCGGCGCCTGCAGCGCCAGCAGCACGAAGGCGGCCTCCTCGGCGCGCGCGCTGGAGGCGCTGATCTGCTCGTGGTCGCTGATCACCTGCTCGGCCAGCGTCAGGTCGGCCTGCAGCAGGGCCTGGGTGGCGCGCTCCATGGCGACCCCCGCCATCCGGCACATCTCGGCCAGTTGCTGGGTCAGCGCATCGAGTTGGTCGTGGTACGCGGTCCGCATTGGCCAAGCCTACTTCCCGACACCAGGGCTCAGCGTCGCGACGGGGTGAACGACAGGTGAATGAGTCCTACCCGCACCGCCGGGCGTCAACCGCTATTCGCAGGTCACGTCCGCCGCGTTGGTCACCGTGAGGTCCTCGGGCAGCTGGGTCGGGGTGCTGCTTCCGGTGTGGGTGACCGGAACCTTGACCGCCGACCCACTGGCCGGCGGCGCGTTGACGGCCGTGAAGTCCGGGCCGAGCACCACCTGGACGACCTCGCCGAGGCCGCTGACCCGCTCGATCTGCGCATTCGGGAATGCCGCGGCGACGGTTGCCGCGGCCTGCTCGTTGCCCGCGGAGAACAGCACCGTCGTGGTCGTGACGGCGTCGGAGTAGTCGTCGGGGTTCAGCACGTGGAAGCCGTGTTCGGCCAGTTGGGTGCTGGCGGTGTTGGCCACACCGCTGTCGGCGGTGGAGTTGGACACCTGGACCGTGACGTCCTTCGGGTCGGTGGTCACCGCGTTGATCAGCTCCGTCACCTTTGTGTCCGGGGAGTCGGCGACCGCCGGGGCCGAACTGGTCGGGGTGGCGGCCTCGGCGATGGCCTCCGACGTCTTCTTGGCCTGGGTGACCTGGCTGCTCATCGCGTTCTTGTCGTTCTCGCCCGGGAGCGGGTCGTCGTTGATGATCGCGTCGAACAGGGCCCGGATGTCCTCGGTGCGCGGTTCCTCGTTGCCGTCGGCGTCGGTGACGCCGGTGGTCGGCACGGTCACGAACGTGATGCGGCCGGCGGCGACGCCCTGCAGTGATTGGCCGAGGTCTACGAGGTCCTTGGTCTTGACGTTGTCGACGTAGGTATCTCCGACGAACATGTTGACCACGTCGTTGAGCTTGTTCAGGCTGAACAAGGTGTCGGTGGAGATCACCGAACGCAGCAGCGAGGACAGGAACAGCTGCTGGCGTTTGATGCGGCCGTAGTCCCCGTTGCCCTCACTCGTGATCTGCCGGGCCCGCACGTAGTTGAGTGCGGCGTGGCCGTCGAGCCGCTGGTGGCCGGCGCTGGCCAGCACGGTCCCGAGCTCGTTGTCCTCCAGCGGCGTGGTGCTGCACACGTCGACCCCGCCCAGGGCGTCGACCATCTTGGCGAAGCCGTTGAAGTCCACGGCCATGAACCGGTTGATCGACAGTCCGGAGATTTTCTGAATGGCCTTGACCAGGCACTTGGGCCCACCGAGCGAGTAGGCCGAGTTCAGTTTGGTCTCGGTGTAGCGCCACTGGTCGCTCCACTCCCCGGTGTTCTTGTCGTACACCGGGCCGTAGTTCCCGGTCTCGGGGTCCCAGGCTTCGCAGCTCATCGGCGTGATGGCCAGGTCACGGGGAAAGGAGACCGCCACCACGCGTTTGCGGCTGGCCGGGATGTTGACCAGCATCACGGTGTCCGAGCGGGAGCCCTCGGCGTCGGTCGTGTCTCCGGCGCCCATCTCGGAGTTGGCGCCGATGCGGCTGTCCACCCCGACGATCAGGAAGTTCTCGTCACCGAACTGCGCGTTCGGGTCCAGGATGTCCCGTGAGTTGGGGTCCAGCGCCGCCACGTTGCGCAGCAGGTCGTTCTTGGAGGCCTGCCACTGGTAGGCGCCGCCGGTCAGCGCCAGCGCCGAGACGGCGAACAGCACGGCGGCCGAGCGCCCGGCCAGGATGACCGGCCGCCGCTTCTTCTTGTTCGGGTTGGCGGGCTTCTTGGACTTCGGGCGACCGACGCGTTCGGGCGATACCCGCGCGTCCGGCTCGGGGTCCCGGCGGGCGACCAGGGGCGCTCGTCGGGCGGTGATGGCCTCGAGGTTGGGCACCTCGTCGGCGAGGGACGGGATGACGGGAATGGGCTCGGTGCGGTCGAGCGAGTTGTCCGGGGCGGCCGGGCCGGTCGCGCCGTGATGCCGCGTCGGGGGCACGGCACTGGGGGTGCGGCCCAGCTTCGCGATCAGGTCGGCGACGGACAGGCCCTCGGTGTGGCTGCCGGACGGCCGATCGGACCGGTGGGGATCGGCGGCGGGTTCGGCTGCCGGTTCGGACGCTGTGCCCGCCCGCTCCCACGGCGCGGCAGGCGGCGCCTGTCGGGGAGTCCGGGTGATCCAGTCATGGCCGCCGGGATGGGGGGTGCGTCGCTCGCCAGGAGTGGCGTTGTCGCCGTCACTCATGGTGCCTCCGCGTATATCCGTCCCCGGGCCGGTGGACCCGATGATGAGTTTCCAGCGCTGCTCTGCGCACTACGGCCACGGTGCGGGTTTCTGGGCCCGGGGCCGGCCGCCCCTGCGCGGCGACACAACTGCTCCTATGTCTTGTAGCAGCACACGGTGGGGGTCCGCCACTTCAGCGTTTTCCCGCCGGGATCACATGGTACTGAGCCAACCTAAGAGCATGCGAGCCCGAGTCGATTTCGGGACCGTCTCGATTCAGCCACCCGAGACCATGGCCTCGGCGCCGGCCGGGACCGTGCAGTCATCGGGGTCGGTGAGCCACCCCTCGGGCAGGGTGACCGCACTGGCCGAGCCCTGACGGCCCCGCGGGCCACCGGCGGCGGATGGGAAGGGCACCTCCCGGTCGAGTTGTCCCAGCAGCCCGTCAAGCTCGGCGAGGGTCTTGACCAGGGCCAATGCCCGACGCAGGTCGGCTCCGGCGGGGAAGCCGTGCAGGTACCAGGCGATGTGCTTGCGGATGTCCCGCATGCCCTTGTCCTCGCCGAAGTGGTCGGTCAGCAGCGTGCCGTGCCTGCGAATGATGTCCGCCACCTCGCCCAGGGTCGGCGGGGTGGGGGCCGGTGAACCTGTGAATGCGGCCGACAGCTCGGCGAACAGCCAGGGGCGACCCAGGCAGCCGCGGCCGATGACGACTCCGTCACACCCGGTGGCGGCCATCATCGCGAGCGCGTCGCTGGCCTCGAAGATGTCGCCGTTGCCCAGCACCGGGATGGTCGTGACGGCCTCCTTCAGCCGGGCGATCTGGTCCCAGTCGGCGGTGCCGGAGTAGCGCTGGGCCGCGGTCCGGGCATGCAGTGCCACCGCGGCGGCGCCTTCCATCTCGGCGATGCGGCCGGCGTCGAGATGGGTGTGGTGGGTCTCGTCGATGCCGATCCGGAACTTGACCGTCACGGGCACCGATGTGCCCTCGGTGGCGCGCACCGCGGCCGCCACGATCTGGCCGAACAGGCGCCGCTTGTAGGGCAGCGCCGCCCCGCCGCCACGCCGGGTGACCTTGGGCACCGGGCAGCCGAAGTTCATGTCGATGTGGTCGGCGAGGTTCTCCTCGACGATCATTTTCGCCGCGTCGTAGGTGGTGGCCGGATCGACGGTGTACAGCTGCAGCGAGCGCGGCGATTCCTGCGGCGCGAACGTCGTCATGTGCAAGGTGACCGGGTGCCGCTCCACCAGGGCACGGGCGGTCACCATCTCGCAGACGTAGAGCCCGCTGACGGTGCCGACCCGGGCCTCTTTGAGTTCCCGGCACAGGGTCCGGAACGCGACGTTGGTCACCCCGGCCATGGGCGCCAACACAACCGGGCTGCGTAGGGCGAAAGGCCCGATTCGCAGCCCGGTGGTGACCGGTTGTGCCGGTGCGGCGTCGAGGGTGTCGACGCCCACGTGGGAGATGTCGGCTACGTCGACGCTCCCGCCAGCACCGCGTTCTTCTTCTCGGCCATCTTGGCCTCGCGCTCGAGCCGCCGGACCTTGGCCTCCTCGAACTTCACGCAGGTGTCCTCGAGGTCCTCGACCAGCTTGCCCAGCTCGTCGCGCAGCCGCGCGCCCTCGCCGGTGAAGTCGTCGCGTTCGAAGATGCGCCACTTCTTGAGTACCGGCATGACCACGTCATCGAGGTGGATGCGCGGGTCGTACACGCCGCCGACGGCGATGATGACGGCCTTGCGGCGGAACTCCGGAACGGTATATCCGGGCATCTTGAAGTTGTGCAGAATCCGGTGCACCGACTTGATCGCCTGGTTCGGGGCGATGTCCAGGCCGGCGGCACTGACGTCGCGGTAGAAGATCATGTGCAGGTTCTCGTCGTTGGAGATCCGTGCCAGCAGCTGCTCGGCGACCGGCTCGTTGCACGCCTTGCCCGTGTTGCGGTGCGAGACGCGGGTGGCCAGCTCCTGGAAGCTGACGTACATGACCGAGTCGAACAGGCTCTGCGCGAACAGATCGCCCTGCTGGTTCTGGCCGGGCGAGAAGCCCCGGGTCATCTGCTCCATGCGCAGCTCTTCGAGCTCGATCGGATCGCAGTTGCGGGTGACCACCAGGTAGTCGCGAATGGAGATGCCGTGCCGGTTCTCCTCGGCGGTCCAGCGGTTCACCCAGTAACCCCAGGCGCCGTCCATGCTGAAGTTCATCGCGATCTCGCGGTGGTAGGAGGGCAGGTTGTCCTCGGTAAGCAGGTTCT
The DNA here is from genome assembly GCA_964535335.1 of uncultured Mycobacterium sp. GTDB lineage: Bacteria > Actinomycetota > Actinomycetes > Mycobacteriales > Mycobacteriaceae > Mycobacterium. The sequence continues at coordinate 22,722 of CAZHUU010000021.1, forward strand.
GCACCATCGCGGTGCGGGCGACCTCGGAGAGCTTGGCCTGCTCGGGATCCCAGTCCTGGCCGCCCAGAGCGTAGTAGTTCTTGCCGTCCGACCACGGGATGTAATCGTGCGGGTTCCACTCCTTCATCATCGACATGTGCCGATTGGTCAGAGCCTCCGCGACCGGCTCCAGCTCGCGCAGTAGTTGTAGGTCGGTCAGGTCTTTCGACATGGACCCTCCAGTTATCTGTGCCTAGTAGTTGCACCAATATATCTGTGTATCTCGGTGACATTCAAGTTCATCGTTGCGGGCGGCATGTCGCCGAGCCCTGCAGAGCGGCCCATCGCCAGGTATTCTGCAGCCATTATCCAGTAATACCGGAGGTCGGTGGCAGTGCACAGGATCATGGTTGTCGGCGCCGGCGCCCTGGGCGTCGCGGCCGTCTCGCTGCTGGCGATCGGCTCGGGAACGGCGAGCGCCACCAACGAATACGCCGGCCAGACCTATGCCGACGCCGTTCAGGCGATCAGCGATGCCGGTCAGTCGGCGGTCATCGCGACCCGGGTGGGCAGCCTGCTGCCGACCGACGAGTGCATGGTCACGGGTTCGCGGTCGGCCAACTTCCTGGACTCCAGCGGGATCAACGGCGGCGGCCGCGTGCTGCTGTTCCTGAACTGCAACGACACCTACGCGAAGGCCGGAATTCCCGGCAACTCGCTGGGCAGCCCCGAGGGCCGCACGGCCAAGGCCGACGCCGATGCGAAGGCGGCCGAGGAGCAGGAGCAAGCCGAGGCCGAGCAGGCGGCCGTGGGCGGTCAGGCGTAGACCAGGCGACTAGCGTGTCGCCCGGCTGAGCAGCAGGTCCACGCAGTAATCGATGAACTGCTCGCGGGATACGGCCAGCCTGCCGTCCAGGTAGGCGGTGAACAGCCCGGTCAGTGCGCCGACCAGCCCGGTGGCCACCATCTTCTGTAACGCCGGATCGCCGATCGTCGTCAGCTTGCGCTGCAGCAGGTCGATGAACGTGGGCATCCATTCGGCACCGGAGCGGACCAGCACCGGCTCCACCTCGGGGGCCAGCAGCAACACGCGGCCGCGCACCGGGTCGTCGACCATCAGTGCGACGAACCGGTCCACCGCCTCGCGGGGGGTGTTCGCCGACATCAGCGCGGACATCGCCCGACCGCAGACGTCGTCGTACACCGCCCGGACGAATCCGTCTCGGTCGGCGAAGCTTTCGTAGAAGTAGCGCTCGGTCAGGCCGGCCTCGCGGCACACCGCGCGAACGGTCAGTGCCGGGCCACCCGCTCCACCGAGCAGGATGACGCCCGCCGAGATCAACTCGTCGCGGCGCCGCACCTGGCGGTCCTGCAGGGGAACACCCGACCAACGGCCCCGTCGTTGACCCGAGGTCACAACCCTCCTAAGCTCATGGTGACAACGTGCGTAGTCAGATCGTCGGCTTCCGCCGAGGGAAGGTCACCAGTTGAGTCAAGATACTTCCGAGACGTACCCGCCCACCAGCGAAGGCGCCCCGGCGGCGACCGGTTGCCCGGTGACGGGCGGCGGCTACGAGGCCCCGGCCCGACCACTGGGTCCGGACTCGCTCACCTGGAAGATCTTCGGTGACTGGCGCGGCCTGCTGCAGGGACCATGGGCGGGCTCGATGCAGAACATGCACCCGCAACTCGGCGCCGCGGTCAAGGACCACTCGATCTTCTTCACCGAACGGCTGCCGCGACTGTTCCGCTCCCTCTACCCGATCGGGGGCGTGGTGTTCGACGGTGACCGTGCCCCGCTGACCGGCGCCGAGGTGCGCGACTACCACCTTCCGATCAAGGGTGTCGACGACCAGGGCAGGCGCTACAGCGCATTGAACCCCGATGTCTTCTACTGGGCGCACGCCACGTTCTTCATGGGCACGATCCTGACCGCCGAGCATTTCGGTGACGGCCTGACCGAAGCCCAGAAACGCCAGCTCTTCGACGAGCACGTCACCTGGTACCGGATGTACGGCATGAGCATGCGGCCGGTCCCCGAGACGTGGGAGGACTTTCAGGTCTACTGGGATCGGATGTGCCGCGAGGAACTGGAGAACACCTGGGCGGCGCGGGAGGTACTCAACCTCGCCACCATGCCCAAACCGCTGAACGGGCAATGGATTCCGGACTGGCTGTGGTCGGCCTACCTCACGGTGATGGAGCCGTTCGCGGTCTGGGTGACGGTCGGGTTGTACGACCCGTCGGTGCGTGAACTGATGGGCCACCGCTGGTCGGCGCGCGATGCGTGGCTGCACCGCAAGTTCGGTCAAGGGGTCAACCTGGCCTTCAAGTTGTTGCCGCGGCGGCGACGGATGCATCCGCGCGCACGGGCGGGCTGGGATCGCGCCGAAGGACGGATTTCCGCCGATGCCCCACTGGTGCACACCCCGGCCCGCAACCTGCCTCCGGTCGCGGAGCGCGACAAGGGGATTCACTACGTGGGCGCGGCGCGCTCGGGCCGCTAACCTCTGCTCACTCCGGGGCGCGACGCAGGACGGCGAGCACCGTCAGCAGCAGGATCTTGAAGTCCAGCGTGAGCGACCAGTTCTCGATGTAGTAGTTGTCCCACTCCGCTCGGTCGGCGATCGAGGTCTGCCCACGCAGTCCATGCACCTGGGCCCACCCGGTCATGCCGGCCTTGACCCGATGCCGTTCGCCATAGCGGCGGATCTGCATCTCGAACAGCTCGACGAACTCCGGACGTTCCGGGCGAGGGCCGACCAGACTCATCTCGCCCCGGATGACGTTGATCAGTTGCGGCAGTTCGTCCATCGATGTCGCGCGCATGATCTTGCCGATCTTGGTGCGCCGGTCCACGCCCTCGACGCCACCGGGCGCCGCGCCGGACTTCAGCTCGAAATCGGCATCGGACGCACGCGGCGGACGCATCGTCCGAAACTTCAGGCAGTCGAACACCTTTCCGTCCCGGCCGACGCGTGGCTGACGGAAAAAGATGGGCCCGGGGGAACTCAACCGGACCAACAACATCAGCGTCAGGAACAACGGCGAGATCAGCAGCAGCCCGAGCGTCGAGCAGACCCGGTCGATGAGGTGTTTGATCGCGAACTGCCAGCCGCGGGGATTGGTGTGGGCGAGCGCGATCAGCGGGAGACCACCGACGTGTTCGAACCGGGCATGCGAGCCGATCACGTCGAACATCCGGGGAACGACCCACACGCGTGCCTCGTGATGGTGGGCGACCCGGACGACGTGGGTGAGCAATTCGTCCTCGGTGCGGGAGAACGCAACGACGACGCCTTCGGCACCGGTTGCGACGATGGCCTGCTCGATGGTCTCCGGGGTGCCGACGTTGGGCAGCGAGGGGGCCTCGCCGCCGTCGGGACCGGCCCAAGGCGCCTCGGCGTCGATCAGGCCGACCGGGTCCAGCCCGAGCTCCGGCATGGATTTCAGGCGCTCGACGATCCGGGTGGCGATCCGCCCGTTGCCGACGATCAGGGTGGGTGACATCAGGTGGTGGTGGCGGCGCAGGCTGCGCTGGATCGCGGCACGGATCAGACGGCCGGTTGGCATGAGCACCGCGGCGCAGACCCACACCCGCAGCACCGTGTCCTCGGTGTGCCCAGGCACTTTAGTCAGGGTCATCAAGGTGAGCAGGAACATGCTCGCCAGGGCGACAGTGGCCTCGATCGGCCCGATCTCGTCGAGGAACTTGCGGTTGAGCCGGCGCCGGTACACCCGCCTGGCCGCGAGGAGCCCGATCACGGTGGGGACGTAGAGCAGGATCATCCACAGCGGCGGGGTGGCGTCGTGCGACTTCGACACCCACAAGATGGCCAACCCCGTCGCCACCGAGGCCGACAACGCGTCGATGGCGATCGTGACGAGCGTGCTCAGCGGGTCGAGACGGATCATGCGGGCGAATTTGCCCGTCGGTGTGCGGGTGGGTAGTACCGGTATACGGGCGTCCGTCGGCCCTTCCAGGCGGAGCGTCTTCGTTGCCATCAGTCTCGATTCACCCCCCCCACAAACACAGACCGCACGCTACCTGAACGCGGCGTATCGATTCGGGATTTATCCGTACTTTCTCCCCGAAAGCACCGGTCGGGGGGCGCGCCGTAGCCGCCGTGTGACCGACTCACCGGAACACCTTCGTCCGGGCGACCTGGGCCAGGTCGGTGAGGATCTGAATCTGGCCCGTCGTCCAGTGCCGGGGGTGGCTGTCCCAGGTCGACAGCGTTCCGATCGTGCGTCCGCGGTCGTCGGTGAGCGGGATACCGACGAAGGCCAGCACGACCCCGCCCTCCACCGCCGGATGCTGGGCGAACAACCGGTGCTTGGTGGCGTCGTGGACGATCAACGGGCGGCCGCTCGCGACCACGAACTTGGAGAACGACAGCGCCAGGGGGCGGGATCGCGGAAAGCCCGTCTCGGGGACGTTGCAGCCGACGAGGAACTGCCGGTCGCGGCCCACGAGGGTCACCGATGCCAGCGACGTTCCGAGCGCGTCGGTGGTCATCCTGGCGATCCGGTCGAGTGCGGTATCGGGTGGGCTGTTCATCAGGCCGGAGTCGGCCAGCACCTGCAGTCGGTCCGGATCGGATAGGACGATGTCGATGAGTGCGGCGACGCGTTGGTCGTCCCGGGCCGACAACTCGTCGACGACCGCGCCGACGGCGGGGTCGTCGGCGTGGATGAACGTCGCCACCAACCGTTGGGCGGCCGCGGGTTCGACCGCACTTCGCCCATCGGCGACACCGGCGTCGCTTTTCGCCTGTGCGCCATCCCCGGCATCGGCGTCGGTCGACGTCGGTTTGTTCACGCGCAAAGACTATGCGTGACCATGGCATTTTCGCCAGTCGTTGCCGACGGGCGCGGTCTTGGATGAAGGACCGGTCTTAGTATCACCGCTATCTCGACCCTCCCTCGACTCCACCACTGTTGCTCCACCCTGATCGACGCGGTAGGAGCGGCCCGCGGTATCCATTGCCCTGCAGATCGCCGCGAGCATGATCGTCCTCACCGCGATCGGGCAGAGGTCGGCGAAACGGGCGTGGGTGTGGCCGGGCGCGGTGCTCCCGTCCCCGGCGGTGTTGGTGTGTTGATACGTCGTGATCGCTGACACCTAGCCGAACCGGTTGCGCAAGGATCGCCAACCGAAGGCACTGGCGTACTCCGGCACGGCTCTGCGAGCGCCGGTGTGATACAGGACCGCAGCGGCGATCTCGGCGAGCACGAACGCCACAAATATCGCCGTAACGCTCTTCCACACCAAGAGAACCCCCACGCTCAACGCCATGTAGATCGCGGTGTCGGCGCACCGGATCCAGAACACGGTGACGGTCTCGCCGGCCTTGCGCAACGCCGCGAATGGAACGGTAGACACGAGCGTGAACGCTTTCCACAGGCAGGCAAGCACCATCGACGGGACGCCCACATTGCGCCAGGCCTGATTGAAGACCAGACTCCCCAGACCGCCGAACGCGGCGATGAGGACAACCGCCAGCCCAGCGACGAACACCACCGCGAAGGATTTGAGTTCGCCCCGATGCCCGTGCGCGAGAAGTCGATACCTCCCGTAATTCAGGATCGGTTCGAGGGCTCCCGACACCGTGGAGATCACGCGGAAGGTGACCGACATCGCGGGCCCGAGCATGACGAGCACGACGGACGTGACGGCCGGCTGCACGACGCCGACGACAGCAGTCTCCGCGGTGACCCAACCTGCCTTGCGTAGGTCCGGGGGTATCTCCCAGAACGGACCCCGCTTTCGCGGTTCGTAACGGACCAGCACCGCCAGCACCGCTCCCACGGCGAGCACTCGGACGCAGTGCGGATTGTGGTGCTGGGCCAGCACGACCGAGATCACCCCGCCCACTAGGAGAGCCAGCGCCGCGAGGCCTTCACGTTTCCAATTGCCGTTGACCACCCCGATGGATCGGCCGATGAGCAGACCGTTCATCACCCCGATGCAGCTAGTCACGAGTACGACATGCGCCGCGACGGCGGGACCGGCGATCAGTTGTCCGCCGGCGGCCAGCGTCAGCAGCACAACCCAGGTGGGAACCGTCAGTCTCTTGTCGGCGTCCGGCGTGGCCAGGCGGCCTTCGACGATGAAGGCGTTGAACAGTTGCGCGACGTAGGCCCCGACCGCCAGGGACAAGGCCAGGAAGCCCTGGGTTTCGATGGGGGCGATGCGGGCGTAGACGGCGAGGAACATCGCCGGATAGATGTTCAGCGCCACCCCGGCGAGCACCTGGACCCCGGTCTGCAGGTTCTTGCCGCTAGCCATCGGTGGTCTCGGTCACCGCGTTCAAGGATCCGAAGTGCCGGTGTCGCAACCACGTCGGGACGGATGGGAGCAGCGGCGCGTAGCGCCGATAGCCCACCATGCGGCTGGCTGTCGACATCGCCCCCGTACGAAGTTGGCCGGAGAACATCGAGCGAAGTTGGGGGTCGACGATGGGAATCGTGATCGGCGGATCGGGCCTCTCTCGTGCGAGCTGGCCGAAGACGTGCTCAGAGCCCGCGATCTCGGTCACCCGCTCATGGGCGATCGCGACGTTCAAGGCGAACTCCGCACATCCCCCTTGCGACCATCGCGAAGATCCCGAATCACTTTCGGTACTCCGGCTCTAGTCGGCTCCTTGACAGACAACTGTGCAGCGCTCCGTCCGTGAAATTTCCGATCGAACCATATGCCATTCGGCGTTGGATCGGGCGGATCAGGCGGCCATTCTGCCGCCTGATCGTCGGGGACTGACGGCGGCCAATGTCGAGATAGCTGTCTTCGGCGTCAAGACACATAGCGTGGGTTTTGCCGGTATCGTGCAATCGCTGAGATAGGACTACCGAATCTCTTTGGCGGTGATCGGACGAGCGGGCGGTATGTTTTGGATTCATTGGGGTTTTCGACTGCAGCCTATTCACCACGCAAAGGTGCTTCGCCATTCCAGCCTGCACCCATCGCATTGTTGCTCGCTTTCCTATTGATCGCCGCGCTGTTCGGCACGACGCAATTCGCGAAAGCCGATCCACCCGATAACGACGCGCCCGCCGAGGCCGAGGTCACCCTGCCGTGGACGGCGCTGGGTCTATCCGACTCGGTCATCATCGGCGGAACGAACCTTAACCAGGATTCCACTGTGCCGGTGCCGACCGCGCTGGCACCGCGGCGGCTGCGCGGGCTGATGAACTCGCCGATCAACTTGGGAGCCGGGTTCTTGGAGGTAAGGGATGACCGCGGCGTGGTGCTGGGCACGGTGGAACTGCCACCGGTGTCACCGGCCCAGCCCGTGGTGCCATTCGACATCGACGTCTCAGCGGCGCAGGTCACCGCCGCGACGGTCAAGCTGTCCTTCACCGTGCGACAGGTCGACGGCAGGGACCTGGAGTGCGGGCCGGAGCAGAGGCTCGTGCTCTCCGAGTTGGCGATGGTGTTCGGCGGAGCCGACCCGGTGCCCACCACGATCGCGGACTTCTTCCCATCGGTCCTTCTCGGCGCGACGATCTATGCGCCGGCAGATGCCGACCGGGCCGAACAGGAGTCGGTACTGAGCTTGGCGTCCGCGGTGACCCGGCTGTATGGGCCGCAGCCGATCGTGACGACTGTGGTGACGCAGCCGCGCGGTACGGCGCCGCCGCCGACCGCCCCACTGACCCGCGCGATCGTCGTCGAACGTGGGGATGCCGGAGTGAACGTCGTCAACGGCGGCGCTCCAGGAGAGACATATCTGCGGGTGTCGGGCAACGGCGATCAGCTACTTGCCCAGACCTCGCTTGTGGTGAACCGGCTGCAGCCGTTGGCGCAGGTTCAGCAGGCCCTCGTCACCGAGGTTGGTTCCGACGCCGGCGCGCCATCCGACATCAAGACCTTCGGGCAGCTGAACATAAACGGCAAGGTCGAATTCCATCGGGCGGCGACCTTCGGGGCCGGCTTCGACCTGGCCGAGTTCGGGAGGCGGGTGGACAGCCTTCAGGTGCGCCTACTGGCCACCTACACTCCGGTGGCCGGTCAGGAGACCGCCGCGGTGATGGTGAACGTGAACGGCCAAGCGCTCTATTCCGCGCCCCTGGACAGCAGCGGCCGCCTCGACGCGGTCTTCGACGTGCCGCGATTCTTACTGCGCCAGCAGATGGGCCTTGATTTCCATCTGACCTATACACAGCCACAGCCGTGCGGTCCGTGGGTCGCGCCGCTCACCTTCCAGCTCGATCCGCGCTCGACCGTGACGGCGCGGCACGGCGGTGCTCTGGGCGCCGAGTTCACCTCCCTGCCGTCGGATTTCAGTCCGGACTTTCTCGTCGGGTTCGACGGCTCGAGTCCCGATCAGCTCCGGTACGCGAGCCGGGTGGTGGTGGACCTTGCCCGGGTCACCTCGACGCAGCTGACACCGCACGTCGTCGACTTCAAGACCGCGACCGAGTCCGACAAGGGCGCGTTGATCGTCGGGAACTCCAAGTCGATCGACCAGAGCAAGTTGCGTCCGCCGATCAGCGGCAAGGGGGCGTCGGTCGACGTGAATCTGCCCGACGCGATCCGTACGGACATCAACAATGGCCTGGGTTCGGTTCAGGTCCTCGCCGACCAACCGCACCAGCGCACGGTGGTCCTGATCACCACCACCGGTGAGTGGTCGCTGGTCGAACCGGTCCTCGACTACATCGACAGACTGCCGACCGGTTGGGCCGGCCTAACCGGCAACGTTCTGGCCGCCGGGAAGCAGGGTTCAGTGGTGGACCTGTCGATCGGCCTGAGCGACGCCATCACCCCGGAGAGCGCGTCGGCGCCCAGCGAATCGGCTGCGGTGACGACGTGGGTCGCGCTCGGGTTGGCCGCTGTCGCCGCTGCCGGGGCGGCATTCTGGTGGCTCCGGACTCGCCGCAGGCGTGGCGCCCGCGCGAGGGATGATTGGTGATGACGGTGCTGGATGTGTCGCCCCCCGGTGGGTGAGTCCGGCCGTCTCTCACAGGGGGTTTCAGAGTGGATTGCACCGAACGGCGGGTCCGGCCGATCTCGCGGCGCCGGTTCATGGCGGCGGTGTCTGTGGCCATGACTGTCGCCGGCTGCGATTCGGCGTCCGCGCGTTCGTCGGTCAACGTGCGGAACTTCGGCGCGAAGGGCGACGGGGCCCACGACGACTCGAAGGCGATCACGTCTGCCGTTGCGGCCCTCAAGCCCGGTGATTCGCTGTATTTTCCGCGCGGGAGTTACCGATTCGCCCAACGCGAGCCCGTTCTGGGGGCCGCGATCGCGATCACCGGGCTGTCCAACGTCGACATCGAGTTCGACAACGGCGCCGAACTTGTCATGGACAATCTGGACGACGACGGTGCCGGGACCAGCCACGGAATCGTGGTGCGCGGGCCCGCATCGGGGGTCAGCTTACGAAACGTCAAGGTGCGCTGGGCGACTCAGCCCAAGTTGCGGTCACGGGGTGACGGGATCAGGATCGTCGGCTACCCCACCGCGGTACCGACCGATCCGGGTGTATCCAGATCGATCACCGGCGTCTCGATCTCGAATTGTGAGATCATCGGGTGCCCGCAGGCCGGAGTGATCATGATGGGCGTCTCCGACATCACCGTCTCCCTCTTGCGCGTCCGCGACAGCATGGCGGACGGGCTACATTTCAATGCCTGTCGGCGTGGGACGATCGCGGACTACACGGCCACCAACGTCGGTGACGACGGTTTGGCGCTGGTCACCTACTACGACGACGCGTTCCGCTTCGATACCGAATCGGAGACGTTCGCGTTTCCGAATCTGACCGATTGGTCCAACTCCGAGTTCCGTGTGCAGAACGTCCTGACGACGGGCGGTCATGCCAACGGCGTGCGGCTGGCCGGGGTTAATCGGGCCATCCTGTCGGGTATCACGGTGCGCGGACACGACAACGGGTCAGGGGTGATCATCGATTCGGCAACCAAGCGCTCCGACGCCGGGTGGTACTACGTGGCCAGCCGTGGGGTACGGCTCGAGGATGTTCTCGTTGAGCGCTGCGAGACGGGCGTCCAAGTGCTGGCCCGGCCAGTTCATGCCGTCGACACTCGTTTCACGGCGTTTGATGTGGACGTCTCGTCCGCCACCATTCGGGGCTGTTCCAATTGGTCGCTGCGGGCCGAGTCGTTGACCAGCCGGCTGGTGAGCGGCCTGCACGTCGGAAGCGTCACGGCCGAATCGCAGTCCACCGAAGACGGCAAGGGCGGAATCGGGCTGCAGAACACGCTGGGGGTGACCATGGGGACGGTGTGGGTTCGGCATGAACACCCGGTTGCCGCGCTGGTCGCCGTTAACGCGCGCCGACTGAACGTCGGCACCTTTCGAGCGACGATCGTCGGCGCGGCGGACGCCCGGGCTGCCGAGCCGTGTGCTGTCCTCGTGAGTTCCGAGGGCCGAATCGACCTCGTGGACGTGAGTTGGCCGGATGCGCCGTCATCGTGGACCGCTGTACAGATCCAGGCCTTCGCCGACTGTGCAGACACGACGTCGCCGGAATCCATATTGGTAAAGCTCGGTCGAGCCATCGTCGATCCGCCGTCGGTCAGCCGGCCCGTCGAGATCTGCTGAGCCCCGGCGGGTAAACCGGGGAACCGCGTGTCAGGACCCGGCGTCGATCCGCTGTCCGCCGGCCGCGTGCGCCAGCTGATCCCCTGGGGCGTCGTAGGGCGGCGTCTGGCCCCGGACCGCGTTGAGCATCTGCCGAATCGAGACCGGGCCCGGCGCCCGGCGGAAAACAGGTCGGAGACCGTTGGTGGGGTAGCCGTTCAGGACGACGCCGGCCACCGGAATGCCCGAATTGTCCAACAGTTCGAGGCTGGTGCCGAGATCGAGGTAGTACGTCTTGTTCGAGCGCACGACGAGCAGTACGGCGTCTGCGTAACGGGCCAGGACAACCGGATCCGAGTTGGTGTGCATCGAGGTCGTGTCGATGATCACGTAGTCGAACCAGTTGGTGAGGTCCTCAAGTCCGGCCCGCAGCCGGTCGGTGCCCAGCAGTTCGGTGTGATCGGAGACATCGGCGCCGGCATAGATCACCCGAAGTCCGTCGTACCGGGTTGGCTGGGCGTAGGCGGCGAGTTCCTCGCGGGTGCGGCCGCGCAGATAACCCACCAGGCCGCCGGTATCGTCACCACCTGTCGAGCCGCGGCTCAGGGCAGCATCGACCAGAACCACGCGGTGGCCATCGGCCGCGAGGGTGAGCGCGAGGTTTACCGCAATCGTGGTCTTGCCGTCCTCGGCCGTGGGACTGGTAACGACGATGCGGCGTTTACCGGTCAGCACGTTGGAGCCGTCGATGTTGGTGCGTAGGCGTCGGAACGCCTGCCCAGCGGGGCTCCCCACCCGAGACAGGTCAACGACACAGGGGCCGGTCGCGTGGCGATTCAGCGGAATGCTGCCCAGCAGTGGGGCACCGAGGATCTCGCTGAGTTCGAAGCCGTCCTCTACCTTGTGCCTCAGGTGCGCCCTCAGATAGCTGATGAGCATCGCGATGAGTAAACCGGCGACGATTCCGAGGGCGATATTGCGGCCGATCTTCGGCGCCACCGGTGTCGTGTCGGAAACGGCCGGGGTGATCATCGACAGTCGGACGGCGATGGGTCGCTGGGCGAGTTCGGGTAGCGGAGCGGGTATGGCGACCGGCTCGGTGGTGGGGAGCCCGGCGGCCTGGGCGGTGTTGTCACCGGGAACCGGCGGCAGAACTGGCGCCACCGGACCCGCCGACGCCAGAATCATCGGTGCGCCGGTGCGGGGATCGATAACCGGCACCGCGTCGGCAGCCGGAGAGCCAACCGCCTGGGGGTTTCCGTCGAGTTGGTGCAGCATCGGCGGCAATGTGTCGGCCAATGCGTTGGCCAACCTCGCCGAGATCTCCGGGTCGTGCGTTGTGGCGACGATGTTGACCACCGAGCTCCCGTCGTTAGCGGCGGGACTGGTGGCCTCGCGGGCCTCGGCGACCGTCATTCGCAGTCCGCTGCTGCGCAACGCGGCGCTGATCAGCCGGTCCGATGTCAGCAACGCGACGATTCCTTGCGTGCGCTGCTTGATGTTCAAGTCGCTGTCGCCCTGCACAGGCGTCTGATAGACGACCGCCGTCGATTGATAGGTCGGATCCTGCAGAACGCTGAGCAGCAGGCCCAGCTGCCCTCCGACGACGGCGCCCACGAGGATAAGAAGCCAGCTGTTCGTCAGTGTCGCGCCGGTCGTGCGGAACCAGTTGCGGCCGGCGCCGAACCGGCGGTAGGGCGTACCAGCTGGGGCCGAATACCTGCTCAAGGGGTTCTATCCCCTCCATCTTCGTCGGGTCGGAGGTCAGCCGATCGCAGCCTTGGTGCTAAGGATGCCACGAAAGCGCAACCTAGCGTCAACAAGATCAGGAATATGACGATGCCCTGGCTCAGCAGTTGAATCCGCCATACCTCGAGAAGGCAGTACGCGACGACACCGCCCGCACCGGCAACGACCGGGCCGTAGAGCATGAAACGCGCGAACAGGTAGCCCGCACCGGCGTAGGCAAAGATGCAGTAGACCAATCCCCACAAGCCCAACTGGCTGTAGACATCGGCGAACACCGAGTTCGTGGTGAAGTTCGAGGCGAACGAGACCGAGTAGCCGTATTCCGAGTTCTCGGGCTGGGCATCGTCCTTGCGGACCTTGTTCTGCACCAGGAAGGTGGGTTGGATGGCGGCTAGCGAACCGACCGGGCTTCCCATCCGCTGAAAGTTGCCGGCCATAGCGGCGTGCGCCACGCCCAGCTGCACCTGGGCCGGCACCGCGAGATAACTGCCGGCTTGATATAGGTTCATCGCCACCGGATTCGTCACCCCCGCTGCACGGTAATAGTTTCCGTTGCGCACGAAATTCAATGTCGTCAGCGTCGCGAACGCGATCAGCGCGATCAGACCGATGACGACAATCCGCGGTACCTGTCTCTGCTTGCGAGGTTTGCCGAGTCCGGCGGTGCTCGAGATCGCGACGTACACGGTCGTGGCCATGAGCAGGGCGAGCCGGGAGGCGATCAAGGAGTTGAGCACCAGCAGGCCGACCGCCGCGATGACGAACGGTAGACCGATGACCTTCTTGCGCCACAGATAAATGCTTACCGGTGCGGCGATGATCGTCGCGTATCGCAGGGTCTCCAACCCGGCTCTCCCGGACAATGCATTTGTGAACGCATTTCCGGTCTGCGATGTCAGCGCGTCGATGATCGAGGTGCTCGTGACGATCTTGTAGTAGGCATATCCGACGCCCGCGGCCGCGGTCGCGAATGTGAGAAGGAAAAAGCGGCGTTCGAATTCGGGCCGCCATGTGCGCGCCACGAGGTCCGGAGACGGCTTGGTCGCACTGCCGACCCGCCAACCCAGCGTTGTCACGAAGACCACAGTCAGGTACCAGGCCAGCAGGACCGTCACGCCGGGCGGGCTGATGGTGGAGCGCTCCAAGAAGCCGCGGAGCTGCAGCGTCGAGCCTCCCGAACACTCACCGAACGAACACCACGAGACCAGGGTGGCCCAGGCGAAGAACGACAGCGCCACCGGTATGAGGATCAGCGCGGCGGGCGTGAACCACCACCGGCGCGGGACCTCGCCGAGCCCCGCCGTCCGTCCGAATTCGTTGCCGCCACCGTGATCGAAATGGGTACCGGCCGATGACGGAATTTCAGGGAATGACCGCGGTACTCCATAGGAAGGGACGATTCGCGGCCTGTAAGGATTGGCGATCGTTCCTGCCTCGGCTGTCGGGCCATCAGTTAGCGGGTCGGCGACCTCCGCCGTTGCCGCGGTGGTCTACATTATGGCACGTGAGCGGTCGCCTTTCTACGCTTTGTGTTGACCGATCAGCCATGCGCCCGGCCTTCTCGCCGAAGGGTTCAACGGTGTCTCCCGGGCGCACCCGCGAATGGTAAAAAACCAACCCGGCACCGCGTCAGTCGATGCAGATGGCGTCGGATTCGGTATCGCCATCACCACTGTCGGTCGCTGGGACCACCTTCGGCGGCTGCTCGGCGACCTGGCCGCGCAATCGCTCGCCCCGCGGGTCGTCGCGATCGCGCATCATGCCGGCATCGACAGCACTCCGGAGTTGTGGGCTGTCGTGGAGGAATTCGCAGACAAGCTGCCGATCCGGACGGCGGTGAGTGCCCGTGGGGCATCCCGGGGCAGAAATGCGGCAGCCGCGACGTTCACCGATGACGTCGAGTGGATCTTGTTCCCGAACGACACCAGCCGAATCGACGAGGAGTTCCTGGAGTGCCTCGCGGTGTATTGCGTGGAGCCGACGAATGTTTGCGCCGTTCGCTTCGTGGACTCCGAGGGGAGCCGCAACAAACTGCCCGCGCCCGGCTCCGCCTTCGACCGCCGTACGGCATGGGGCGCGATTGAGCCCGCCACCGCGATCAGGCGACGTGACTTCGACCGGGTGGGTGGTTTCGACCCATCGATCGGCACGGGCGCGGAAACCCCTTGGCAGAGCGGTGAGGTCACCGATCTGCTGTTTCGCCTGGCAGCCGATGACGGTGGCCTCCGCATCGAGTGGATCGACGAACTCACCGTCAGGGCGCACACTGAGTTCGCCCACCTGACCCCTGCAGAACGCCGCCGCAAGCTGCGGAACTACGGCCGCGGCAGCGGGTACATCTATCGCCGCTGGCGCTATCCGGTGAGCGCGAAGCTCAAGCACCTTCTCGGGGCCACCCTGATGCCGTTGCGTAACCCGCGGAAGTTTCGGCCGCTGGACGGCCTGATGCTCTTCATCGGCCGGGCCGAGGGCATCCTGGGCAGGACGTTGGGCAGCGACACCGACTACCGGGCGGTGCTGCGGTGACGCCCGCCGTTCACCGCTGCCGGGCAAGCTGGGCGGACACCGCCTCCGCGGCCGCGCTCGCGGAGATCCCGGCCTGGCGCGCGCTGACGTGCGACCAGCCCCGCGCCGCCAGTTCGGCGCGGGCGGTGTCGTCGAGACCGTAGCGGCGCAGCAACTCGGCCAGCCCCTGGTCGTCGTACGGGTCGAAGTAGTCGGCGCCGTTGCCACAGGTTTCCCGCAGCGACGGGATGCTCGAGCACACGACGGCCGTGTGGGACGCCATCGCCTCCAGGGGCGGCAATCCGGCGCCTTCGAACAATGACGGCATCACCAACAGGTCGGCGCCTGCGACCAGAGAACGCAGGACATCGAATTCCAGCCTGCCTGTCACCACGACGCGGTCACCCTGCGCCGCGGCCAGGGTGCGCACCCGCTCGTCCAGTGTCCGAAGCGACTCGCCGCCACCGGCGATCACCAGCTTCTGCGGGATGGCCGCCGAGACCCTGCTGAACGCCTCGAGCAGCAGCGGCAGGTTCTTGTGCCGCTTGGTGTTGCCGACGTACAGGATGTAGCGCTCGCGCACCGGCGCCAACGCCGGGTCGGCCCCGGTGAACCAGACCTCATCCATCGGAATGGGGGTCACCAGCACCGGTGCCGACGACCTCAGGGCCCGGACGGAATCGGCGGTGACTTCCGAGGGGGTGAAGATCGTGCGGCACCGGCGGACATCGGTTTCGAGCATCATGCGCGCATAGGCCCGGCGCGGAAGGCTCTGGCCGCTGATCTCCTGCGGCAACAGATGGATCGTGTCGTGCACCGTGACAAAGCTGAGGATGTTGCGGTTGGCGGGCCGCAACAGGGCGAACGGATAGGGGTAGTGGGGCAGCCACACCGCCCGCGGCCGGGCCGTCTTCAGCGCACCGGCCCAGGCCTGCTGCTCCTGCAGGGAATACATCGACGCCGCAGCAGGCCGGGACAACAGCACGCGGGTGCTCTCCCGAAGCTGCGGCACCGCGCCCTCGTCGGCGAGCACCGCCAGTGACAGACCGCGTCGAGCCAGGGTCTCCTCGAGGTGCGGCAGCTGGGTCCTGATGTAGGTGCCGATGCCGCTCGCCCGGATGTGGCGGGCGTCGAAAAGCAGGTCGAGCGGTCCGCCTTCCCATGCCGATCCACCCATCACGCGCCCCGGCGGACGACGGCGGGCGACGCGGGTCGGTTCATGGGTCTTCCTAGGTCGGCCGGGTCCGTACCGCGGGCTGCGGCGGCCCCGTCGCAGACATCGGTGCCCCCACTAGGACTCGAACCTAGGACCTGCGGATTAAAAGTCCGTAGCTCTACCAACTGAGCTATAGGGGCCGGCTGCGATCACAATACTTGGTGACGGGGAGGGGCTCGTTTGAGGATTCGGGCCGCGGTGACCTAAGCTATCGAGGCTCGGAACGTGAAGCGTCGCGAGTACCCCGGAGAGATTCGGCTTGGCCCCCTTCGTCTAGCGGCCTAGGACGCCGCCCTTTCAAGGCGGTAGCGCGGGTTCGAATCCCGTTGGGGGTACGGCCACGCACAGTCGTGTTTGGCCCCGTAGCGCAGTTGGTTAGCGCGCCGCCCTGTCACGGCGGAGGTCGCGGGTTCGAGTCCCGTCAGGGTCGCCGTCTTTGCGGTGAGGCACTCGGGTTGGACACCGTAGTTGGGTTGGACGCAGTGCCTTCCGGCCAGGTAGCTCAGTTGGTACGAGCGTCCGCCTGAAAAGCGGAAGGTCGCCGGTTCGATCCCGGCCCTGGCCACCACGATCGCCGCCCCGTCGCCGATTCCTCTCGACCGTCCTCCGGCGCCCCGTCTCGGCAGTTGCCGTATGCCTTACAGTTGAATTTTCGTCAAGGAGGCAGGGTGGCGTTCGCTGTAGGCAATGTTCCACCGGCGGAAGGTCGGTGAGACCGTGACCGCTGTGTCCGCGATTCCCAGATATCCCTCCGATGTCACCGCCGCCTGGCTCGCCGATGTCCTCGGGCGCCGGGGCACACCGGCCGGCGTCACCTCGGTGGACGTCCGCCCCGTGGGCACCGGGCAGACCGGCGCCACGTTCCGGGTGATCGCCACCTACGCGGCCAACCCGCACGACCTGCCGGACAGCTTCATCCTGAAACTGCCCGCAGGCGACGATGCGGTGCGGGATCGGGTCTCGCTCGGCTACCGCAGCGAGTGCGCGTTCTACCAGTCGGTCGCCGATCGGGTGGCCATCCCGATCCCGGATTGCTTCGGTTGCGAGATCACCGACGAGGGCGCCAGTTATGCACTTCTGCTCGCCGATCAGGCGCCCGCGGTGCAGGGCGACCAGATCGCCGGCTGTGGGGTCGAAGAAGCCCGCCTGGCGGTGCGGGCACTGGCCGGACTGCATGGACCCACCTGGTGTGATCCGCACTGGCAGAACTTCGAGGGTCTGGCGATGAGTGTTACCGGCGAGGACGCCATCCGTGGTATGGGCGAGGTTGCCAAGATGGCGGCCGATATCACCGTGGACAAGCTCACGGGCAAGCTGAGCGACGCCGACGCCGAAACCCTGGTCGCATCAATGGCTTTGGTAACCCCCTGGCTACTCCAGGCACCTGACCGTTTCGCCCTTCTGCACGGCGATTATCGCCTGGACAACCTGTTGTTCGATGGTGGCCGGGTCGCCGTCGTGGACTGGCAGACCCTCGGAGTCGGGCTGGCAGGCCGGGACCTCGCCTATTTCATCGGCACCTCCCTGGAGCCGGATCTGCGCGCCCGGGCGGAGCACGAACTCGTCGGCGAGTACCACCGGGCGCTGTGTGAGCACGGCGTGACCGGCTATGACGAGGCGACCTGCTGGCACGACTACCGCCTAGGAATGATCCAGGTCCCGCTGATCTCGGCGCTGGGATGCGCGTTCTCGGTGGCGACCGAACGCGGTGACGACATGATGGCCGCCATGCTGCGCCGGGGCGCTCAGGCGATCCGCGACCTGGGCACCCTCGAACTCATCGCATCCGAGTAGGAGCCCCATGGCCGAAAACCTGCCCCGCACAGCGATCATCGGCGCCGGAATCAGCGGGCTGACATCCGGCAAGATGCTCAAGGACTACGGCGTCCCGTACACCACGTTCGAGCTGTCCGACCGCATCGGCGGCAACTGGGCGTTCGGCAACCCGAACGGACTTTCCAGCGCATATCGCTCGCTGCACATCGACACCTCGAAAGAACGGTTGTCGTTCAAGGACTTTCCGATCCCGGACCATTTCCCGTCGTTCCCGCACCACAGCGACATCAAGGCCTACCTCGACTCGTACGCCGACGCCTTCGGCCTGCTGGAAAACATCGAGTTCGGCAACGGTGTCCGACATGCCGCACGTCGTTCCGACGGGCGGTGGGACATCACCGACCAGGGCGGCACCACCCGGGAGTTCGATCTGCTCGTCGTCGGCAACGGCCACCACTGGGACGCCCGGTACCCCGATTTCCCGGGCGAGTTCACCGGCGAGACCCTGCACTCCCATCACTACATCGACCCGCAGCACCCGCTGAACCTGACCGGCAAGCGCATCCTGGTCGTCGGCATCGGCAACAGCGCGGCCGACATCACCGTCGAACTGTCCTCCAAGACCCTGCAGAACACCGTCACCCTGTCCACCCGGTCGAGTGCCTGGATCGTTCCCAAGTACATTGCCGGCCGGCCCGGCGACACCGTCTGGAAGACATCGCCGTACATCCCGCTGTCCTGGCAGCGCAAGGCCGTCCAGTTGATGGCCCCGTACATGGGTGTCGATCCCACGCTCTACGGTCTGCCGGAACCGAATCACAAACTGTTCGAAGCGCATCCGACGCAGTCCGTCGAGCTACCGCTTCGCCTGGGCTCCGGCGACGTCATTCCCAAGCCCAACGTCGCCCGACTGGACGGCGACACGGTTCATTTCGAGGACGGCACCAGCGCGGTGTTCGACGCCATCGTGTACGCCACCGGCTACAACATCACCTTCCCGTTCTTCGACCCCGATTTCATCAGTGCCCCGGGCAACGCCATCCGCCTCTACAAGCGGATGTTCAAGCCGGGCTTCGACAATCTGGTCTTCATCGGGTTCGCACAGGCCATCCCGACGTTGTTCCCCTTCATCGAGTGCCAGGCCAAGCTGATGGCCGCCTACGCGATCGGCCGTTACGCCCTGCCGCCGGTCGCCGAGATGGAACGGGTGATCGACGCCGATCACAAGAAGTACGTCGGGCACTGCGTCGACCGGCCGCGGCACACCCAACAGGTCGACTACTTCCACTACGAGCACGACATCCGCACCCGAGAGTTCCCGGCCGGGGTCAAGCGGGCCGAACTTCGGCGCCGGAGAGTTCGGGAAGCGGTATGACGCGCGCCGACATCAGCTTCGACTCCGCCGGGGTGTCCTGCAGCGGCTGGCATTTCCCGGGCGCCATCGGGCGCTTCGAGCGCCGGCCGGTCGTGGTGATGGGCCACGGCTTCGGCGGCACCAAGGACTCCGGGCTGGAACCCTTCGCGCAGCGCCTGAGCGAGGCCGGCCTGGACGTGCTGGCCCTCGACTACCGTGGCTTCGGTGCCTCGGAAGGCGAACCGCGGCAGACGGTTTCAGTGGCCGGCCAGATTCACGACTTCGAGTCCGCGATTGCCGCCGCCGCACGACTGCCCGGTGTCGATCCGAACCGGATCGTGCTGTGGGGTTCCTCGATGTCGGGTGGGCACGTGCTGCGGGTGGCCGCCGGGCGCGACGACATCGCCGCCGTGATCGCGATGACACCGCTCACCAGTGGAACAGCGGTGAGCCGCGCGGCCGTCGCCCACCGCGACGTCGGGACGGCGCTGAAGTGGACGGCGATCGGGCTGAAGAGCCGCGTCGACGTCGCCCGCGGTGGGCGCCCCACGATGATGCCGCTGGTCGCCCACCCCGGCGAGCCCGGCGGGCTGACCCTGGACGGCGCCTACGAGAGCTACACCGCACTGGCCGGCCCGACCTGGCGCAACGAGGTGGACTCCGCGGTGGGTCTGCAGATCGCCGGCATCCGAACCGCCGACGCCGCCAGGCGATTGCGTTGCCCGGCGCTGTTCCAGATCGCCGACTTCGACCGCTACGTGCCCGCCGACTCGGTGGCCAAGACCGCGGTGCTGGCCAGGGGAGTGGTACACCACTACCCGTGCGACCACTTCGACGTCTGGCCGGGCAACGAATGGTTCGACAAGGCCGCCGACGACCAGGTCGCGTTCCTGGATCGCGTGCTCAGTACTTCGTCGAGCCCTGATCGATGGAAATCGCCTCAGCGGTAATCAACTTTGCCTCGTCGCTGGCGAGCCAGCACACGGTGTCGGCGATGTCCTCCGGCTCGGCGACCCAGGTCGGCAGGAACGGGGTCAGCATGTGCTGCAGCTGCGGGTTGCTCGCCATCGCCTTGTTCAGCTCGGCCACCATGTCACCGGTTCCCATGGCGGTGTTGACCGGCCCCGGATGCACACTGTTGACCCGGATGTCGTGCTTGCCCAGTTCGGCCGCGAACGCCCGCGCCATCCCGGTGACGGCGTGCTTGCTCGTGGTGTAGTGCACCATGAATGGCTGCATCTTGATACCGGCCGCCGAGCTGATCAGGATGATCGATCCGCCGCGGCCGCCCTCGATGATCGTCGGTGCGCCGGCCATCACCGTGTTCCACGTCCCGGTGACGTTGATGTCCATCACGTCCCGGAACGCCTCCGGTGTGATGGCGTCCCACGCCGCGGGTGGCGAGATCCCGGCGTTGGCGACGATGACGTCCAACCGGCTCAGCTGCGTAACACCATGCGCGACAGCCGCTGTCAGGCCGTCGTGGTCGCGGATGTCGACGACGGCCGGCACGATGCGCCGCCCGGTTGCCTCGACCAGCGCGACGGTCTCGGCCAGATCCTCGGGAGTCGCCGGGTCATAGGGCACGCAGCCCGGCAGCTTGCCCGCGATGTCCACGGCGATGATGTCGGCGCCCTCGGTCGCCATCTTGACGGCGTGGGCCCGGCCCTGGCCGCGCGCGGCCCCGGTGATGAACGCGACCTTGCCCGCGAGCCGACCGCTCATCGGGTGCGCTGCGTTTCTCTGACCAACCCACCGCCGATGATCAGGCGCTGGATCTCGCTGGTGCCCTCGTAGAGGCGCAGCAGCCGCACCTCCCGGTAGATCCGCTCGACCGGGACGCCGCGCATGTAGCCGGCGCCGCCGTGCACCTGCACCGCCAGATCAGCGACATTGCCTGCCATTTCGGTGCAGAACAGCTTCGCCACCGACGGCGCGATGCGGCGGTCCTCGTCGTGCAGCCACTTCTGCGCCGCGTCGCGCACCAGCGCCCGGCCCGCCAGCACCCCGGTCTGCTGGTCGGCGAGCATCGCCTGCACCAGTTGGAAGTTGCCGATCGGGGTGCCGCCCTGGGTGGCGGACGCCGCGTAGGCCACCGACTCGTCCAGCGCCCGTTGGGCCGAGCCGACCGCCAGTGCGGCGATGTGGATGCGTCCGCGCGCCAGCGACGTCATCGCCGCGCGGTAGCCGATGTCCTCGCTGCCGCCGATCAGGGTGTCGCGGCCGACCCGGACGTCGGTGAAGTTCACGTCTGAGGTCCAGGCGCCCTCCTGGCCCATCTTGGCGTCCTTGGCCCCGATCTCGACGCCAGGTGTGTTTGCCGGGACCAGGAATACCGCGATCCCCGGTCCCTCGGTGTCGGCGGGTCGGGTGCGGGCGAAGACGATGAACAGGTCGGCCACCGGGGCGTTGGTGATGTACTGCTTGCGGCCGTTGATCGCCCAATGATCGCCGTCGGCAACGTCTTTGGTGGCTTTGGTCTTCAGTCCGGACGGGTTGGAGCCGGCGCCGGGTTCGGTCAGTGCGAACGAGGCGACCACCTCACCGGAGGCGATGGGCTCCAGCCAGCGGGCCTTCTGTTCGTCGGTGCCGAACCCGACCAGCACCTGGCCGGCGATGCCGTTGTTGGTGCCGAACATCGACCGCAGTGCCAGGCTGGTGTAGCCGAGTTCCATCGCCAGCTCGACGTCCTGGGCGATGTTGAGACCGAGCCCGCCCCACTCCTGTGGGATCGCGTAGCCGAACAGCCCCATCTTCTTGGCCTGGTCCCGCAGATCGTCGGGCACCTTGTCCTCGGCCAGGATCTCCGCTTCCCGGGGCACGACGGCGGTACGCACGAAGTGCCGGGTCTGAGCCAGGATCTCGCGGAAGTCGTCGTCGCTGACGTCTGGGGTGGTCATCGGGGTCCTCTCCGGGGCGACGGATCGAGGGGATCATATATGAAATATGATCCCCTCCGACGTGGTGGGTACGAGCTGAGAGGTGGAGAAGATGTCGTTGTTGGACGGCCGGGTGGCGGTGATCACCGGGGGTGCGCAGGGACTGGGTTTCGCGATCGCGGAGCGGTTCGTCGCCGAGGGGGCCCGGGTGGTGCTCGGTGACCTCAACCTCGACGCCACCAAGGAGGCCGTCGAGAAGCTCGGCGGCACCGACGTCGCGCGGGCGGTGACGTGTGACGTCACCTCCTATGCGGACGTCGATGCGCTGGTGGACGCCGCGGTCGGGGAGTTCGGCCGCTTCGACATCATGGTCAACAACGCCGGCATCACCCGGGACGCGACCCTGCGCAAGATGACCGAGGATGAGTTCGATCAGGTCATCTCGGTGCACCTGAAGGGCACCTGGAACGGGTTGAAGAAGGCCGCGTCCATCATGCGTGAGCAGAAGAGCGGCGCGATCGTGAACATGTCCTCGATCTCGGGCAAGGTCGGCATGATCGGCCAGACCAACTACTCGGCGGCCAAGGCCGGCATCGTCGGCATGACGAAGGCCGCCTCCAAGGAGCTGGCCCATCTTGGGGTGCGCGTCAACGCGATTCAGCCCGGCCTGATCCGGTCGGCGATGACCGAGGCGATGCCGCAACGCATCTGGGACTCGAAGGTTGCCGAGGTTCCCCTGGGTCGCGCCGGTGAGCCCGAGGAGGTGGCAGCAGTTGCGCTGTTCCTGGCTTCGGACCTGTCGTCCTACATGACCGGTACGGTGCTGGAGGTCACCGGCGGACGGCACCTCTGATGCGCACCGCCGTCATCTGCGAGCCGGTACGCACCCCGATCGGGCGTTACGGCGGGATGTTCAGTTCACTGACGGCTGTCGATCTCGGCGTCGCCGTGCTGAAGGGACTGCTCGAGCGCACCGGGGTGGCCGCGGAGGCGGTCGACGATGTCATCCTCGGACACTGCTACCCCAACAGTGAGGCGCCGGCGATCGGCCGGGTGGTGGCCCTCGACGCCGGCCTCCCGGTGACCGTGCCCGGTATGCAGGTCGACCGGCGTTGCGGGTCGGGACTGCAGGCCGTCATCCAGGCCTGCCTCCAAGTCGCCTCCGGCGACCACGATCTCGTGATCGCCGGCGGTGCGGAGAGCATGAGCAACGTCGCGTTCTACTCCACCGACATGCGCTGGGGTGCGGCCCGGCACGGCGTGCGGGTGCACGACGGCCTGGCCCGCGGGCGGGTCACCGCGGGCGGTCGGCACCACCCGGTGCCCGGTGGCATGCTGGAGACCGCCGAGAACCTGCGCCGCCAGTACGACATCTCGCGGCAGGAGCAGGACGAACTCGCCGTCGCCTCGCACCAGCGGGCGGTCGCCGCCCAGCGCAACGGGGTCTTCGCAGAGGAGATCATCCCGGTCACGATTGCGGGTCGCCGCGGTGACGAGGTGATCGACACCGACGAACACCCCCGCGCCGACACCACCATCGAGTCGCTGGCGGAGCTCAAACCCGTTCTGCTCAAGGAAGATCCGCACGCCACGGTGACGGCCGGAAACTCCAGCGGTCAGAACGACGCCGCCGCCATGTGCCTGGTGAGCACCCCGGAGAAGGCCGCCGAACTGGGCCTGACACCGCTGGTGCGACTGGTCGCCTGGGGTTCGGCCGGGGTGGGCCCGGAGGTGATGGGCATCGGACCGGTGCCTGCCACCGAGGTGGCACTGCGC
>CAZHUU010000022.1:0-44719 GCA_964535335.1 uncultured Mycobacterium sp.
TGTTGACCGGTGGTGTGCCGTCGGTGTGTGGGGGTGTGATGTTGACCGGTGGTGTCCCGTCGGTGTGTGGAGGCGTCACGTCCACCGGAGGAGAGTCCGTTCGAGGATTGGGGGCCGCGAGGTCTGGATTGGGATAAGTGGGCGGGACATATGGAGTGGAGTTCGCCGGCTGCGGGGTTGGTATGGGTGGTCCTATTGGGCCCACAGTGGGGCTCGCCGTCCGTTGCGCGGGTATTGGGGGACTCTCGACGCCCTCGCTACCCGCTGGAGCTGGTGCGTTAGTCGGGGTGCGATAGGTTCCGACGTCGACCGCTGGCGCTATGGCGGTGTCGGTGCGAGCGGACCAGATGCTCGCCAGACCCAGGCAAACGAGCGGGCCGCCAACGATGAGTGCGATCCGGGGGCCCATGCGTGGGGATCGACAGGGATGACCAGCCCCATGGATTCCGGTGCTACGACTGGCGGACGTCAGTTGCACGCGGTCGAGCGTCCGACCACGCAGCCATTCTGGGGTGGGGATGAACACTGGTGCACCACCCAGCAGGGCGACTGGGTTGAGTCGGCGCCGCTGTTCCTGTTCGCAGTTCGGGCACGACTCGATATGGCGAGCCATGCGCTTGCGCATGAGAACCGTCAATTGGCCGTCCCAGCCTTCGACAATGGCAACCAATTCGGGGCACGCATTGTCGTCGGCGCGCGCGCTGCGGGCTAACAACAGCGCCCCCAGACAACGTTCTATGGTCTGCCGCAGACGAAATACCTTGGTGTTCGCGCTGGACAGGGTTACACCGAGAGCTTCTGCGATTTCGGGGCCGTCCAATCCATGGCGGTATGCCAACTCCAATAATTCGCGGTCGCGGTCGGCGAGCCCTGCCGCGGCTTCGGCAATCAGGCGGGCCAGTTCGCTTTGTCCGGCAACTGTTTCCGGGCCGGCTTCATGTGATGCCGCATCGGGTACCGCATCGGAGACCTCCTCGCGGTAGCGGTGTCGAAGGTGGCGCATCGCGTGATGCCGGACGATCGAGTACAGCCAGGGGCGAAGTTTGTCTGGATCGCGCAGTTCTCCGAGTTCGGTCACGGCGACGCAGAAGGCGTCCTGCACGCAGTCGGCCGCAGCGTCACGATCGCCGAGCATCCCGGCGCAATAGTCATAAAGACGGTCGGCATATCGGTCGTAGATTTCAGCGAACGCTTGTCGATCGCCCTCCGCAGCGGCGCGTGCCAACCCACCATCGCTGATGTCGGGCCGCAATGGCAGTGCGCCGGTCATGACAACATTCCCGGCAGCCGATCGGCAGATTGCCTGAATCGCTGGCTGAATCTGCATAACCGGAATTGGAGAATGTCCGGTACCAGCGGGCATTGGTCGCTGGTACCGGACTTCGTCAGCTGATCGGTAATCACCAGACAGACGGCACCGTGATTGTGCCGTTGGGGCAGCTCACGGTGGTGTCCCAGGTCGAACCGGTCGGCCAAGCGGGGAACCACAGCGATGCCTCGTTCGCGTCACCCGACGGACCCAGGTAGAACGGGACGCCGATGGCCGGCAAGGGCTTGCCGATCGGGTTTCCCCGGGCGATGGAGGTGTAGGTGCACCAACCGCTGAGACCGTCGCTCGGGGTCTGAACATGGACATCGACGCCGCCGGGCGCTGACGTGCCCCAGACTGCGAGCGGAATATGGATTTCGAACGCTTGGGCGGTGCCCGCGCCCAGAAGCAGGATTGCGGGTGCCGCGACAGAGGCGGCCATCGCACCGAGTCGCGCGAGCGCGGGAATGGTCATCATGATGTACTCCTTCAACCGGTCGCAGCCCCCTGTGGGTTGCTCTCACAGGTATGTGCGCCGAAGCCACACCGACATGACACTTTTTTCAGAACTTTTTCTCGGGGAGTTGGGTCGCGCGTCGGGCTGAAGGTGATCGGCGGCGGCTGGATCAGCCTGACCGTGTCGGCACGAGCGGTGAACGAGGCTCTCCGGAACGCATTGATCGCCGGAGTTCGCCTTCCCTATGTCGGCTGGCGGCCAGGCCCGCCTAGACCGGTTCGACCCCGGTCTTGCGCAGCTCGGCGAGGTTCGCCGCGCCGACACCGTGCAGGCACACCCGCAGCTCCTCGATGAAGCCGGCCAGTACGTCCAGCACCGCCCCGGACGACTCGATCGCCGGGGCCAGCAACGGGCGGGCCATTGCGACCACGTTGGCGCCCATCGCCAGCGCCTTGGCGGCGTCCATACCGCTGCGGATGCCGCCGGAGGCGACCAGCGGCATCGCGGGCAACGTCCGGCGCACCTCCTGCAACGCTTGCGCGGTTGGCACGCCCCATTCGGCGATCGCGGGGTAGCGGACCTCGCCGTAGCGGACCAGCTGCTCCACCCGCGCCCATGAGGTGCCGCCCGCGCCGGCCACGTCGACCGCGGCCAGCGGGATTCCGCGCAGACGCTGCGCGGCCGCCGCGCCGATACCGTGGCCGACCTCCTTGACCAGGACCGGATAGGGCAGTTCGGCCACCAGCCTGCGCAGCCTGTCCAGCGTGCCGGAGAAGTCGGTGTCGCCGTTGTCCTGCATCGCCTCCTGCAGCGGGTTGGTGTGCACGGCCACCGCGTCGGCGCCGACGCGGTGCAAGGCGTCGGCCAGCTCGGGCACCACCCCGTCGGACAACTGCGCCAGCCCGATGTTGCCGATCAACAAGACGTCGGGCGCCAGTTCCCGGACCTCGAAGCTCGCCGCCGCCCGGTCGTCGCCGAGCATGATGCGCTGCGAGCCGAGCATCATGCCGATCCCGAGCTTCTGTGCAGCCTCGGCCAGGTTGCGGTTGATGGTGCGGGACAACTCCGCCCCGCCGGTCATCGCCCCGACCAGCACCGGTGCCTGCAGGGTCACGCCGAGGAACTGGGCGCTCAGGTCGACGGCGCCCAGTCCGGTCTGGGTCAGCGCGTTGTAGGGCAGCCGGTAGCGCTCGAACCCGGTGGTCACCGTCTCGTACTCGACGGCGCCGGTCAGGCAGGCGTCGATGTGGCGCACTTTCCGGCGGGACAGCCCACCGCGGTCCATCGTCATCGCTCAGCCATCCGCGGGCCGTTCCGCAGGCGCGGCGCGGCCCGATGCCATGCCCTGAAAGAATGGCACGGTGTCACAGGGTCTCTGGATCGCAATCGCGGTCATCGCCGTCCTGGTCGTCGCTGCACTCGTCATCGGTCTGGTGCGGTACCGGCGTCGCCAGATCAGCCTGCGCCGCAGCTCAGAGGTTGCCACACCGATCGATCGGTCCGGCGGCTATACCGCCTCGTCCGGTATTTCGTTCACACAATCGTCAGCAACATCGTCGGCGACCACGGCCACCGGTCTGCCCGGGGTGGGGGACGACGCCGCCGTTCCCCGCGACTCGGTAAAACGGCCGATCTCTGAGGTCCGGCTGCCCGAAGCGCCGGCCGAGCCACGCGTCGAGACCGCTGTCGAACCCCCTGTTGAGCCCTCAGCCGCAGCGACGGTGGCCGAACCCAGCGCCCCCGACATCGGTGCCATCGAGCCCAGCGCGGGCCGCCTGGAACGCCTACGCGGACGGCTGGCGAAGTCGCAGAACGCCCTGGGGCGCAGCATGCTGGGCCTGCTCGGCGGTGGCGACCTCGACGAGGCGTCCTGGGAGGAGGTCGAGGACACCCTGCTGGTGGCCGACCTGGGCCCGGTGGTCACCGCGTCGGTGGTCGAGCATCTGCGCGCCCGGATGGCGAGCAGCAACGTCCGCACCGAAGCCGACGCCCGCGCGGTGCTCCGGGAAGTCCTGATCACCGAACTCGACCCCGGCCTGGACCGTTCCATCAAGGCTCTACCGCACGCCGACAAGCCCTCGGTGCTGCTGGTCGTCGGTGTCAACGGCACCGGCAAGACCACCACCGTGGGCAAGCTGGCCCGGGTGCTGGTGGCCGACGGTCGCCGGGTGGTGCTCGGCGCCGCCGACACGTTCCGCGCCGCGGCCGCTGATCAGCTGCAGAGCTGGGCGTCGCGGGTGGGGGCCGAGGTGGTGCGGGGCGCCGAGGGCGCCGATCCCGCCTCGGTGGCCTTCGACGCCGTCGACACCGGCATCGCGGCCGGCGTGGACGTCGTCGTCATCGACACCGCGGGCCGGCTGCACACCAAGACCGGTCTGATGGACGAGCTGGGCAAGGTCAAGCGGGTGGTCGGCAAGCGTGCTGCGGTCGACGAGGTGCTGCTGGTGCTCGACGCCACCATCGGTCAGAACGGGCTGGCCCAGGCCAAGGTTTTCGCCGACGTCGTGGACATCACCGGGGTGGTGCTGACCAAGCTGGACGGCACCGCCAAGGGCGGCATCGTATTCCGCGTTCAGCAGGAGCTCGGCGTGCCCGTCAAGCTGGTCGGACTCGGCGAGGGACCCGATGATCTGGCCCCGTTCGAGCCGGGCGCCTTCGTCGACGCCCTCCTCGGCTGACGCGCAAAACCGTTACCAGCGGCCCGAATTGCGGGATGTAACACTCGCGAAACGAAGACTGCGGATCCGTTCACATGCGCGAAACACCCAGGCGTCTTAGCTGAAACAACCACTGCGCATTGTCTCTGCCTAGGTCAACGGTGGCTAACCGTGGCATGGGCGAAGGAGGAAATCGCGAGTGGTGCAATTCCCGATAATGGGGCAGCCGGACACGGGTGACACGGCATGGATGCTGGCCAGTGCCGCACTCGTGCTGCTCATGACCCCAGGGCTGGCGTTCTTCTACGGCGGTATGGTGCGCGCCCGGGGCGTGCTCAACATGATCATGATGAGCGTCAGTTCGATGGGCGTTGTCACGGTGCTGTGGGTGCTCTACGGATATTCGATCGCCTTCGGCAACGACAAGTTCAGCCTGTTCGGTGACCCGGCCCAGTACTTCGGACTCAAGGGATTGATCGGCGGTAACGCCGTGGCCGCGGTGGCCGCCGATCCGGCGGCGGGAGTTGAAGCAACGCCCGCGGTCGACATCGCCTTGTTCGGAACGATTCCGCAGACGGTGTTCGTGGCGTTCCAGCTCATGTTCGCGATCATCACCGTCGCCTTGATCTCCGGCGCGGTCGCCGACCGGCTGAAGTTCGGCGGCTGGCTGGTGTTCGCCGGACTCTGGGCGACGTTCGTGTACTTCCCGGTCGCGCACTGGGTCTTCGCATTCGACGGTTACACCGGGGAGACCGGCGGCTGGATTGCCAACAAGCTCAAGGCAATCGACTTCGCGGGTGGCACGGCTGTGCACATCAACGCCGGCACCGCAGGCCTGGTGCTGGCGCTGATCCTGGGCAAGCGCCTGGGCTGGCCCACCTCGCCCATGCGCCCGCACAACCTGCCGTTCGTGATGCTCGGCGCGGGTCTGCTCTGGTTCGGTTGGTACGGCTTCAACGCCGGGTCGGCCACCAGTTCGGGTGGGGTCGCAGGCACCACCTTCGTCACCACCACGGTCGCCACCGCGGCAGCGATGCTGGGCTGGCTGCTCACCGAGCGAATCCGGGACGGACACGCCACCACGCTGGGTGCCGCTTCGGGCATCGTGGCCGGCCTGGTCGCCATCACCCCGTCCTGCTCCTCGGTGAACGTGGTCGGCGCGTTGGCCATCGGTGTCGGGGCAGGAGTCCTGTGCGCCCTGGCCGTCGGACTGAAGTTCAAGTTCGGCTTCGACGACTCGCTCGACGTCGTCGGCGTGCATCTCGTCGGTGGTCTGTTCGGCACCCTGATGGTCGGGCTGGTGGCGACCAAGGAAGCGCCCGCGGCGGTCTCCGGCCTGTTCTACGGCGGCGGCACCGACCAATTGCTGAAGCAGGCGATCGGTGCCTTCGCGGTTCTGGGGTACTCGGCTGTCGCTACAGCTATCTTGGCGTTGATCGTGAAATACACCATCGGACTGCGGCTGGATCGTGAGGACGAGGCAGCGGGCATCGACGAAGCCGAACACGCGGAGACCGCGTACGACTTCGCAGTGGCCGGCACCGGCTCGGTTCTCGGTCGTCACGGCGCGGAGGAATGAGGGAAATGAAGCTGATTACTGCGATCGTCAAGCCGTTCACGCTCGAAGACGTCAAGACCGGCCTGGAGCAGGCGGGTATCCTTGGCATGACCGTCAGCGAAGTCCAGGGGTATGGCCGCCAGAAGGGTCATACCGAGGTGTACCGGGGTGCTGAGTACTCGGTCGATTTCGTGCCCAAGGTCCGCGTGGAGGTCCTGGTCGATGATTCCGCCGTTGACAAGGTGGTGGACGTCATCGTGCAGGCCGCGCGGACGGGCAAGATCGGTGACGGCAAAGTGTGGGTCAGTCCGGTGGAGGCCGTCGTACGGGTCCGCACCGGTGAGCGGGGGACCGACGCGCTCTGACACCCACGCCGTGACGTCTTCCTTGCGGCCGCACCGAGTGAGCGTTAGTCGGCGAAGCCAGCGGGGAGGACTGAAATGACAAAGCAGAAAAGAGAATCCGCCGCCGGCGCGTCCCGATGGGAGGCTCCGGCGGCGGGTTCGTCGAAACCGGCCAAGGATCTCGCAAAGGCATCGGCGCAACTGCTCGACGGCGGCCAGCGTCCACTCGACGCGGCAGCCCTGCGCGATGCGCTGCTCGATCTGCACGAGTTCTGGCTGACCACCAAGGCCACCGATATCGGGGTCACGGCCACCAGTGGGTTCGCCATCGTGGCCACCGGTGGGCTCGGCCGCCGCGAACTGGTTCCCTACTCGGATCTCGATCTCATGCTGTTGCACGACAACATGCCCGAGGAGACGGTGACCCAGGTTGCCGAGCTCCTGTGGTATCCGTTGTGGGACGCCAACATTCGCTTGGACCACAGCGTCCGTACCGTGCCCGAGGCGTTGCAGGTGGCCGGTGAGGACATCGCCGCGGGGATGGCCATGCTGGAGGCGAGGCACATCGCCGGCGACGCCGAGCTGTCCGGTCTGCTGATCGGCGGAGCGCGGCGTCAGTGGCGCACCGGAATCGCCTCGCGCTTCGACGAACTCGTCGAGCACGCCGAGTCCCGCTGGCAACGCAGCGGCGAGATCGCGCACCGCGCCGAGCCGGACCTCAAGTGTGGCCGCGGTGGACTGCGCGATGTCCAGTTGCTCAACGCATTGGCCATCGCCCAGCTGGCCGACGTGTATCCGAGCCACTCGCTGGCGTCACCGACCGGTTCGCTCGGCGGCGCCCATCTGGCGCTGCTGAACGTCCGCACCGAATTGCACCGGATCTCCCAGCGCGGGCGCGATCAGCTAATGGCGCAGTTCGCCGACGAGATCGGCGCGGCGCTGCGCATCGGTGACCGGTTCGACCTGGCGCGGGTGTTGTCCGACGCCGCCCGGACCATCAGCTACTACGTCGACGCCGGACTGCGTACAGCGGCCAACGCGCTTCCCCGCCGCGGGCTTTCGGCGCTGCGGCGCCCGGTGCGCCGACCGCTGGACGAGGGGGTCATCGAGTTCAACGGCGAGGTGATTCTGGCCCGGGACGCGCGGCCCGAACGCGACCCCGGATTGATCCTGCGGGTGGCCGCGGCGTCGGCGACCACGGGTCTGCCGATGGCGGCCACGACGTTGAGCCGGCTGGCCGAATCGGCACCCGAGTTGCGCACCCCGTGGCCGCGGGACGCGCTCAAGGACCTGCTGGTGCTGCTTGCCGCGGGGCCAACGGCGGTGACCACCGTCGAAGCCCTCGACCGGACCGGCCTGTGGGGGCGGCTGTTCCCCGAATGGGGTGCGGTGCGCGACCTGCCGCCGCGCGATGTCGTCCACATCTGGACGGTCGACCGCCATCTCGTCGAGACCGTATCGCGGGCAAGCGCTTTCACCACCCGGGTGTCGCGTCCCGACTTGCTGATCCTCGGCGCGCTGCTGCATGACATCGGCAAGGGCCGCGGCGGTGACCACAGCGTGATCGGCGCCGATCTGGCCACCCAGGTCGGCACCCGGCTCGGCCTGTGGCCGTCGGACATCGCGCTGCTCTCGGCGATGGTGCGCTACCACCTGCTGCTGCCCGAGACCGCAACGCGCCGCGACCTGCAAGACCCGCAGACCATCACCGACGTGGTCGAGGCACTCGACGGCGACCCGGTGCTGCTGGAGTTGTTGCATGCCCTGGCCGAGGCCGACTCGCTGGCCACCGGTCCGGGTGTGTGGGGGGACTGGAAGTCCCTGCTGATCGGCGACCTGGTCCGGCGGTGCCGGCTGATGATGGCGGGGGAGCCGCAACCCCAGGCTGATCCCATTGATCCACACCATCTTTCGCTGGCCGCAGATGGAGGAGTGCATATCGAGATGGCCTCGGGCGGCAGCGCGCACACCTACAACGTCACGATGATCGCGCCGGACCGCCGCGGTCTGTTGTCCAAAGCCGCCGGTGTGCTGGCGCTGAACTCGCTGCGGGTGCATTCCGCATCGGTCAACAGCGCCGACGGCTCGGCCATCGACTCGTTCGCGGTATCACCGCATTTCGGTTCGCCGCCGGCCGCCGAGCTGTTGCGCCAGCAGTTCATCCTGGCCCTCGACGGCGAACTCGACGTGATCGCCGCACTGGAGAAGCGCGACCGCGAAGCTGCGCAGTACGGCACCGGACGGGTGGGTGAACACAAGCCCGCGGTCCCGGTCAACGCCGCGCCGGCTCCGCCGCGGGTGCTGTGGCGCGACGGCGGCGCGCCCGGTCAACTAGTGGTCGAGATCCGCGCCACCGACCGCACCGGACTGCTGGCGATGCTCACCAACGTCTTCGAGCGGGCCGGCGTCGACATCGCCTGGGCCAAGATCACCACGCTGGGTCTGGCGGTCATCGACGTGTTCGGCATCGCCGTGTCCGAACCCGACGCCCTCGACGAGGTGCGTGTGGGTCTGACCCGGGACCTGTTGGCGGTGCTGCCCGCGGCCGCGCCGGTCAAGCCGATGGAACAAGCGGGATAACGCGCGCCGAGAACATTCGTCAACGAACCCCTTATGTCCGGGCTCGGCGGATACCCTGCGACTCCGTGATCACAATCTTCACCGCCCGAAAAATCGTCACGATGAACCCGGCGAATCCGGAGGCCTCCGCGGTCGCCGTCCGGGACGGACGCATCCTGTGCGCCGGAAGTCTCGAGGAGTGCCTGTCCTGGGGCGAGGCGCAGGTGGACGAGCGATTCGGCGATCACGTGCTGGTCCCGGGGTTCGTCGAGGCGCACGGGCACACGATGGACTCTGCCAGCGAGCTCATGCCCTATGTCGGCTATTACCCCTACCCGCTCTCCGACGGCAGCGCCACCACCGCGATCCGCAGCTACGAGGAGCTCGTCGCGCGGCTGAAGGCCGAAGACGCCAGGCTGCCCGCCGGAGAGCCGTTGGTGGCCAACGGGTTCGACCCGATCTACTTCCCGGATCTGCCGCGGCTGTCCAGGCGTGAGCTGGACCGGGTCTCCACCGCGCGGCAGGTGTTCGTCCGGCACGCCAGCGGGCACCTGGCCACGGTGAACACCGTGTTGCTGGACGCTGAGGGCATCACCAAGGACAGTCCGACGCTCGGCGTCGGCCGGGACCCGGACGGCGAACTCAACGGCGAGCTGCAGGAGGCGCCCGCGATGATGCTCGCCAAGACCGCCTTCACCAAGATGCTGGCGGCCGGCGCGGGGGCCAGGCCGATCCAGATTCACGCCGCCATGTGCCGCAACGCCGGCGTGACCACCTCCACCGAACTCGTCGGCATGCTGCTGGTCACCCCCGGCGAGGCCAAGGTGTGGCAGGACACCGTCGACGACCCGACGTTCCCGGCACGGATGGTGCTCTACAACCTGCCCGCCATGCCCGGCAGCACCGCCGACTACGGCGCCGTCGCCGAGGCCGCCGTCAAGCTGCGGGACATCGAATCCGACAAGCTGCGGGCGCCGGGCATCAAACTGGTGGCCGACGGGTCGATCCAGGGCTGGACCGCGCTGATGCTGGAGCCGGGCTACTACACCGGCGAGGACCACGGCCTGCTGCTGTTCTCACCGGAGGACCTGCTGGCCGCGGTGCGCGCCTTCCATGCTCGCAAGCTGAATGTGCACTGCCACTGCAACGGCAACGCCGCCGGCCACGTCTTCGTCGACGCCGTCGAGGAGGTGTTGCGGACCGACGCCTGGCTGGACCATCGCCATGTGTTGCAGCACTCGCAGACCACGACGGCCGCCCAGTACCGCCGGATGGGCCGGCTCGGCATCTGCGCCAACATCTTCACCAACCACATCTGGTACTGGGGCGATCAACACTACGAGCAGACCATGGGCCCGGAGCGCACCCGCGGGATGTGGGCCTGCCGCACGGCGCTGGATAACGGGGTGCCGCTGTCGTTCCACACCGACTCCGGGGTCACCCCGATCGGGCACCTGATGACCATGTGGTGTGCGGTGAACCGGGTGACGCCCAGCGGACGGGTGCTCGGCGACCACGAGAAGATCACCCCGTATGAGGCGCTGCACGCCGCCACCATCGGCGGCGCCTTCCAGCTGCACATGGACCACGAGATCGGTTCCATCGAGGCCGGCAAATTCGCCGACTTCGCCGTGCTGGATGCGTCACCGCTCGAGGTCGACCCGATGGCCATCCGTGATATCGGGGTGTGGGGCACGGTTGTCGGCGGGCAGGTGTTCGAAGCCGCGCACAGTGCCGCCTCCTGAGCCGATCCCGGTCACCGTCATCGGCGGCTACCTGGGCTCGGGCAAGACGACGTTGCTCAACCACCTGCTGCGCAACGGGGCCGGGCGGCGCGTCGCGGTACTGGTCAACGACTTCGGCTCGATCGGCATCGACGGCGACCTGGTGGCCGATGCCGATGGCGAGACCATCACCCTGGCCAACGGCTGCATCTGCTGCTCGGTGGGCAGCGATCTGATGCAGGCGCTGTGGACCGTCCGGGACCGGCGCGACCCGCCGGAGCACGTGGTCATCGAGGCCAGCGGCATCGCCGACCCGGGTCCCGTCGCCCACCACGCGCTCACTCCGGGTTTCGACCTCGACGGCGTCGTGGTGGTGCTCGACGCCGAAACCGTGCGCCACCGGGAGCGCGACCCGGTGATCGGCCGCACCATCCGGCGCCAGCTGGGCGCCGCCGATGTGCTCGTGCTCAACAAGATCGACCTGGTCTCGCCCGACGAGCTGGAACAGCTCGACGCCTGGCTTTGCGAGCGGGCACCGAAAGTGCCTGTGCTGCATGCCGTCAACGCCGACGTGCCGATGGCGGCGCTGCTCGGCGTCGACCACCGCGAATTGCCTCCGGACGAGCCGCACCACCACGCCGACGACTACGTCAGCGTCAGCGCCACCTTCGACCAGCCGCTGCGCCGGGCGGCGCTCGAGGCGTTCCTCGCCGACCTGCCGCCCGGGGTGCTGCGCGCCAAGGGCATCGTCCGGCTCGCCGAGACCCCGAAGCAGCGCACCGTCGTGCACCGGGTAGCCAGCCGCACCAGCATCGTCACCGGTGACGCGTGGCGCTCGGAGGAACCCGGCCGGCTGGTGATGATCGCGCTGGCGGGCACCCGAGGCCTCGACGCCCGGTTCGGCACGCTCCGCTGAGCGGGCCGCCGCGTCGCGACCAGTAGGCTTAGCCCGTGTTTGAATCCCTGTCCGACCGGTTGACCGGCGCGCTCGCGGGCCTGCGCGGCAAGGGCCGGCTGACCGACGCCGATATCGACGCCACCACCCGCGAGATCCGGCTCGCCCTGCTGGAGGCCGACGTCTCGCTGCCGGTCGTGCGCAATTTCGTCACCCGCATCAAGGACCGCGCCAAGGGCGCCGAGGTCTCCGGTGCGCTCAACCCGGCGCAGCAGGTCGTCAAGATCGTCAACGAGGAACTGATCGGCATCCTCGGCGGCGAGACTCGCCCGCTGGCGTTCGCGAAGAACCCGCCGACCGTCATCATGCTGGCCGGCCTGCAGGGCGCCGGTAAGACCACGTTGGCGGGCAAGCTGGCCAAATGGCTCAAGGGCCAGGGCCACACCCCGCTGTTGGTGGCCTGCGACCTGCAGCGCCCGGGTGCGGTCAGCCAGCTCAAGATCGTCGGCGAGCGGGCCGGGGTCAGCGTCTTCGCCCCCCACCCGGGCACCGCCGCCGACGCCGCCGAGATCGAGGGCGCCGGTCCGGGCGACCCGGTGACGGTGGCCGCAGCCGGCCTGGCCGAGGCCAAGGCCAAGCATTTCGATGTCGTCATCGTCGACACCGCGGGCCGCCTTGGCATCGACGAGGTGCTGATGGCCCAGGCCGCCGCGATCCGCGACGCCGTGCAGCCCGACGAGACGCTGTTCGTGCTGGACGCGATGATCGGCCAGGATGCGGTCGCGACCGCGGAGGCGTTCGGCGCCGGCGTCGGATTCACCGGCGTGGTGCTGACCAAGCTCGACGGTGACGCCCGCGGCGGCGCCGCGCTGTCGGTGCGCGAGGTCA
The DNA here is from genome assembly GCA_964535335.1 of uncultured Mycobacterium sp. GTDB lineage: Bacteria > Actinomycetota > Actinomycetes > Mycobacteriales > Mycobacteriaceae > Mycobacterium. Next base: position 12,392 of record CAZHUU010000022.1, read on the forward strand.
CCGGCGTGCCGATTCTGTTCGCGTCGACCGGGGAGAAGCTCGAGGACTTCGACGTCTTCCACCCCGACCGGATGGCCAGCCGCATCCTGGGCATGGGCGATGTGCTGAGCCTCATCGAGCAGGCCGAGCAGGTCTTCGACCAACAGAAGGCCGAGGAGGCCGCCGCCAAGATCGGCTCGGGCGAGCTCACGCTCGAGGACTTCCTCGAGCAGATGCTGGCCATCCGCAAGATGGGCCCGATCGGCAACCTGCTGGGCATGCTGCCCGGCGCCGGCCAGATGAAGGACGCGCTGGCCGCCGTCGACGACAAGCAGCTGGACCGGCTGCAGGCGATCATCCGCGGGATGACCCCCGAGGAGCGGGCCGACCCGAAGATCATCAACGCCTCCCGGCGGCTGCGCATCGCCAACGGTTCCGGGGTCAATGTTTCCGAGGTCAACCAGCTCGTCGACCGGTTCTTCGAAGCCCGCAAGATGATGTCGCAGATGGCCGGGGCGATGGGCATGCCGTTCGGGCGGCGATCGTCGAAGAGGAACGCCAAGAACGCGAAGGGCAAGAAGGGCAAGAAGGGCGGCCGGGGCCCGACGCCGCCGAAGGCGCGCAATCCGCTGCTCGCCGGTGGGCTGCCGGGCGGCCTCCCGGATCTGTCCCAGATGCCCGAAGGCCTCAACGAACTGCCGCCCGGCTTGGCCGACTTCGATCTGTCCAAGCTGAAGTTCCCCGGCAAGAACTAGTGCCGGACCGCACGACGCTGCATGTTCGCGGCCGCGGACTGCCCGACGGTGAACCCGTCGAGTGGTGGATCGCCGGCGGGGTGCTGCGCAGCGAGCCGGTCGCGGACGCCGAAACCGTCTGGGACGGCGGCTGGATCATTCCGGGCCTGGTCGACGCGCACTGCCACGTCGGGCTCGGGCCGCACGGCGAAACCGCGCTCGACGAGGCGATCGCCCAGGCCGAGGTCGAACGCGACGCCGGTGCCCTGTTGCTGCGCGACTGCGGGTCACCCACCGACACCCGTGCCTTGGACGACCACGCCGACCTGCCCCGCATCATCCGCGCCGGCAGGCACCTGGCCCGATCGAGACGGTACGGCCGCGGGCACGCCATCGAACTCGAAGACGAGTGGGATCTGCCAGCGGCACTGGCCGAGCAGGCCCGCCACGGCGACGGGTGGGTGAAACTCGTCGGCGACTGGATCGACCGGTCGGTGGGGGACCTGGCGCCGCTGTGGTCCGACGACGTGCTGGTGGCCGCCATCGCTGCGGCGCACGACGAGGGTGCGCGCGTCACCGCCCACGTGTTCAGCGAGGACGCGTTGCCCGGCTTGATCGCGGCGGGCATCGACTGTATCGAGCACGGCACCGGACTAACCGACGACACCGTCGCGATGATGGTCGAGCACGGCACCTGCCTGGTGCCGACGCTGATCAACATCGAGAACTTTCCCGGATTCGCCGATGCTGCAAGCAAATTCCCCGTCTACGCCACGCACATGCGCGAGTTGTACACCCGCAGCCCGCAACGGATCGCCGCCGCCCGGGAGGCCGGCGTGCCGATCTATGCGGGCACCGACGCCGGCAGCAACATCGTCCACGGCCGCATCGCCGACGAGGTCGACGCCCTGAAAACCATCGGGATGACCGCGACCGAAGCGCTGGGCGCCGCGTGCTGGGATGCCCGACGTTGGCTGGGCAGGCCCGCGCTGGCGGACGGAGCACCGGCTGATCTGCTGTGCTTCCACCAGGATCCGCGCTCGGGGGCCGATGTGCTGTCGCGTCCCGGCCGGGTGATCCTGCGCGGAGTCGTCTACTGACCCGACTGGCTGAAGCCCCAGTCCAGCAGCGCACGACCCTGATCCCACAGGTCGTCGCTGCCGTACATCATGACCGCGACCAGTCGGGTGCCCCCGCGCTGGGCCATCGCGACGTAGGTCTCCTTGGCGAGGTTGGTGTAACCGGTCTTGCCGCCGATGAAGCCCGGATAGTCGGGCAGCAGGTGGTCGTGGCTGGCGATCCGCTTGACACCACCCCGGCCGTCGGGGAACGCCGCGGTGCTCTGGTGAATGATCTGGGTGAACAGCGGATAGTTCAGTGCAGCCCGGTAGATCACCGCGAGGTCGTGCGGTGTGGTCACCGACTCCCAGCCCGGTCCGTCCAGCCCCGACGGGGAACCGGCCCGAGTGCTTCGGGCTCCGACCTGAGCGGCCTTGATGTTCATCTTCTGCACCGCGACCTGGTAGCCGCCCACCATGTCGGCCAGCGCGTTGGCGGCGTCGTTGCCGGAGACCATCAGCAGCGCGTCGAGCAGCTGCCGCGCGGTGTACACCGCGCCCGGCACCAGGCCGACGCACGAGCACTCGACGTCGGTGTTCGCCGCGGTGGCCCGCATCGCGGCGTCGGGCGACACCTGTTCCATGACGACCATCGCCAGCAGCGGCTTGATGGTGCTGGCCGGGGCGTGGGCGCCGTACGGGTCGCGGCCGCCCAGGATCCGGCCGCTGCCGAGGTCAGCGACCAGCCAGGCGGGCGCCGGTCCGTCCGGGGGAACGACGGCAACGGCGCCGGGAAGCGGTTCGGCACCCCCGGTCGCCGCCGAGACCATGACCATCCCGGTCGCCGCGGCTGCCGCCAGCACCGAACGGCACAACCGGCCCGAGAACATCCGCATGTGCGCCGAGGCTATCCGGGCATTGACGCGGTACGGGTTCGGTGAGGTCTCCGATTGATCCCGTTGATCTGGGTCGTGTTGGCCGTCGAGGATGCGCTTACCCGGTACCGAAGGGCGAGACGCAGTAGTCTTTCCCGTGACAACCGCCGGGGAGAGTTTGAACCCTGATTTGCAAGGGAGCGACCGTGAACATCACGAAAATGGCCGGAATCGTCGCCGCCACCGCTGTCACGTTCGGCATCGGTGCCGTCAACGTCGCGACGGCGTCAGCGACCGACAACATCAAGCCGTTCGGTGAGTCGGAGGGGCTGAACGGGCCCAATAGCCTGCCGTACATCACCTACACCGTGAAGAACCTGGCGCCCAGTTCGGACCCGGTGCCGCACAACGGCACGTTGTATGCGGCCAGGCTGGTCGTCGATGGGAACTATCCCCCGCAGATCGAGCGGTTCGGCGCCCGCACCGAATCCGGGCTCTTCTACCCGGCCATTCCGGGCTATTCGAACCTGGGCAAGCTCTACTTCGACGTCGTCGGTCCCATTCCGAACAGCGTGGTCTGGAACGACGGCATCCGCGACATCCTCGCCTGGATACCGGGTGATCCCGTGAGCGAATCGAACGTCGCCGAGCCCCCGGTGTTCCCGGAGGAGGGGTTCAGGGCAGCCGCTCCGCCCGCGGCTGCTCCGGCCCCGGCTGGCCAGATGCCGGCCGAGAGTGACGCCGCGATCGTGGCCACCCCGAACGACCTGGCTTCTCCGCCGTTCTCGCTCACCGAGGCCGATGTGGCCTCGCCCGGGTTCAACGCGGGCGGCGGCGGCGGCGGACACCGCTAGCTAGAGCGCCGCGATGCTCTCCGAGGGATTCTGCGCGAAACCCCAGTCGAGCAGCATCGCGGCCTGGTCCCAGTAGGTCGGGCCGCCCTCGCGGACCAGTCCGTACATCATCGCGATGACCAGCCGGCGGCCGCCGCGGTCGGCGGCGCCCACGAACGTCTTGCGGGCCGCGTCGGTGTACCCGGTCTTGCCGCCGATCGCACCGGGGTAGCGCACCAGCAGTTCGTCCTGGTTGGCCAGCGGGCGTTCACCGGTGTCGGTGGGGAACATCGCCGCCGGTTGCGCGGTGATCTCCGCGAACACCGGGTTGGCCATCGCGGCGCGGAAGATCGCCGCCAGGTCATGCGGGGTGGTCCAGCCCGATCCGCCGGGGCCGTCCAGACCCGACGGGGTGGTGGCGTGGGTGTTGGTGGCGCCGATGGCCGCGGCCTTGGCGTTCATCTTGGCCACCGCGGTGTCGAATCCGCCGAGCAGTTCGGCCAGCGTGTTGGCGGCGTCGTTGCCGGACACCAGCAGCACCGCGTCGAGCAGTTGGCGCGCGGTGTAGGTGCGGCCGGCCTTGATGCCCGCGCAGTTGCACTCGGCGTGGGCGTCGGCCTCGCTGGCCACCACGGTGGCGTCGAGGGGCACCTCGTCGAGTGCGGTCAGCGCGAGCAGGGTTTTGATGGTGCTGGCCGGGGGATGGGCGGCATACATGTCCCGGCCGGCAAGCACCTGGCCGGTGTCCATATCGGCGACGATCCACGCCGGTGCCGGGCCGTCCGGGACGGGAACCGCACCGATCGGTTCGATGCTCGGATCGGCGAGTGCCGGGGCGGGCGTGCCGCCCACCGTGGCCGTCAGGACCAGTGCGAAAGACGCCGCGACAGTAGCGAATAGCCTCCCCATGGGGGATCAGCCTAACCCGGTCGGCGGGCTACGCGACATGCGGTGTTGAATCGGATCATGTTGAGCCTGGCGGAAATCTCAGACCGGCTGGAGATCCAGCAGCTACTGGTCGACTACTCCACGGCGATCGACAGTCGCCGGTTCGACGACCTCGACCGCGTCTTCACCCCCGACGCCCACATCGACTACACCGAACTGGGCGGAATCGCGGGTACCTACCCCGACGTCAAGGCCTGGCTGGCCGAGGTGCTGCCCAACTTCCCGGCCTACTTTCACATGCTCGGCAACTTCGACATCCGCATCGACGGCGACACCGCGACGTCCCGCACCATCCTCTTCAACCCGATGAAGCTGAACGACGACGGCCAGATCATGTTCTGCGGGCTCTGGTACGACGACGAATTCGTCCGCACCGCCGAGGGCTGGCGGATGACGCGACGTGCTGAGACGAAGTGCATCCAGAAGGTGGTCTGAGCCTGCAGGGCGAGGCGGCGGCCGTCCGGGGCCTGCTCGACCGGGTCGGGCTCGACGGGATCGTGGACGTGCACACCCATTTCATGCCCAAGCGGGTGCTGGACAAGGTGTGGGCATACTTCGACGGTATGGGGCCGCTGGTCGGCCGGCGGTGGCCCATCTCCTACCGGCTCGACGAGGCCGAGCGGGTCGACCGCCTGCGACAGTTCGGCGTCACCACCTTCACGTCGCTGATCTATCCGCACAAACCCGAGATGGCCGAGTGGCTGAACTCGTGGGCCACCCATTTCGCCGCGGAGGTCCCGGACTGTCTGCACACCGCGACGTTCTACCCCGAGCCGTCGGCGTCCGGCTATGTTCGCCGGGTCATCGACGCCGGCGCGCGGGTCTTCAAGGCCCACGTCCAGGTCGGCGACTATTCGCCCACCGATCCGCTGCTGGCGCCGGTCTGGGCGTTGCTCGAGGAGACGCAGGTTCCCACCGTCATCCACGCCGGGTCCGGACCGCAACAGGGGCGCCATACCGGGCCGGGTCCGGTGGCCGAGATCTTGCGCAGGCATCCGGCGTTGCAGCTGATCGTGGCCCACATGGGCCTGCCGGAGTATCGGGACTTCATGGAGTTGGCGCTGCGCTATCCGGGCGTCTACCTGGACACCACCATGGTCTTCACCGAATTCACCGAGCACACCGATCCGTTCCCGCCGGATGCCGCGCCGATGCTCGTCGATCTGGCCGACAAGGTGCTCTTCGGCAGCGACTTCCCCAACATCCCGTACTCCTATCAGCACGCCGTGGAGTCGATCCTCAACCTCGGCCTCGGCGACGAATGGTCCCGCAAGGTCCTTCACGACAACGCCCGCACCCTGTTTCCGCCGGTCGGGGCCGGTCGCCGCGATTAACACCCGGTCATGGCGATCTGGCAGAATGGGCTGCTGTCCGCCAGCGACCACGGTCGTTGCCCGGTCACACACGCGAGGCAAAACCGGATTCCGCAACCTGCGGGCATCGCTGAATTGCAGCGTGACACCTGCTAGGAGACGTTCGTTCATGGCTGTCAAGATCAAGCTCACCCGGCTTGGCAAGATCCGCAATCCCCAGTACCGCATCGCTGTCGCCGACGCCCGCACCCGCCGGGACGGCCGCTCGATCGAGGTCATCGGCCGCTACCACCCCAAGGAAGAGCCGAGCCTGATCGAGATCGACTCCGAGCGTGCGCAGTACTGGCTCTCCGTCGGCGCCCAGCCCACCGAGCCGGTGCTCCAACTGCTCAAGATCACCGGTGACTGGCAGAAGTTCAAGGGTCTGCCCGGCGCCGAGGGCACGCTGAAGGTCGCCGAGCCCAAGCCGAGCAAGCTCGACCTGTTCAACGCCGCGCTCGCCGCCGCCGACGGCGCCCCGACCGGTGAGGCCACCCAGCCCAAGAAGAAGAAGGCCCCCGCCAAGAAGGCGGCAGCGGCCGAGGCTGAGCCCGCCACCGACGCCGATGCCGAGCCGGCCGTCACTGAGCCGCCCGCCGAGGCCGCTGAGCCGGCCGCCGAGTCCGCAGAGCCTGCCGCCGAATGAGTTCGGTCGTCGTCGACGCCGTCGAACACCTGGTTCGTGGGATCGTCGACAATCCCGATGACGTCCGCGTCGACATGGTGACCAATCGGCGCGGCCGCACCGTCGAGGTGCACGTGCATCCCGACGACCTCGGCAAGGTGATCGGCCGTGGCGGTCGCACCGCGACCGCATTGCGCACGCTGGTGGCCGGAATCGGCGGCCGCGGCATCCGCGTCGACGTGGTGGACACCGACCAGTAGCCGCCGGCGGCCGCGGCCGAACGACCCGGGGAGGGCCTGGTATGGAGCTCGTCGTCGGCCGCGTGGTGAAGGCCCACGGCATCACCGGTGAACTCGTCGTCGATGTCCGCACCGACGATCCCGGTGCGCGGTTCGCCCCCGGCAGCGTGCTGCTGCTCAAACCCCGTGGACGTGACCAGGGCGGCCGCGAGGTCGTCGTGGACTCGGTGCGCCCGCACGGGGGACGGCTGCTGCTCCGTCTCGACGGGGTGGTCGATCGCGATGGCGCCGAGGCGTTGCGCGGCGGCCTGTTCGTCATCGACTCCGCCGAATTGCCGCCGATCGCCGATCCCGACGAGTTCTACGACCACCAACTCGAAGGGCTCTCCGTGCGCACCGTCGATGGCCACGAGGTGGGTTCGGTCATCGAAGTGCTGCATACCGGCGCCGGTGAGCTGCTGTCGGTGCGTGCCGGCGAGGGCCGGGAAGTGCTCGTGCCCTTCGTCAGCGCGATTGTGACGTCGGTGTCGCTGGTGGACGGGGTCATCGAGATCGACCCGCCCGAGGGCTTGCTGGATCTCGAATAGGAATGCGCAGCTGTGCAGATTGACGTCATCACGATCTTTCCCGGTTACCTCGACCCGGTCCGGGAGTCGTTGCCCGGCAAGGCCATCGAGTCTGGAATCGTGAATTTCGCCGTGCACGACCTGCGGCGGTGGACCCATGACGTGCACCACTCGGTCGATGACGCGCCCTACGGCGGCGGGCCGGGCATGGTGATGAAGGCACCGGTGTGGGGTGAGGCCATCGACGAGATCTGCACCGCCGACAGCGTTCTCGTGGTGCCGACGCCGGCCGGTCGGCTGTTCGACCAGGCGACGGCCCAGCGCTGGTCCTCCGAACCGCATCTCGTCTTCGCCTGCGGGCGCTACGAGGGGATTGACCAGCGGGTGGCCGAGGATGCGGCCACCCGGATGCGGGTTGAAGAGGTGTCGATCGGCGACTACGTACTCGCCGGGGGTGAAGCGGCGACGTTGGTGATGATCGAGGCGGTGGTACGCCTGCTGCCCAACGTGATGGGCAATCCGCAGTCGCATCAAGACGATTCCCACTCACCGGAGAACTCCGGTCTGCTGGAGGGGCCCAGCTACACCCGGCCGCCGAACTGGCGGGGACTGCCGGTGCCCGATGTGCTGCTGTCCGGCGACCACGCGAAGATCAGGTCGTGGCGACACCAGCAGGCCCTGAAGCGCACGCGGGAACGCCGCCCGGATCTATTGGGGGAGTAGCGGTTTAGATCCGCCCGCCGGGGAACATCGTCTTGATGGCCTGCGTCACGGTGTCGCGTGCGGTGGCGTCGTCGACGGGCTGCATCGAGCCGATGGCGAACACGAAACGCCGGTCGGAGCCGATCACTCCGGTCGACATGTGCAACCAGTTGTTGCCGTTCCAGCCCGGCATCCAACCCTGTTTGACCGCAACGGGTTCGGCGAAGAACCCGTCGGGGATGCCGAACCGCTGCGGGTAGCCGTCGAGGCCGGTCGGCGTGGAGGCGGACAGGTCGCCGAGGATGACGGCGGCCTGCTGCAGCGGCAGCCCACCGGTGCCGTCGAGCAGCATGTCGTAGTACCGAACCAGGTCGGCCGTGGTGCTCATCGTCGTCCACCAGTGCCCGTCATAGGGTGCCGAGGTGCCGGGCAGCCCGTAGCGGGCCTTCACCCGGTTGACGACGTCATTGCCGCCGCTCTCGCTCCAGAAGATCTCGGCCGCGTTGTCATCCGAGGAGCGCAGCATCACGTCGAGCGACCGCCGCTCGTCCGGGGTCAACTGGCGCTGGCCCTTGGACACCTGCAGCAGCAGATCGTCGGCGATGAAGAGCTTGGCCACCGAGGCGATGGGGAAGGCCCCGCCGTCGCCGCCGGAGATGATCTCGCCGGTCTTGCGGTCGAGCAGGGTGAACCCGATGTCGGCGCCACGCCGGGTCGCCTCGTCGGCCGCCTGGCTGGCCCGGACGCTCAGGCCGCTGATCGGGTCGGCGGGCGGAGCCGCGGGCATGGGGTCCAGCGCCGGCGCTCGGGGGGCGTCCTGCGGGCCGGACGAGAGCAGGGTGACCTGCCGGGAAGCGTGACGCGCCTCGTCGCCGACATGCGTGGAGGAGGAGGCGACGAGCACCCCGAGCAGGACAGCGGCACCGCCACTGACCAGCACGGATGGCCGCCGTCGCCGCATGATCGTCTCCTCGAAGTTCCCGATGGCACGCGAGAGCGCGAATTGCCGCGCTGCCGCCCGTCGGATAAGGCTAACGGTACCGGTTCTACACCGCACCGTTAGGACACCTTGGCATCTCCGTGACCTCGGCGAGTCGGGCGATTTCACTGCTCGCGGCCTATCTGGCACAATTGAGCAGTTGCCCGCGCGGGCCGGACGGTTTCCCGCCTGCTGCGCCAACCATCACGTTGCCCGAAACCACCGGCTCGGCGACCGCCAGGCGCATCTGCTCCACGCGACTGCCGACAGCCGCTACTGCAAGGAAGTGTCACCGATGAACACGCTGGACTTCGTCGACCAGGCGTCGCTGCGCGACGACATCCCGACCTTCGGCCCCGGTGACACCGTGAACGTGCACGTCAAGGTCATCGAGGGCAACAAGCAGCGCATCCAGGTCTTCAAGGGTGTTGTCATCCGGCGTTCCGGCGGCGGCATCCGCGAGACCTTCACGGTGCGCAAGGAGAGCTACGGCGTCGGCGTCGAGCGCACCTTCCCGGTGCATTCGCCCAACATCGACCACATCGAGGTCGTCACCCGCGGCGATGTCCGTCGCGCCAAGCTGTACTACCTGCGCGAGCTGCGGGGCAAGAAGGCGAAGATCAAGGAGAAGCGCTGAGCTTCGACCCTCAGCCCGCGAAAGCGCTGAGAGAAGCGCCGAGCTTCGGCTGCGGTGTGGCCAAAGCGGCGCCCGCCGCCGGGCTGGCTACGCTGATCCCGTGACGGACAACCCGGACCCGGCCGACTCCGCGCTGGAACACTCCACGCAGACGGAACCTCCAGCAGGCTCGGGATCCGCGCCCGCCGACGAGGAACAACCCGAACCCAAGAAGTCGGCGCTGCGCGAGGGCGCGATTCTGATCGGCATCGCGGTGGTCCTCTACTACGTGATGCTCACGTTCGTGGCGCGTCCGTATCTGATCCCGTCGGAGTCGATGGAACCGACGCTGCACGGCTGCAGTGGCTGCGTGGGTGACCGGATCATGGTCGACAAGCTGACCTACCGCTTCGGCTCGCCGGAACCCGGCGACGTGATCGTCTTCAAGGGCCCGCCGAACTGGAACGTCGGCTACAAGTCGATCCGGTCGAGCAACGTCGCCCTGCGCTGGCTGCAAAACACACTGTCGTTCGTGGGCTTCGTACCGCCGGACGAGAACGATCTGGTGAAACGGGTGATCGCTGTCGGCGGCCAGACGGTGCAGTGCCGGGCCGACACCGGGCTGACCGTCGACGGCAAGCAGCTCGTCGAGCCCTACCTGAATCCGGCGACGATGATGGCCGACCCGGCCGTCTATCCCTGCCTGGGCAACGAGTTCGGCCCGGTCACGGTGCCCGAGGGCCGGCTGTGGGTGACGGGCGACAACCGCACCCACTCGGCCGAGTCGCGGGCGCACTGCACCAGCACCCCGGCCGACGCCCAGAAGGGCATCCTGTGCACCGGCGACCCGATGACCGGCACGGTTCCGGTCGCCAACGTCATTGGGAAGGCCCGCTTCATCGCGTGGCCACCGTCTCGATGGGGTGGTGTGTCCTCGTTCGACCCGCAGCGGGGCTGACCGTGCCCGCGATGACATGGCCGCCCCGCACGGTCATCCGCAAGTCGTCCGGCCTGCGCACCCTGGAGTCGGCGTTGTATCGCAGCGGCCTGGGTCCCGTCGCCGGTGTCGACGAGGTGGGCCGCGGCGCCTGCGCCGGACCGCTTGTCGTGGCCGCATGTGTGCTCGGACCGAACCGTTATGAGAGCCTCGCGGCGCTCGATGATTCCAAGCGGCTCACCGAGAAGGCCCGTGAGGAGTTGTTCCCGCTGATCCGGCGCTACGCGCTGGCCTACCACGTGGTGTTCATCCCGGCCGCCGAAGTGGACCGCCGCGGCGTGCATGTGGCCAACATCGAGGGCATGCGGCGCGCGGTCGCCGGCCTGTCCCAGCGTCCCGGTTATGTGCTGTCCGACGGTTTTCGGGTGCCGGGCCTACCGATGCCGTCGTTGCCGGTGGTCGGCGGCGATGCGGCCGCGGCCTGCATCGCGGCGGCCAGCGTGTTGGCGAAGGTCAGCCGGGACCGGCTGATGGTGGCGATGGAGGCCGACCATCCCGGATACGGCTTCGCCGAGCACAAGGGGTACAGCACCCCGGCGCACAGTGCGGCGCTCACCGAGCTCGGCCCGTGCCGCGAACACCGGTATTCGTTCATCAACGTGCGCCGGGCTGCCGACGGCGCCGGAACCGAACTAGTGGCCGAATGCGCACCGACGCAGCGCGGGGACGAGGCGTGCGACAAGATGGATGCCACGATGACCGGAAGACGAGGACGCTGAGCCGATGAGTGCCGAAGATCTCGAAAAGTACGAAACCGAGATGGAACTCTCGCTGTACCGCGAATACAAGGACATCGTCGGGCAGTTCAGCTACGTCGTGGAGACCGAGCGACGGTTCTACCTGGCCAACAGCGTCGAGATGGTGCCCCGCAACACCGACGGCGAGGTGTACTTCGAGCTTCGACTGACCGATGCGTGGGTGTGGGACATGTACCGGCCGGCCCGCTTCGTCAAGCAGGTCCGCGTGATCACGTTCAAGGACGTCAACATCGAAGAGGTCGAGAAGCCGGAGCTGCGTCTGCCGGAGTGATCCTCCGCGCGCTGTGGATGAGGGCGGCGCTGGGGACAACTCGGGCGTTTCGCCTCGAGCCGACTGGTTCTTGTCGGCGGCCGCACCCACTCTGGGCGCATGACGACAATGACGCGCAGTCAGCTCGGCGCGCTCGGCGAGCAATTGGCGGCCGACCACCTGACCGCGCTCGGGTTGCGGATCCTGGCGCGCAACTGGCGCTGCCGGTACGGCGAACTGGACATCATCGCCGCCGACGCCGATCGCACCGTGGTGTTCGTCGAGGTCAAGACCCGCAGCGGTAACGGCTTCGGCGGCCTGCCCGAAGCGGTGACACCGGTGAAAGTGCGCAGGCTGCGCCGGCTTGCGGGGTTGTGGCTGGCCGGGCAGGACACCGGCTGGGCGGGTGTACGCATCGACGTCATCGGGGTGCGGGTCGGACGCCGGCCCACACCGGAGGTCATGCACCTGAGGGGAGTGGGCTGATGGCGCTGGGCCGGGCGTACTCGGTGGCCGTGCGCGGCCTCGACGGCGAGATCGTGGAGATCGAAGCCGACATCACCGCCGGGCTGCCCGGCTTCCATCTGGTCGGTCTGCCCGACACCGCGCTGCAGGAGTCCCGCGACCGGGTGCGGGCGGCGATCACCAATTGCGCCAACGACTGGCCCATGTCGCGGCTCACGGTGGCACTGTCACCGGCGACGTTGCCGAAGATGGGTTCGGTCTACGACATCGCGCTGGCGTGCGCGGTGTTGTCGGCCAGTCGCGAGAAGCCGTGGCACCGGCTGGAGAAGGCGGTGCTGCTGGGGGAGCTGGCGCTCGACGGTCGGGTTCGGCCCGTGCACGGGGTGCTGCCCGCGGTCCTGGCCGCCAAACGGGCAGGGTGGCCGACGGTCGTGGTGCCGGTCGGCAACCTGCCCGAGGCCAGCCTGGTCGACGGCATCGAGGTGTTCGGGGTGCGAACGCTGCGTCAACTGCAGCGGTGGGTGGAGGGTAACGGCGGTCTCGAGGAGCGGGTCGACGCGCCGGTGCCGGGCTGCGATCCATTCCCCGATCTGGCCGATGTGATCGGTCAGACGCAGGCCCGGTTCGCCGTCGAGGTCGCCGCGGCGGGAGCCCATCACCTGATGCTGACCGGGCCGCCGGGCGTGGGCAAAACAATCCTGGCCCAACGACTTCCGGGGCTGTTGCCCAACCTCACCGAATCCGAGGCGCTGGAGGTCACCGCCATTCACTCGGTGGCCGGACTGCTGTCGAACACCACTCCGCTGATCACCCGGCCGCCGTTCATCGCGCCGCACCACTCCTCGAGCGTGGCGGCACTGGTCGGGGGCGGTTCGGGAATGGCGCGCCCGGGGGCGGTCAGCCGGGCGCATCGCGGCGTGCTGTTCCTCGACGAATGCGCAGAGATCGGGGTCAGTGTGCTGGAGGCGCTGCGGACTCCGCTGGAGGACGGCAGCATCCGGCTTGCCCGCCGCGACGGTGTCGCGTGCTATCCGGCCCGCTTCCAGCTCGTGCTGGCCGCCAACCCGTGTCCGTGCGCGCCGGCCGATCCGAAGGACTGCATCTGCTCCTCGCTGCAGCGGCGGCGGTATCTGGGCAGGTTGTCCGGCCCATTGCTGGACCGCGTCGACCTCCGGGTTCAGATGCACACGGTGCGAGCGGGCGCGTTCGCCGATGGGTCGGCGGAGAGCACCGGCGACGTGCGGGCCCGCGTCGCGAGGGCGCGCGCCGCCGCGGCACAGCGCTGGCGGCCGCACGGATTCACCACCAACGCGGAGGTGACGGGAGCCCTGCTGCGCAAGCGCTTTCGGCTGAGCGCTCCGGTGATGGCGCCGCTCAAGGCCGCACTGGACCGCGGCCTGGTCAGCATCCGGGGAGTCGACCGATCGATGCGGGTCGCCTGGACGTTGGCCGATTTGGCCGGGCGCACCGCGCCGAACCGGGGGGACATCACCATCGCGCTCAGTTTCCGCAACCCGGAGGCGGTCGGCGGATGAGCGCGCAGAACGCGTTGCGCGCATGGGCATATCTGTCCGTGGTGGTCGAACCGCCGTGCCCGGAGTTGGCGGGGCTGGTCGCCGCCGTCGGAGCGGAGGAGACGGCGGAGCGGGTGCGTCGCGGAGCGGTGTCGCCCGCGCTGGCCGAGCGCACCGCCGCGCGCCGCGACATCGATACGGCAGCAGCGGATCTGGCGACCTTGCACCGGCGGGGCGGTCGGCTCGTCACTCCCGATGACGACGAATGGCCGCACCTGGCATTCGCATCCTTCGGCGGTGCTGACGTGCGCACCAAACCGAACGGCATTGCGCCGTTGGCACTGTGGGCGATCGGACCCCAGCGCCTCGACGAGGTCCACGAGCGGTCCGCGGCGATCGTCGGCACCAGGGCGGCCACCGCGTACGGCGAGCACGTCGCGGGAGAACTCGCCGCCGGGTTGGCCGAGCACGATGTCGGCATCGTGTCGGGCGGCGCCACGGTTCTCTAGCGTGTCGGTCCGTTGTTGATGACATGGTTGTCGTTATCGTCCAGCCGTGCGAACAGCGCTTTTGCCGGGACAGTGGCTGGTTTTCGCCTATGAACCGCACCTTGTGCGGGATATTGGCGTTGGGGACGAACTGTTGGCCGCGAATCGGGACCGCTTAGATTTGCTCGCTGACGATGGGCGCTGTGCCGGCAGACCGTTTCTGATCGGTCCCGACGGCCGGGCGGATGCCCGGGTGAACGGTTTCTTCAGTTCGCCACGAATGCGTTCGAGGTCGCCGTTGACGTGGGCGAAGTACGCCCAGTCGCTGACGATGTGGCTGAACTTCCTTCATGTGTTGGGGCGGTCCTGGGATGAGGCCACCATCGATGATGCGGAGTACTTCAAGGAGTGGCGGATCACCGAGACGCGGAATCCGTCACGGGTCGAGCCGAGCACTTTCGTGGCTAATCTGGCCGCGTTGAGGAGCTTCTATCGGTGGGCTGCGCCTCGGTTCGGCGTTGTCGATCCTGTCGCTGCTGAGGATGATTTCGATCTGGCCCCGCGGGGGGCGAGGCGGAACCGTGTCAAGTGGTTGGATCCGGCCGGCTATCGCCGCTGGCGGGACTTGGGGCTCGCTGGAATGACTGTCGATGGTCGGCCAGATCCAGCTTTTCGTGGGCGAAATGAGCAGCGTGATTGCGCGTTCGCCGACGGGCTGTATGGAAGCGGTCTGCGGCTCAGTGAGTGGGCGAGCGTGGTGCTGCCCGAATTGCCCGGCGACGACCCAGGGCGCGGGTACTCGACGTGCCGCCTCGCAGATGCCTGCGCCAAGAATGGGTATGGGCACGTCTATTGGCTTCCGCGTCACGCTCTCGTCGATGTTTTGAACTATGTCGAGGGTGCGAGAGCCCGGATCGTTCGTGCGGCCCAAAGGGCAGGACGCTACGACGTGGTCGATGAGAAAGAGCTCGTGCTGCACTCGACGAATCGTGAGGTGGTTCAGCGGCATTCCGGCGGTACTCAGCGCAAGGTGTCACTAAATATTCTCGACCCTGCGCGGCGCCGAAAGCTTTACCGGATGACCAAGCAAGGCCTGGAACCGCTGGCGTTGTGGCTTAACGAGGACGGTTCGCCTCGTCCGGCGCACAGCTGGGAACACACCTTTCAGGACGCGAACAGGCGCATCGCGAGACTCGGGCTCACAAATTTCACGGCGACACCACACATGTTGCGTCACAGCTGTGCACTGCGCTGGTACGCCATCGGCCGGCTGGCCTATGAGAAGCGTTTCGCTCACCTCACTGAGGAGGAGGCGAAAGACTTCCGACAACAGTTTGGCGATACCTGGGACTTGGTCGCGGCTTATCTCGGCCATCGAAACCCCGAAACCACCAAACGGATTTATCTGGAGCCGTTCCGGGCGTTGGATGTTGAAATACTCTTGCAGCACGCGCAGGACTCTGCGGTGCAGGCCTTCCTCGCCGACTATTTGGCGGATCACCCATTGGTGAGGACGGATCCGTTACGGCACAACACATGACTGGGCCGTCGAATGGTCGTAGGGCCTCCCTGCCGGCTCCGGGATACCGTCCGGTGGAACGCAAGCAGGGCAATGAGGGACTCGTGGTGCGTTTCGTCCCCGAGGACCCCCGCGAGCAGCCTGTCGTTTTTGACTTCGCGAGTTGGCCCGTTAGCCGGCAACTCCAGACGGCCTTCGCTGACGCATTCCGCGCCCGGACCCGTGTCGGAAGCCGTGTCCGGGCACTGCAGTCCGCCAAGACTCTCCACCAAGTTTTCCGTACGTTCGGTACCTACTTGGGGACACTTGACTCCCCGCCCGCCAGGCCAAACCAATTGACGCGCGCCCACCTGGACGGCTGGCGCCTAACACGCAATCAAGGATCTAGCGACCCGAACGGACTGAAGTCCTTGCTGCGCCACATCGAGGGCCTTGAGTCAGACTTCCGCGACGCTGTCAATGAGGCCAGCCCGACGCGGAATCGGGGAGCACTCAGCAGTTACAGCCGCGAGGAAAATCGGCGGATCCTCCAGACGGCTAGAGCCGACGTGCGAGCCGCGGCCATGCGCATCCGCGCCGGCAGAGAGTTGCTCGCGGAGTGGCGGCGCGGAGATGTCCTTGACCACCCCAAGGCGACACAACGGCGCGGGAAACTGCTGGACTACCTCGACCGCCACGATGACGTCCCGCGCAGCTCTTCCGGAGTGAATCTGCCTAAGAACTGGGTATGGGTGCTGGGGAGTGTGGCGGATCACTTTGCTCAACTGCACCTCACCTCGTTCGATGTTGGGGCGTTCGCGGTGCTACTGGTAGGGCTGACAGGACAGAATCCCACCACGATCGCCAAAGCGACCGCTGAACACCACCGCCCCGATGGCCATGCGGGTGGCCCGCCTTCTGCCATGGTCAAACTTGACAAACCCCGCCGCGGACCCGGGCGGCACATGAATGTGGCGCTGACTTCGGTTCCGCCGTGGGCAAGACACGGAATGCCCGCCGGAGACCCCTCAAGCCGCGCAGGTGACACCCTTGACTTGCACACCCCCTTCGGGGTCTACATGCTGCTGGTGGAACTGGCCGCTCCCGCTCGCGTCAGGCTCGATACCGACGCCCTATTCGCGTGGTGGGCGCCCAGAGGCGGCAAGGGCGCCGGCCGCGGCTATCGCACACGCCTTGAATCCAGCCATGTTTTGACCTGGTCCAAGCAGCATCGGAATCTTGACGTCGCTGGTGGGGTGACACTCGCGCGGCTCCGGTTGACGTTCAACGAACTGCAACAACGGCCGGTGGCCCATACCGAAACCACCTTGGCCAACGAGTATTTGGTGCGCAACCGCGGCAATCTCGCTGAATATCAGACGGTGGTTGCCACAACCTTGGCTGAGCAGGTCAAGAAGGCAGACACACGGGCGAGGATGCAGATCCTGTCCGCGGCGGATGTGGCCGAGGCGCGGACCAACCCGACGGCTGTGGCTGCGCGCTACGGGATGGACACCCAAACCCTCGAGCGGCTCCTCGCCGGTGAGCTGAATACGGTACTGGGGGCGTGTGTTGATGGCGTTGAGGGTGATCAGAAGTGCACGGCCTCGTTCATGCTGTGCCTGGGATGCCCCTGTGCGCGAGCGACCCCGGCTCATCTTCCCCTTCAGGTTGCCGTCCACGACGCGCTGCTCACCCGCAAGGCCACCGTCACGCCGCTGCGGTGGGCAACACGCTTCGCCGAACCCTATTACCGGCTTGCAGATCTGCTGGACCTTGCCGGTGGTACAGCGGTCGTTGACGCGCGCGCGGCAGTTACCGACACCGATGCTGAACTTGTCCGGCACTTCCTTGAACGCGACCTGGACATCGCATGACCAACCCTGAAGCGATCGCCGCCGGTACCCCGATCCCGGATCCTCTCCCGGACACCCCAGTGCTGCTCAACCGCAGCATTAATCCAGAGGCCGATCCCGAAACCTGTTCGGTCTACGCCCAGGATCGGTGGAACCTCACCCCCGGAACGTTCGAATCTCATGTAGAAGCGTTCGGCCTGAACTTCACGGCGGTTCCGGCGCAGTACAGGGCTGCCGTCAAACGCTACTTCTGGTGCCTGATCAACATCGACGCGCCACGACGGCAACGCGGGGGAACGGTCCGCCGATTAGCGCTCCGCTCAATTCAATTAGCGTTTAGGGCGTTCGGTGCCTTTGTGCGTTGGCTGCACACCAACGGAATCCACGGATTCGGCGCGGTGCGCCGTGAGGACCTGGAGCGCTACCTCAGCGAGGTGCTCGCCGCCGATGTCAGCGTCAATACGAAACGAGACTTGCTGGGCGAGGTTGTGCGTTTTTGGGGCTATCGGCTGCTGCTTCCCGAAGACATCCGACTGCCGGCATGCCCGCCATGGGACGGAGCAGACCTCCGTGATCTGCTCGGCGACCCGGCCACGCCGGGGGTGAATCGGACACCGCGCATCAACACTGACACCATTGATCTGCTCCTGATGTGGGCGCTGCGATTCGTCAACGACTTTTCCCAAGACATCACCGCCGCCTTCCACGACCATCTCGCTTTGTGGCGATACGGCGCCGAAGTTCGCGACACAAATTTGCGGAAACAATTCCCGCGTCAACGTCTCACGACCGCAGCGGCGCAGGACTACCTGGACCGTCTGCGGCGCAGCGGCGGCACACTCCCAGGGCGTCGCACCGAAGACGGGGAACTCGAAATCGACTACCCGCACCTGGTTCGGGTCCTCCAGGCGAGCGCCCAAGCGTTCTATCAAGGCGTCATTGCCCCGAACCTAAGTTCCGGTACCCGTGAGATTTTCGAGAAGTCCGGGATCGCAGTCAGCGATCATGTCCCCGTCGGGGCACCGGTCACCGGGATCATTGACGATGTCCCGTGGCGTCACAAACAGATCGGGTATTCCGAAGCGCGGCCCATAGCCGCGCTCTTGCGGACCGCCTGCTTCATCGTCATCGCCTATTTGTCGGGCATGCGCCCCGGCGAGGTGTTGAACCTCCAGAGGGGATGCGTGTCCCGCGACCCCGCAAGTGGCATCTGGATGATCGAGGGCCGCAAGTTCAAGGGAGCCGTCGACAGCAAGAGGGAGAAAATCCCCCAGGGGGAGATCCGCGCGGACCCGTGGGTCGTCGTCGAAGAGACAGCACGCGCGGTCGAGGTCCTCGAAAACCTCCACGACCAACCACTGCTGTTTCCCAACCAGCTCAACCCCTCCGCCACCTACGGAGATCCAGGAGTCCGCCCCGGTAGCGGTCGCACGAGCACCCGAATGGGGGACGACATCAAGGCGTTCGTGGAGTGGGTGAACGCTTACGCCCGCGAAAGCGGCCGCGACGGCGATGTCATCCCGCCCGACCCCGAGGGCGCGATCAGCCCTTCGCGGTTTCGCCGGACACTCGCCTGGCACATCGTCCGCAAACCGCGGGGTTTGATTGCAGGGGCAATCCAATACGGGCACGTCCACGTACAAATGACTCTCGGCTATAGCGGCAGCTATCAGTCCGGATTTCCCGACGAGAAAGCTTTCGAGGACTGGCTGTACCGACTTGAGCTCTTGAGCGACGACTACGACAATCTGCGGTCCGGCGAGCACGTTAGTGGACCCGCCGCCTCGGTCTACCGCAGCAGGGTCGAAGCCGCCCACCACAAGTTCGGCGGCCGCGTCCTCAAGAACACCCACCAGGCCAAAGACCTGCTGGCAAATCCTCTCCTGCAGATATTTCCGGCCCGGGCGATGACGTGCGTGTTCGATCCCGACAAAGCGCTATGCCAGATCCGAACAAGCGAGGGGGACAAGACCGCCACCCCCGATCAGACCGACTGCCGGCCCAACTGCCGCAACAAGGCCTACACCGACCGCGACATCGCGGCGCTGCGCCACGAAGTCGCCGAACTGCAAACCGCACAGAGAACATCACTGGCGCCCAGCCCCCGCCATCAACGACTCAACGCCACGCTCGAACGTCTCCAAGAGATCATCGACACCCACGAGGGCGACGAACCTGAACCGCCTAGCAGGAGACAGCCGTGAACAGGACCGCGACCGCAAGCTGGCCAACGGAGGAAACCGACCCGCAACGAGTGGGCATCCTGGCGGCCGCCGACCGGATGCTCAGCGGGAAGCCCCAACGCTGCAGCGGGAACCTGTCGGTATCTCAACTCGCGGTCGAAGCCAACGTCAAATACTGGGTCGTCGCCCAGAGGCACACCGACCTTCGCGACCACTTCCAGCGCCTCGCCGTCGCGGCTCGGCGGGCCGCCCACGCGCATGATGACGACAACGACCCGATCGTGAAGCTGCGGCGAAAAAACGCTGCACTCACCGACCACTGCCAATCGCTGGAACGACTCGTCCAGCAGTACGCCATCATCATCAACGAACTGACCCTGGAAAACGAACATCTGCTCAAAGCTGGCAGCCCCGACAGCAACGTCGCCTCCATACACAGTCGGCGGACCGTCAACCGGTGACTCCTTGCCCCGCGGCCGACAACGCCTTGAACGTCGGCATCAGGCAGGTATCCACGTCTGCGAGCCGTCGGTGCAGCGGACTCAGTGACGCGGAAACTGCTGCGCAACGACAGTAAGTAGGACCACCGAGTCGTCGATCGCCGTGAGTGAATGCCGCTCGGGCGGGATGATGAGGTAATCACCGGTCTTCCCATCCCACACAGTGGATTTGCCGTGCAGACGGACGTGGCCGTGCAGCACTTGCAGAGTCGCCTCTCCCGGGCTGTCGTGTTCACCCAACTCATGTCCGGCGATCAGCGCCAGTACCGTCTGGCGCAGGTCATGATCGTGGCCGCCGTGAATTGTGTGTGCTGCCCGGCCACTATGAGCCTGGCGCGCCTCGGTCAACTTCTCCTCGACCATGTTGATTAGAGAGATGGGTTGCACCTGTTTGTTCCTTTCCTATTCAGTTGGTAAGCAGGAGAAATCCGCCCATGGCCAAGGCAACCAGCTTGGTCACTTCGAGCGCAACGTAGGCGTAGTGGGCGCGCGAGCGAGGGGCATTCTGACCGGCCAACACCGCATCGGAGCGGCGCTTCAACCGCGGCCGCACGCCCAGCAATTGGACGAGCAGCCCGACGACGACAATCGCAAACGCCACGATGAAGCCGACAGGCGGATGGCCCGCCACCAGGGCGATGAGGATGCCTACGGCCAGCAGCGCTTCGACAGTGTTAAGCGCACGGAAAACCAGGCGGCCAATGCCAACTCCGATCTGGAGGGTTACCCCGGGAGCTCGGAACTTCAGCGGCGCCTCCAGGAACGAAATGGCGAGCACCAGGCCAAGCCAGACGAAGGTCAGAGCGGCGGCAATCGCCGCACCGAGGCTCACGATGCGGCCGCGGTCGGTGCAAGGTGGACCAGGCACAGGTCCGGTTCGACGAACGCATCCAGCCGGTCAACCGTGACGGGCGACCGCCACGCTTCCAACGCCCCCTGCATGAGCCCCAGGTGAATCGGGCAGACGACGGCGGACCTCCCCTCAGCGAGTTCGAGGAACGGGCAATGGCGCAGTCCGACTTGTGCTTCGCCGTCCGATTCCCGCCGCTGCGGGGCAAACCCGAGCTCGCCGAGCAGGCCGACCAGCCGATTGATCGACTCCTGCACGCCCGGCGCCTTGCGCGTCGGGCGGGTCACCCCGCGTGCCCACGCCCGGCCGGCCGTAAGGGCCTTGGCGCTGGCGTTGCGGTCGCCGGAAAAGCCCAAGGTGAGAATCTCGGCGAGCAGGCGGTAGCGCCGAGTACCGCCGGGGTCCATCCCACGGACGGCTCGGAACATCAGCGGCGGACGGCCTGGTCCGTTGTGGCCCGGTTCGACGCGCTCGACCCTGCCGTCGGTTACCAAGGTGCCCAGATGGAACCGGACGGTATTGGGGTGCACCGCAAGCTGATCTGCGATCGCCACTATCGTCATCGCGTTGGCCCCACCCCTCAATGCGGCCAGTACATCTTCGCGACGACTACCGGACTCCTCCGACCGACTCTTGGTCGCGCTCATTCATCCGTCCTGGGCAAGCCCGCGACAAGCTGCGTGTCCGCACCCACGGGACCGACTTTTGCTGCGCCTCCTGGGGAGTTCAGCGCCTCGTCACGGCCTCGCAGCGTTTCGGTGAAGAAGGCCGCGTTGTCGTCCAGGTGTGGCTGCAGCTCTTCGGGGAGGTCGTCCTCGTAGAAGATCGCCTCGACCGGGCACACCGGTTCACAGGCACCGCAGTCCACGCATTCGTCGGGGTGGATGTACAACGCTCGCTCGCCTTCGTAGATGCAGTCGACGGGACACTCCTCGACGCACGACCGATCCATCACATCGACACATGGCTTCCCAATCACGTATGTCATGAACTTGAGTTTAGACAACGCGACTAGTAAAAATTAGAGGGTCGTGAAATGCCGGTCGCTCAAGCCATGGCCGTCAACCGCTCGCATACGATGCAAATCCCTGGCCCCGTGAAACGAGTCCCCAAATGTTGTCCTCTGAGATGTTGTCACCCGAGTCCACCGCCGTAGTCAAGGCGACCGCCGGCGTCGTCGCCGAGAACTCCGTCGAGATCACCACACGGTTCTATCCGCATATGTTCGCGGCGCACCCCGAGTTGATGCGGGTGTTCAACAAGGCGAACCAGGCGATCGGTGAGCAACCGCAAGCGCTGGCCGCCAGCGTCGTCGCGTATGCGGTGAACCTCATCGACCCGGACGCGCCCGACTTCGGTCCGGTCATGCGCCGGATCGCCCACAAGCACGTGTCGCTGGGTATCAAGTCCTACGAGTATCCGATCGTCGGCCACCACCTCATGTGGGCCATCGGCGACGTCCTCGGCGACGCCGTCACCCCCGAGATCGCGGCCGCGTGGGACGAGGTCTACTGGCTCTTCGGCTGCCAACTCCTCGCCGAGGAGGCCCGCCTCTACGCGCTCGGGGGCACCGACCCCGAGCAGCCGTGGCGCAAGTACCGGGTCGTCGAGCGAATCGACGAGAGTCCGGAAATCTTCTCGCTCGTCCTCGCCCCAGTCGAGGGCAAGACCCCCGATCACCAGACCGGCCAGTATGTCGCGATCGCCGTCGACCTGCCGGGCGGTGAGCGACAGCCACGGCAGTACACGATCTCCTCCGGGCCGCAGGGCAACTCGCTTCGGGTGACCATCAAGCGCGTCCGCGGCGTCGGGGGCAACCCGGACGGCCAGGTCTCGAACTGGCTGGGCGACAACGCGAAACCCGGCGCGGTACTGGATGTCTCGCAGCCGTGCGGCGACCTGGTGCTCGACGAGTCCGACGGCCCGCTGGTGCTCGTCTCGGCGGGCATCGGGATCACCCCGATCGCGGCCATCGTCGAGGACCTGTCACGTCGCCAGCCCGACCGCCAAGTGCGGATCTTCCACGCCGACACCTCACATAGCAACCATGCGCTCTACGCCCATCTGCGTCGCCAGGTGCTCGCCATGGGCGACGCGAAGGCGCAGAACTGGTACGAGGAGGACGCCGAGTCCGCGCCCACGTTGCATCCCGCCCGCCCCGGGCGCATGGACCTATCGGACATTCAGATCCCCTCGGACGCGACGGTATTCATGTGCGGTCCGCTGCCGTTCATGCAGACGACCCGAAAGGCCCTGCTCGACAAGGGCATCTCCGCCGAGCGTATCCACTACGAAGTCTTCGGCCCCGACCTGTGGGCCCAGAACCCCGACAACGTGGAGAGCACCGGTAGCTGAAGTGGTTAGCACGCTCGTGAGGGAGCCGACCGAAACGCAAATGAGACTCGCCTACACCGGACGGGTCACCGGTATCTGGGGCAAAATGCGGGGGCGGCTCCAGAGCGGGGGCCTGGCAGCGAATCTCTGAGTGGGGGCCGGATGGCAGTAATCCCCACCAGGCTGGAACGAACGTTGCTCGGCTGGGGCCGCGTCGCCGCTGTGCTCGTCCTGGTCCTCGGTGCCATGGCCTGGGTGGGATGGGCGACGGGAATCCAGGCGTTGACCCGCGTCCACCCGGCCTGGCCGCCGATGACGCCGTGGACGGCTCTGTGGCTGGCGGCTTTGGCGTCGGCGATCCTGGTGCACTCGGGCCGCCCATCGCCTGCTCGGGTGTGGGTCGGGCGGGGCTTGGCGGCGGCAGTCGCAGTCACTGCTGCCGCCGTCCTCACGGAGTATCTGACCGGGCGGACGTTCGGGCTGGATCAGGTGTGGTTCGGCGACGCGGTCCGCACGATGCAAGCGACCTTGCCGGGTCGCCCCAGCCCACCCACGGCGGCCTCGGTGCTCTTGCTGTCGGTCGCGGTGGCGCTCACACGGACGAGTCGACGGAGGTTTCGCGCCGCTTGGGCGGGTTGCCTTGTGGCCGCGATGGCCTTCCCGTTCGTGACCATCGTGGCCTACCTGTTCGGTGCTGTCGCCCGGTTAGAGTTCGCGCCCTCGACCGGCATGGCGATGACGACCGCCTTTGGTCTGCTGCTGCTCGGCGTGGCCTGCCTGCTGGTGCGACCCGCGTGGCTGCTCGCCCGATCCGACCGGCTGTCATTGATCCGGCTGGGCATGATCCTGGCCGGATTTCCGTTGCTCGTCGGGCTGTCGCGGCGCGCCTACCTTGCCGTCGGCCTGAGCGATGATCTGGCGCTGACATTCGCCACGGCCACGGCCACGGTGGTTCTCGGCACCGCCGCCTATCGGCTGAGCCGCCGGGAGCATGCGCTGCTTGAAGCCAGTGAATCGGATCGGACTGCGCTAAGGGACAACGCGGACAGCCTCCTCGCCTCGGAACGGAAATATCGACTCCTGGCCGAGAATGTCGCCGATGTTGTCTACCTGGTCCAGGACGGCAAGATTGCGTGGGTCTCCGGGTCGGTTGAGCAGGTGTCCGGCGCGCCGCCCGAATACTGGGTGGGCCGAGAATTGCGGGAGGCGATTCCCCCCGAGGATTGGGCGGAGAGCGCCGAAAGGAACGCGACCGTACTGACAGGTGGCGTGGTTGCCGCCCGTGCCCGAGGGATCACGGTCGATGGCGTCATCCACTGGGTGGACGTGCGCGCCAAGCCCTATTACGAAACCGATGGCCGCCAGAATGGCTTCGTCGCTTCCCTGCGTGTGATTGATAACGAGGTCGCCGCGCAGCAGGAACTAGAGGAGGCCCGTCGGCTACTGGCCGCGAGCGCGGACTCCATGCTCGATCCGCAGATGCTGTTAGAGGGTGTCCGCGATCCCGCCGGGCGAGTGGTGGACTTGCGCTACCGCGAGGCCAACGAGGCAGCCTGCCTGGACATGGGGATGGCCAGGGATGAGCTGATCGGCAGGACGGTACTTGAGTTGCGGCCCGGCTTTGCCGAATCGGGGCCGATGTCCTACTACGTCCAGTGCCTGGAGACCGGGCAGCCGGGAGCCTTGGACAACTATTCCTATGACAACGAGGTCCACGCCGACAGTCGGCGCTACGACGTCAGGATCGCTCCCGCTGGCAATGACCTCATCAGCCTCTCGTTTCGTGATGTCACCGACCGCTTCCAGGCCGCGCAGCGCGCACTGGAGGCCGCCCGGCGCATCACGGAATCCGAACGGGCTTACCGCCTGCTGGCTGAGAACTCCGGCGACATGGTCATCCATGTTCGCGACGGCAGGTTCGCCTGGAGCTCGCCCTCGGTCGCCGACGTTGTCGGGGCGCGGCCCGAGTACTGGGTCGGACGGCGCGTACTGGAGATCATTCCGCCCGAGGACGA
Organism: uncultured Mycobacterium sp.; assembly: GCA_964535335.1. Classification (GTDB taxonomy): domain Bacteria; phylum Actinomycetota; class Actinomycetes; order Mycobacteriales; family Mycobacteriaceae; genus Mycobacterium. The sequence continues at coordinate 37,606 of CAZHUU010000022.1, forward strand.
AGCGGCCTTTGCCGCCAGGCTGGCGACGCTTGCCGCAGGCGGAACGGTCCAGGAACGTATCCGGGTGGTCGCGGTGGACGGCGTCACCCACTGGGCTGACGTGCACGCGAGACCGCTGCGCGACGACGCTGGCCGCCAGGACGGGTTTACCGCCGCGCTGCGTCTCGTCGACGACGAAGTGGCCGCCCAACAGGACGCGAAGGAGGCCCGACGCCAACGGGCCCGAGCCGATGCCCTATACCGGCGATCAGTGGACAGTGCGGCGGTCGGGATGTGCCTGGTCAACCCCGAGGGCGGCTTCGTTGACGTCAACGAGGCGGTGTGTGAGTTCTTCGGCTACGACGCCGACGCCCTGAAAAGCAAAACCTGGCAGGCACTGACCGCCGAGGCCGACACGCGGGCCGATATGGACAACGTCGCCGATGTCATGGCGGGCCGCATCGAGTCCTACCGCGTAACTAAGCAGTACGTCCACGCCGACGGACACCCGATCTGGGGCGACGCCTCCGTTGGGTGTGTCCGCGACCGCGACGGGCACGTCGAGGTCTTGATCGTCCAAATCAACGACATCACCGCAGAAGTCCAGTCCCGCCAGGAACTTCTCATCAGCGAGGAACGCAACCGTGCGCTCGCCCAGGGTCTGCAGGCCGAACTGAGCAGTGCCGCGAGATATCTGCAATCGGTCCTGCCCGCCGAGATGGCCGGGCAGGTCTCGGTGTCCACGCGCTACCTGCCGTCCAACATCCTCGGAGGTGACAGCTTCGACTTCTACTGGCTCGACGACGACCACATGGTCGTCTACCTGCTCGACGTATCCGGCCATGGTGTGGAGTCCGCCCTGATCGCGGTCTCGGTGCACAACATGCTGCGCTCCGCCTCGTTCGCCAAAGAGACCATGCTGGAGCCGGACCGGGTTCTGGCGGCGCTGAACCAGCAGTTCGGCATGGACCAGCACGACGACAACTACTTCACGATCTTCTACGGGGTCTACCAACGCTCCAGCGCCACATTGCGCTACGCCAACGCCGGCCACCCGCCCGCACTGCTGTTCTCCGGCGCACAGGTCAGTGAGCTGTCCAGCCAATCGTGCCCCGTTGGCACATTCGACGACACGTCCTTCGCCACCGCCACCGTGCCGCTTCCCCTCGGTAGTCAGATGCTGCTCTACAGCGACGGGGTATTCGAACTACCACTCGACGACGGCGGGCAATGGTCAATGAGGGACTTCCTGGACATGTGCACCCGCCTGGGCGGATCACCCGACTGGACGCTGGACGACGTACTCCACAACGTGCTCGGCCACAGCGCCAGCGGCAGCTTCGACGACGACTGCTGCCTGGTCCGGCTGAGCTTCGACTGACTGCTCTGATGTCGAAATCCCGGATGGCGCGCCCATGAATTCGGTATCCGGGTTTCGGAGACGCCACTACGCGATGGCTTGGCCGCCATGGATGCCGAATGCCTGGCTGATCAGCCTCCAGTGGTTACCTGACTTGTCGCGGTGATAGGAGAGCAGGCCCAACGCTGACTTGGCGAGAGCGAGTCCTCGACCACGTTCTGCAAGCTCGTCGGGCATCGCGACGTCGTCAATGTTGATTTGGACGGCGGTTCCGTTGTCGGTGAAATCGACATGTACCTGTGTCCGACCGGTATGCACCCTCACCCACAACCACTGAGCATCACCATGCTCGACGATGTTGGCCGCCACCTCGGCAACCGCGATCCCGACTTGCATGCGGATAGAAGTCGGCACCGCATCGTTGAGCGACCAAAATGTTTCGAACGCAGCGTGGAGTTGATCAAGGGTCTGCGGACCGATGACTATCTCAAGCTGCACCTGCGACCCGCTCTCCGGCATGGGCACCGACGGCCGAATCGTTTCGGGTCCTCGGCACGCCACATCTTGCAACAACAGCTGCCCGCGAGATGGGTGAATCGTTCGATCGTGGGCCGAGGCGAGCGCGGTGGCCCTCGCAGTGATCTATAACGGATTGAAGGCCGTGTCCACCGATGGATACGCAGGCAGCACCCGGTCGAGTTTGGTCATCTTCAACACCTCAGCCACTTGCCGTGATGGCGACACGATCCGCAAGTCCCCGCCTGCTTTTCTGGCCAGCTTCAGCATCGCCAGCAGCGCACCTATTGCCGCCGAGTCGACGGTCTCCACATCGCTCAGGTCGACGACCAGGCGCGTCTGCCCGCTGTCGAGAAGCTCAGTCAGCTCCTCGCGCAGAGCCGGTGCCGTTGCCATGTTCAGCCGCCCTCGGGGGTGGACCGCGACGGAATTGTTGGGGGCTGGGGTCGCAGACATCGTCGGCATAGCGCCCGTCATCCTTCCCGACGCAGCGCGACGATGGTGATGTCGTCGGTCGCCAGGCGTGTCTCAGTTAGCTTGGCTACCGCCGAGCACAGTTGAGCCGGGTCAGTGTGTCCGGCGAGGAATTGCAGTGCGTCATCGACCACGGCGTGGTCATCCAGCAGATCCAGTAGGCCGTCGGAGGCGATGACCAGCATGTCACCAGGGTGCATGGCCACCGCCCGCGTCTGCCAGGTGGAGCCGAAGCTTGTTCCTAGCGGGAGGTCATCGCTTCTGAGGCCTTCAATCTCACCGGAGCGTCGCAGGAGAGCGGCGATGCCGTGGCCCGCGTCGATGTAGCTCACCAGGCCCGTGTCGGATTCCAGATACAGGTGGAAGAGGGTGACGAAGGTGTCGGTCCGGGAGAAGTCGTCAACCAGCATTTCATCCACCGATTCGATGGCCGCCGACAAGTCCAGATGGTGACCGTCGCGGTCGAATCCCTGCGATGAGGCCCGCAACGCCGACCGGACGGTGGCAGCCACGATCGCCGATCCCAGACCCTTGCCCATCACATCGGCGACGGTGACATTGAGACCGCCGGGCACCGGATAGTGATCGTAAAAGTCCCCGGCGACCGAGAACGCCGGGGTGAACACAGTGGTCAGGCTGTAGCCCGGCAGGCCGCCAAGCGGTGCTGGCAGCAGTTGGCGCTGGACGTCAGCCGCGCGTTGCAGATCGTTGGAGTTCGCCAGTTCACGCTGCGCCCACGCCGCCAGTTCGGCGAAGATTTTCTTGTCCTTCGCGCTGATCTGGCGGGGTGTGAAGTCATAGACACAGAAGGTTCCCACCGGATGCCCGCCGGGGCCGAACAACGGGTGACTGGCGTAGAAACGCACTCCGCCTTCTGCAGCCACGGCGGGCAGTTGGGCGAACTCTGTCTCGGCGAGGTTCTCGTGGATCACCGCGAGATCGTCTGGGCCGACGTGGTAAGCCCGAGCAATGGTTGCCCGGCAGGCCGAGTCGCTGCGAGGTACGTCGAAGTCCGGCTCGATGTCCCCGCTGAACTGCTTGCACCACTGACTGTCCTCGTCAATGAACAGGATTGCCGAGAGCGGAACGCCGAGCACCGTGCAGGCCATGTGAGTGATGTGCGCGTAGCGGTCCTCCGGTGGTGACCGGAAAACATGAAGTTGGGCAAGAGACCGCAAGCGCTCGGCCTCAACCTCCGGTGCCAACGCATACCGGTCGATGTCCTGCTCCGACATCTACGCCCGACCTCCACCCGCGTTAGGGGCTTGATTTCCCACGTCCTGATTCCGTTTGCTGGCACTTGCATCAGCCAATGTCAGCATCAACAGTTCAAAACACGCTACAGAACGTACGGCATCGACGGAGCGGCGCACCGCACCGCGCTGGCCGCCGGCGGTGCCACCGTCGCGGTTCTGGCCGGCGGCATCGACGTCCTTTACCCGGCTGGACATTCCGCTCTGCTGCACCGCATCGCCGGCGCGGGCTTGCTGGTGACCGAGTACTCACCCGGCGTCCGGCCGGCTCGGTACCGCTTCCTGACCCGCAATCGGCTGGTCGCGGCGCTGAGTTCGGCCACCGTGGTCGTCGAGGCCGGACTCCGCAGCGGTGCGGCCAACACCGCGGCGTGGGCGCGATCGTTGGGCCGGGTGGTGTGCGCGGTGCCCGGGCCCGTGACGTCGTTGGCATCGGCCGGGTGCCACGTGCTGCTGCGTCAGGGCGCCGAACTGGTGACCCGGGCCGACGAGGTTCGCGAACTGGTCGGACGGGCCGGAGAGTTCGCCGCCGAGCAACCCCGGCCCACCTCGGCCCTGGACGACCTGGATGACGTCGAACGCCAGGTCTACGAGGCGCTGCCGGCGCGCGGGGTGCGTACCCCCGATGAGATCGCGGTCAGCTCCGGGCTTCCGGTGGCGGCCGTGCTGGGCCCGCTGGCCATGTTGGAGATCGCCGGTCTGGCCGAGCGTCACGACGGGAGGTGGCGACTGGTCCGCAGGCGCACATCGGCCGCCTGATCTGGCGTGTTCGGGTGACATCGACGCCGCGGGTGCGGACAATGTCGATGCCGATGATTGCGTGCGGCACGACATGATCACGGGCACCGGGCGGGGAAGGCGAAGCCGATGGACAGCTCCGGCACCGGCCCCAGGCTGGCTGCGTGGGGCCGTGGCGCCGCTGTGGCGGCGCTCGTCCTCGCCGCCCTGAACTGGGTCGGCTGGTCGATCGGCCGGCAGGTACTCACCCGGTTGAACAGCGCGTGGCCGCACATGGTGCCCTGGACGGCGCTGTGGCTGGCCGTCCTTGCGGTCGCGATCCTGCTGCAGTACGGCCGGCCGTCGCGGGGGCGGGTGTGGCTCGGGCGCGTCGTGGCGGTCGCGGTGGCGGCCTATGCCGGTGTGGTTCTGGCGATGGACGTGAGCGGCCGATCGCTCGGCGGATTCGACCGGGTGTGGTTCGGCGAGGCGGTGCGCACGCTGCATTCGGCGTGGCCGGGGCGACCGAACGTGCCGACGGCGGCCACCGTGCTGCTCTTGGCCGGCGCTGCCGCGGTGATCCGGTGTGATCGCTGGTGGGCGGAGCTGGCCTGGGTAGTCGGCATCATCGGCGCGCTGGTGGCTCCGGTGGTGTCGATCGCGGCCTACCTGTTCGACGCCAGGCCGCTGATGTACGCCGCGCTCCCGACGGCGATCGCCGCCCTGCTGCTGATCACCGCGTTGTCGGGCGTGCGCCCGGACCGCCCCCCGATCGACTGGTTACTCGCCCGACCGGACCGGGAGGCGCTGCTGCGGCTGTACGGGCTTGCCGTCGGCTATCCGATCGTGGTCGCGTTGTCGCGGCTGACGTTTCTGTCCCTGGGCCGCAGCGAACGAGCCGCGTTCGCACTCTCGGTGATGGTGTGCACCGTGCTGGCCGCGGTGATCGGGTTTCGGTTGCGCCGCGGGGAACAGGACCTGCTGATCGAGAAAGAGCAGCTCGCCCGCGAACGCGCCGAAGCCGAGATGCGCTACCGGATGTACGCCGACAACGCGGTCGACGTCATCATCCATCTTCGCGGCCTGCACGTGGTGTGGGTCTCGCCGTCGGTGGAGCCGGCGTTGGGCGGACCCGCCCAGCGCTGGCTCGATGTGGATTTCAGTCGGTACATCCATCCCGACGACCTCGGCGCGCTCGCGCGTGCCCTGAAGCGCATCGCGGGTGGCGAATCGGTCCAGGAGCGGTTCCGCGTGTGTTCGGTGGACGGCGACTACCACTGGGTCGACGGCCACGGCAAGCCACACGTGGACGCCGACGGCCACCCGGACGGCCTGATCGCGGCGCTGCGCATCGTCGATGATCGGGTCGCGGTGGAACAGCAACTCGAGAAGCTGGCGCGGTTCGACACCCTCACCGGGCTGGCCAACCGCGGTGAGGCGATCGCCCGCCTCGAGGCTGCGCTGGAACATCCGCCGGCGTTCGGGGTGCACATCGGCATCATCTTCTGCGACGTCGACCACTTCAAGGAGATCAACGACACCTGGGGACACGGCATCGGTGACGTCGTCCTGGCGACGCTGGCCACCCGGATCCGGGAGTCCGTCCGTCCGGGAGACACGGTGGGACGCACCGGCGGTGACGAGATGATCGTGGTGCTGCCCGGCGTTCACAGCATCGACGAACTCGGCCGCATCAGTGAAGCGATCCGGTCCCGGACCGCCGAGCCGATCCACGAGTCCGGCAGGACGATTCACGCGACCTTGAGCATCGGTGCCACCATCGCCGTTCCCGGCGAAACCGTGTCCTCCGTCATGGCCCGCGCCGACGAGGCGATGTACCAGGCCAAGCTCGGCGCCAGGAACACCGTGGTGCTGGTCGAGCCCGGCGCTGAATCCGCCTCGGGCGCAGAGGTTTAACGACCGGCGGTCAACTCGGGCCCGACGGCGCCAAGCTGTCCGGCGCCGGGTCAGATGTCGTAGCCGGCGTCCGCTGCGCCCGCGCCGGGTGACACCAGATCGTCCTGCGGTCGCTGCGCCGGGGTGCCCAACACCTGCATGCGCTCGCTGTAGGCCGGGCGCTGACGGACTTTCAGCGGCCACCAGAACCACGGGCCGAGGATCGCCGCGATCGACGGCGTCATGAGCGAGCGCACGATCAGTGTGTCCAACAACAATCCGATGCCGATGGTCATGCCGCCCTGGCCGACGTTGAGCAGGTCGCCGGAGATCATCGAGCCCATGGTGAAGGCGAACACCAGGCCTGCGGCGGTCACCACCGTGCCGGTGCTGCCCATCGACCGGATGATGCCGGTGTTGATGCCGGCGCCGATCTCCTCCTTGAACCGTGAGACCAGCAGCAGGTTGTAGTCGCTGCCGACCGCCATCAGGATGATCACCGCGAACGCCAGCACGATCCAGTTCAGTTCGATGCCCACGATCCGTTCGAAGATGAACACCGAGAGGCCGAACGCCGCTCCCAGCGAGATCACCACCGTCCCAACGATCACCATCGATGCGACCAGGGCGCGGGTGATGATCAGCATCACCATGAAGATCAGCGTCAGTGCGGCGAAGGCGGCGATCATCGTGTCGTACTTGGCGCCGGACTGGACGTCGCGGTAGGTGGCCGCGGTTCCGGTCATGTAGATGTCGGCCCCGGCGAGCGCGGTGCCCTTGACGGCTTCGTGTGCGGCCGTCAGTTCATCGTCGACGACGGAGATGCCGTCCTCGGACGCGGGATTCCCGTCATGGGTGATGATGAGCCGGGCCGCCTTGCCGTCCGGGGACAGGAACAGCTTGAGCCCCTTCTGGAAGT
>CAZHUU010000023.1:0-42992 GCA_964535335.1 uncultured Mycobacterium sp.
CGCCATGATCTCGTCTTCACCGAGGCGGTCACCGTCGATCTCGGCCTCGATGAGTGCCGAGGTCAGATCGTCGGTGGGCTTCTTGCGGCGCTGCGCCACCATGTCGGCGTAGTAGACGAACAGGCTGATGGAGGCCTCGATGGCCGCAGGGGGGACATCGGTGACGCCGTCTTCGCGGTGCATCACCCCGTCGGCCAGTGCCCGCAGATGCTGGCGGTCCTCCTTGGGCACACCGACCAGTTCGGAGATCACGTCCATCGGCAGCTTGCCCGCGAATTCGGTGATGTAGTCGAAGCTTTCGTGCTCCAGCGCGGTGTCCAGATGCTCCCTGGTCAGCTCCAGCACCCGGGGCTCGAGCTCACGGATCCGGCGCGGGGTGAAACCCTTCGACACCAGGGTGCGCAACCGCAGATGGCCCGGGTCGTCCATAGCCAGGAAGGACATGGTGCGGTGGGCTTCGGGGGTGCGTGAGATGGGGTCGAGCGCCACGCCGAGTTTGTTGGACAGCGCCGTGCTGTTGCGAAAGCCCTTGTGCACATCGGCATGCCGGGTCAACGCCCAGAAGTTGAGGTCATCGTTGCGGTAGAGCGGAGCCTCGTCGCGCAGCCGCTTGTAGTACGGGTACGGATCCTCGTGGAAGTTGTAGTCGTACGGGTCGAGGACCAACGCGACGGGCCGTTCTCCGGTCGGAACGGTCATCAGTTCTCTTCTCTCAGGATCAGGCCGACGACGTAGGCCATCCGGTCGGCGACTTGGTGATAGGTGAGTGTCCCGCTGCCGGCGTGCACCAGTGCTCCGTAATAGGTCATCTCCAGCGCTGAGACGATCTGCGGGTCGGCGTCCGGGCCGAGCGCGGATTTGATCCGCTTGTGGATCTCCGCGCCGATGCGGTCGCGCACCCGGGACACCCCGGCATCGTTGCCGAGCACCGCGGTGGTGCACGCGATCGCCACCTCCGGCTCGTCGGCGATCACCAGGGCCAGGCTGCGCAGTGCCTGCTGCACGCGGTTGAGCCGGGTGTCGTTGACATCGGTGAAGAACGGCGCCTGCCGGATCAGATCCAGATACACCTCGGCGATCAAGTGGTTCTTCGAGGAGAAGTAGGTGTAGGCGGTGGCGGGCGCCACCTTGGCCCTGGCCGCGACGGCGCGCACCGTCAGATCGGCGTACGAGGTCTCCCGCAGCATCTCCAGGCCGGCCTGCAGCACCTTGCGGAAGGTCTCCTCCTGCCGGCGATTGCGCGGCACGTCAGCACCCTCGGGTGTGATCGTCACCACGGCATCGCTGGACACATGTCCAAGTTATCGGAACGCCACCGCGGAGGGCAAGCCGTAAGGACAAATACCCAGATCAACGGCATAGATGATCGCCGTCTGCCATGGACCTTGCACCACCAGCCGGTGTGCGACTAAGGTTCGACTGACACATTCTCGGACAGGTGTCCAATGAAAAGGCGGGAGTCGCAGATGGCGATAGCGGCCGACAGCAGCAGCGATCTCTTCATCGACGGAAAGCTGGTACCGGGCGGCAACGGCCGATATCCGACGATCAATCCGGCCACCGAGGAGGTCCTCGGGACGGCCGCCGACGGCGACGCCGCGGATATGGACCGGGCCATCGAAGCCGCGCGCCGCGCCTTCGACACCACCGACTGGTCCACCGACACCGAACTGCGGGTGCGCTGTATCCGCCAGCTCCGCGACGCCATGAAGGCGAATATCGAGGAGTTGCGGGAGCTGACCATCGCCGAGGTCGGTGCGCCCCGCATGCTGACCGCGATGGCTCAACTCGAGGGCCCGGTCGAGGATCTGTCGTTCTGCGCCGACACCGCCGAGAACTACCAGTGGCGCCAGGATCTGGGCGTCGCCGCTCCGATGGGGATCAAGTCTCAGCGCACCATCGCCCGCGAGGCCGTCGGCGTCGTCGGGGCGATCACCCCGTGGAACTTCCCGCACCAGATCAACCTGGCCAAGCTGGGGCCCGCTCTGGCGGCCGGCAACACCATCGTCCTCAAACCGGCACCCGACACCCCCTGGTGCGCAGCGGTTCTCGGCGAAATCATCGCCGAGCACACCGACATTCCGCCGGGTGTGGTCAACATCGTCACCTCCAACGACCACGCGGTGGGCGCCTTGCTGTCCAGCGACCCACGGGTCGACATGGTGTCGTTCACCGGCTCGACCAACACCGGCCGCGCGGTGATGGCCGCCGGCGCGGCGACCATCAAGAAGGTCTTCCTGGAACTCGGTGGCAAGTCCGCCTTCCTGGTCCTCGACGATGCCGACCCGGCCGGGGCCTGTTCGATGTCGGCGTTCACCGCCTCGATGCATGCCGGTCAGGGCTGCGCGATCACCACCCGGTTGGTGGTGCCGCGCGCCCGCTACGACGAGGCCGTCGAGGCCGCCGCGGCGACCATGGCCGGGATCAAGCCGGGCGACCCGACCGACCCCGGAACCGTCTGCGGGCCGGTGATTTCCGAACGCCAGCGCGACCGGGTGCAGTCCTACCTCGACCTGGCGATCGACGAGGGTGGCCGGTTCGCCTGCGGTGGCGGCAGCCCGGCCGACCGGGACAGGGGCTTCTTCATCGAGCCCACGGTCATCGCCGGACTGGACAACACCGCGCGGGTGGCGCGCGAGGAGATCTTCGGACCGGTGCTCACCGTCATCGCCCACGACGGCGACGACGACGCGATCCGGATAGCCAACGACTCGCCGTATGGTCTGTCCGGCACGGTGTTCAGTGGCGACCCGGACCGGGCACAGGCCGCCGCCGCCCGGCTGCGGGTCGGCACCGTCAACGTCAACGGCGGGGTGTGGTACTCCGCGGACACGCCGTTCGGCGGCTACAAGCAGTCCGGCGTCGGCCGGGAGATGGGATTGGCCGGTTTCGAGGAGTACCTCGAGCTGAAAGTCATTGCCACCGCGGTCTAGAACGTCGCGTTCGGACCAGGAAGGAAACAGCATGGGACAGTTCGATGACAAGGTGGCCATCGTCACCGGCGCGGGTGGCGGCATCGGCCAGGCCTACGCGGAGGCGCTCGCCCGTGCGGGCGCGGCCGTGGTGGTCGCGGACATCAACACCGACGGGGCCCAGAAGGTGGCCGACGGGATCAAGGGTGAGGGCGGCACCGCGCTGGCCCTGCCGGTCGACGTCAGCGACCCGGACTCGGCCAAGGCGATGGCCGACCGAACCCTGGCCGAGTTCGGCGGCATCGACTACCTGGTGAACAACGCCGCCATCTTCGGCGGGATGAAGCTGGACTTCCTGATCACCGTCGACTGGGACTACTACAAGAAGTTCATGAGCGTGAACCTCGACGGTGCGCTGGTGTGCACCCGGGCGGTCTACAAGAAGATGGCCAAGCGCGGCGGTGGCGCGATCGTCAACCAGTCCTCGACCGCGGCGTGGCTCTACGCCAACTACTACGGCCTGGCCAAGGTGGGCATCAACGGCCTGACCCAACAGCTTTCGCGTGAACTCGGTGGGATGAACATCCGCATCAACGCGATCGCGCCCGGGCCGATCGACACCGAGGCCAACCGCACCACCACTCCGCAGGAGATGGTCGCCGACATCGTCAAGAACATCCCGTTGAGCCGGATGGGCCAGCCCGAGGACCTGGTCGGCATGTGCCTGTTCCTGCTGTCCGATCAGGCCAGGTGGATCACCGGGCAGATCTTCAACGTCGACGGCGGACAGATCATCCGGTCATGACCGACGAGTCCAGATACGGCTACATCGGCCTGGGCAACATGGGCGCCCCGATGGCCAAGCGACTGGTGGATTGGCCCGGCGGACTGATCGTGTTCGACGTCCGGGACGAGGCCATGGCGCCGTTCGTCGACGCCGGAGCCACGGCCGCGGGCAGCGTCACCGATGTCGCGTCCGCCGACATCATCAGCGTGACGGTGCTCAACGACGAGCAGGTGCGCGAGGTAGTCGGTGAACTCGCCGAGACGGCCGGCCCCGGCACGGTCATCGCCATCCACTCCACCATCAGCGACACGACGGCGGTCGAACTCGCTGAACAGTTGGCTCCCAGAGGGATTCACGTCATCGACGCGCCGGTCAGTGGCGGGGGCAATGCCGCCGGGAAGGGTGAGCTGGCGGTGATGGTCGGCGCCCCGCGCGATGTCTACGAACAAATCAAGCCGGCCTTCAAACAGTGGGCGTCCTTGGTCATCCATGCCGGTGAACCCGGGGCCGGTACCCGGATGAAGCTGGCGCGCAACATGTTGACCTTCACCTCCTACGCGGCCGCCTGCGAGGCGATGAAGCTGGCCGAGGCCGCGGGCCTCGATCTGCAAGCGCTGGGCCGGGTGGTGCGGCACACCGATGCGCTCACCGGCGGCCCCGGCGCGATCATGGTGCGCGACAACATGAACCAGCTGGACCCCGGCCACTGGCTGTACGACGCCTTCACCCATACCCGGGGGCTGGGGGAGAAGGACTTGAGTCTGGCTCTGGCACTGGGCAAGTCGGCCGATGTCGACCTTCCGCTGGCACAGCTCGCGCTCCAGAACCTGGCCGCGGGCCTCGGTGTACCGCACACGGAGTCAAAGGAGTGACCATGGACGAGTTGCGCCGCAAGGGCCTGGCCAAGATGAACGAGGTTTACGGCTGGGAGATGCCCAACATCGAGGGCAACCCGTACTTCGACCTGACCGTCGACCATCTCTTCGGCACCATCTGGACCCGGCCCGGTTTGTCGATGCGCGACAAGCGAATCATGACGCTGACCGCGGTGGCCTCGCTCGGCATCGACGACCTCGCCGAGATCCAGGCCAACGCCGCGCTGCACAACGAGGAGCTCACCGCCGACGAGCTCAAGGAGATGGCGATCTTCCTGACGCATTACCTCGGTTTCCCACTGGGATCGAAGTTCGACGGCGCGGTGGGGCGGGTGGTGGCCAAGCGGGCCAAGGCGGCGGAGAAGGGTCAGGCCGAGGACAAGAAGGGCAATGTCAACGCCGCGGTCAAGATGCACAGCGGCAAGACGCTCGACGATTAGCGGCCAGATAACACTGCGTCGGTTAAGGCAACGGTAAGGAAACGCGCAGATCGCAAACCTTTACCGGTCCGAGTCACAAACGTGACTTCTGTATACCACTGTTACCGAAGTGAAATGAGGGACCCGCTGGTCCCGAAGACGGTCAGGAGTGGGGAATGACGTCACTGACGATGTACAGCGAGTGGACGGCGCCGACCATGCTGAGCAGCATGTGGACGAAGCCCGAGACCACGCGCACCAAGGTGGTGCACCAGGTGTCCGGGTGGGTACGGGTCGTCGACACGACGGTGCGGGTGTTCTACCCCGTGGTGGCCACTGCCGCGGTCGTCTTCGCCGCCCTGGTGTGGCCGGCCTCCGCCCATGCCGACCCGGCCGACACCACGACCACCACGACAGACGATCTGTTGAGCCGGATCGCCGGGGTGGACCCGGGACCGATCCGGGCCCAGTTGGCCCAGACCGGTCAGGCGCTGTGCCCCGCGCTGGTGCAACCCGCCTCGACGATCGCCACCAATGCGGCTGAAATGCAGGGCCACGGCGGCCTGACCCCGACCATCGCCGGGATCGCCGCAAGCATGGCGATGCAGACCGAATGCCCGGCGTTCATGCAGGCCGTCGCGGACGGCAAGTTGCCGATGCTGCTGCAGGGCCTGGGTTCCGAGGCCTCCGGTGGGCTGCCGTTGGGACTCCTGACGCGGTAACCGGTGCGCCCGTGCGGTCCCGGGATGGGTATGTCGTGCCCACCTTTGAGCGACTCCGGTCGCGGGGCGTAGGAAGAGTCGCTCGAAGCCGGGCACAACCCCTACCGGTCCGGAGAGCCGGGCCTCACCGGGGTCAACCGCCGACCGCCGCGGTGTAGGCGATCGCGCCGCCGAAGAGGACCACGACGCACAATCCCAGCGTTCCGACCGCGAACGGCCAGGCCGGCTTGCGCTGCGCCAACCGGACGATCGTCACCACGAGCCCGGCCAGTCCGACCAGGGCAGCGATGCCCAGAGCTGTCATCACCGCGGTCACCGCCCCCTCGGCGCTGCACGTCTCGGGCGGACAGTGATCGAGGAACGCCAGCGAGAAGATGCCCATGAACGCGGCGAGCGCCCCGAGCAGCACGGTGAAGACCATCGTGATGATCGAGACGGTCATATCCGTCGCCGACCTCGGCGGCTTGGCGGGATACGGCGGCTGCTGCGGATAGGGCGGCGGATAGGGATAGGGGTAGCCCATGCCGGGGGATGGTATCCGCGCCGGGCCGCCCGTGACGGCGGACGGCCAGTTCCCGCACATTGGCCGGTCCGGGCCCGACGGTAGGTTCAGCGCATGGCCGAGGCTTCCGATCTCGATGACGTACTGCACCGGCGGGCGCTGACCGAGGACGCGGCCCGCCCCGACGCGGTGGGCCGCCGGCACGCCGCCAACGGGCGCACCGCGCGCGAGAACATCGCCGACCTCGTCGACCCCGGTTCGTTCGTCGAGTACGGGCGGTTCGTGATGGCCGCCCAGCGGCAGCGGCGCGACGTCGACGACCTGATCGCCCGCACCCCGGCCGATGGTCTGATCGCCGGCACCGCCCGGATCAACACCGAGCTGTTCGGCCCCGAACGCGCCGCGGCCGCGGTGCTGTCCTACGACTACACGGTGCTGGCCGGCACCCAGGGTGTCTTCGGCCATCGCAAGAAGGACCGGCTCTTCGAGCTCATCGAACGGATGCGGCTGCCGACCGTGTTCTTCGCCGAGGGCGGCGGCGGCCGGCCGGGCGACACCGACTACCCCACGGTGTCCTCGCTCGAGGTGCGCGCCTTCAAACTGTGGGCGGCGCTGTCCGGAGTGGTGCCGCGCATCGCGGTGGTCAAGGGCCGTTGCTTTGCGGGTAACGCGGTGATCGCCGGCTGCTCGGATCTCATCGTCGCCACCGAGGACACCTCGATCGGGATGGGCGGCCCGGCCATGATCGCCGGCGGTGGGCTCGGCGACGTGGACCCCGACGCCGTCGGCCCGATCTCCGTTCAGGCGCCCAACGGCGTCGTCGACGTCGTCGTGCCCGACGAGGCCGCCGCCGTCGCCACCACCAAACAGCTGATCGGATACTTCCAGGGATCGACAGCCCCGGGGCGGGCCGCGGACCAGAATGCCTTGCGCACAATGATTCCCGAACGCGCGCGCCGCGCCTATCCGGTGGCGCCACTGATCCGGACGCTCGCCGACGAGGATTCGGTGACACTCCTGCGGGAGCGGTTCGCCCCCGAGATGGTGACCGCGCTGGCCCGGATCGAGGGCCGCGCGGTCGGTGTGATCGCCAACAACACGATGGTGATGGCCGGAGCGATCACCGCCCGGGCCGCGGACAAGGCGGCGCGCTTCCTGCAGCTGTGCGACATCTACGGCATCCCCGTCGTCTCCCTGGTCGACTGCCCGGGCTACATGGTGGGACCGGCCGCCGAGGCCGAGGCACTGGTCCGACGCGCGTCGCGGCTGCTGGTCGCCGGTGCGGCGCTGCGGGTTCCGCTGGTCGCGGTCATCCTGCGCCGCGGCTACGGCCTCGGGGCGCAGGCGATGACCGGCGGCAGCCTGCACGAGCCGCTCCTCACGGTGGCCTGGCCGGGAGCGCACCTGGGACCGATGGGTCTGGAGGGCGCGGTGCGGTTGGGCCTGCGCAAGGAACTCGACGCCATCGCCGACGACGCCGAGCGCGAGGAACGGGTCCGCCAGGTGACGGCCGTGGCGCAGGAGAACGCGAAGGCCCTCAACGCGGCGGCCCTTTTCGAGATCGACGACGTCATCGACCCCGCGGAAACCCGCGGGCTGATCGCCGCCACGTTGTCGGCGGCCACCGGCCGCGCGGAGCCGCCGCCACCCAGGCGATTCGTCGACACTTGGTAGGAGCCCTGCGATTAGGGTGTGAACCTGTGCGCGTCCTCGTGATCGGATCCGGTGCCCGCGAACACGCCCTGCTGTTGGCGCTGCGCAAGGACCCACAGGTCGAACACCTTGCCGTCGCCCCGGGTAACGCCGGGACCGCGGCGGTGGCCGAACAGCACGACGTCGACGTCACCTCCGCCGATGAGGTGACCGCACTGGCCAAGCGGGTCGGCGCCGATCTGGTGGTGATCGGCCCCGAGGTGCCACTGGTGCTCGGCGTCGCCGATGCGGTCCGCGCCGCGGGGATCGCGTGTTTCGGCCCCAGCAAGGACGCCGCCCGGATCGAGGGATCCAAGGCCTTCGCCAAGGACGTCATGGCCGCGGCGGGTGTGCGGACCGCGCTCTGCGAGACCGTCGACAACCCCGCCCACCTCGACGCCGCGCTCGACCGGTTCGGGCCGCCCGCCGGCCAGCCCGCCTGGGTGGTCAAGGACGACGGGCTGGCCGCCGGCAAGGGCGTGGTGGTCACCGCCGACCGTGACGCCGCGCGCGTGCACGCCGCCGCGCTGCTCGACTCCGGGCACCCGGTGCTGCTGGAGTCCTTCCTCGACGGGCCCGAGGTGTCGCTGTTCTGTCTGGTCGACGGCGCCACCGTGGTACCCCTGCTGCCCGCGCAGGACTTCAAGCGGGTCGGCGACGGTGACGCCGGGCCCAACACCGGCGGGATGGGCGCCTACGCACCCCTGCCGTGGCTGCCCGACCCGGTGAAGGCGGCCATCGTCGCCGATGTGGTCGAACCGGTCGCGGCCGAACTCGTGCGCCGCGGCTGCGGGTTCACCGGGCTGTTGTACGCCGGCCTGGCGATGACCTCGAGCGGACCGGCGGTGGTGGAGTTCAACTGCCGCTTCGGCGACCCGGAGACTCAGGCCGTGCTCGCGCTGCTGGAATCCCCGCTGGGTCAGCTGATGTACGCGACGGCGACCG
Organism: uncultured Mycobacterium sp.; assembly: GCA_964535335.1. Lineage (GTDB taxonomy): Bacteria > Actinomycetota > Actinomycetes > Mycobacteriales > Mycobacteriaceae > Mycobacterium. Next base: position 8,855 of record CAZHUU010000023.1, read on the forward strand.
GAACGCTGGCCGGCTTCGCACCGCTGCAGTGGCAGGACGGCTACGCCGTCACCGTCGTGCTGGCCGCGGAGAACTATCCGGGCCGGCCGCGGGTCGGCGATGTGATCACCGGCTCCGAGGCCGACGGGGTGCTGCACGCGGGCACCTCGCGCCGCGACGACGGGGCCATCGTCTCCTCCGGGGGCCGGGTGCTGTCCGTCGTCGGAACCGGCGCCGACCTGCCTGCCGCGCGGGAGGCCGCCTACCGGGTGCTGTCCTCGGTCGGGTTGCCGGGCAGCCACTTCCGGTCCGACATCGGGCTGGCCGCCGCCGAGGGCCGGATCGCGCTGCCGTGACGGCGTGCCGATGATCCCGGACCGCCGCGCCGCGTTCGCGGCCGAGCGCGCCGAACTGCTGGCCTTCTGCGCCGCACTGGCCCCGGCCGACTGGCGGATGAACAGTGTTGCCGAAGGCTGGAGCATCCAGGACGTCGTCGCCCACCTGGGCACCGGCTGCCATGCGGTGTTCAGCCCCGCACTGTCGAAGATGATGCGCGGCATGGCGATCGAGCGGGCCAACGACGCCATGGTCGAAGCCCGCCGGGACCGGTCGTCCGCCGAGGTGCTCGCCGAGTACCGGCACTGGAGCCGAGTGTTCGGCGCCGTATTCGGCGGCCTCGGCCGCACCCCCGTCGGCGGGGCCAAGGCACCGCTCGGCGACCTCGGGAAGTTCCCGGTCCGATTGCTGCTCGGTGCGTTGGTGTTCGACCACCACACCCATCTGCGGCACGACATGGCCCCGGCGTTGGGGCGACCCGCACCGGATACCGATGCCAACCGGATGGCCGTCGTGCTGGAGTGGATGATGGCGGTGCTGTCGAATCAGCTTCGCGCCCAGCCACTTCCGTTCCTGGACAGGACGCTGTCGCTCACACTGACCGGACCCGGCGGCGGCACCTGGCGCATCGCACCCGACGGTTCGGTCACGCCCGGTGCGGCCGGGCCGTCGGCCGCGCAGATCACCGGGGTGGCGGCCGAGTTCCCGCAGTGGGGCACCGGGCGGGCCGGTTGGCAGGACCGTGACGTCCGCATCGACGGTGACCGCGACTACGCCGAAGCGTTCCTCGACACCGTCGACATCGTCTGAGGCGTCAGGCCGTCAGCAGCGGGGCCATCCAGGCGATCTCCGCAGGCAGCTGCGAACTCCAGAAGCCGGCGTCGTGCCCGCCGGGGGAGAACCCGCCCGCGGGCGGGTTGGGCAGCTGGGCGATGAACTGCTTGGTCGCGGCGTAGAACGGGTCGCTGTCTCCGCAGTCGATGCGGATCGGAATCGAGGCCAACGCCGGCAGCCCGAACACATTGTTGGCGGCGAAGTCGTCGGCACCGTCGAACGCCCCGGGCGCCGTCGCGCCGGAGGACAGCCACAGTGCCGGGCTGACCGCACAGATCGCCGCGGTGCGGGCCGGGCCCAACCGCGCCCCCAGCAGCAGCGCCCCGTAGCCACCCATCGACCACCCCAGGAAGCCGACCCGCGAGGTGTCCAGGCCCTGGCCGCCGAGCATCGGAATCAACTCGTCGAGGACCATCGACCCGGCGTCCTCACCGGAGGCGCGCCGGTGAAAGTAGCTGCCACCGCCGTCGACGGCGACCACCGCGAACGGCGGAAGTCCGGCCTGCACGGCCTCGGCCAGGCCCCGCTCGACACCGCCGGCCATCACCGTCGCCGCGTCGCTGCCCTTCCCGTGCAGGGCGATCACCGGGCGCAGCGGTTTGGTCTGGCCCGGCGGACGGGCGATCGCCCAGTTGGTCGGGATGCCGCCGCGGGCCGCGGAGACGAACGAACCGGTGGCCATGGTGGGGGCCGCGACACCGGCGGGCGGCGGGTCCAGCGGGGGCGGCGGCAGCAGCGGAGCGCCGACCCCGGCCATCGCCACGGCGGGCCCGGCACCGGCAGAGATCGAACCCAACAACGGGCCGACGGCGGCGGCGCCGGCGGCACCCACCGCGGCGGTCGCGCCGAGCCGCAGAACGGCGCGACGGCTCAGGTTCGGCATGCGGCCATCTTGCCATCGCGCCGGAGCACCGCCGAATCGCCCGTTTTGGGAGAAGTTAATGATTCGGTGAAAGGGCGGTGCGCCGTCGGGGCGGCTGGCAGCATTCGAACCGTGACCGCAGCGGTTACACCCAAGGGAGAACGGCGACGGTATGCGCTCGTCAGCGCCGCCGCCGACTTGCTGTGCGAGGGCGGATTCGAGGCGGTGAGCCACCGCGCCGTCGCCCAGCGCGCCGGGCTGCCGCTGGCATCGACCACCTACTACTTCTCCTCCCTGGACGATCTGATCGTCAACGCCGTGGAACACCTCGGCATGATGGAGGCCGCCCAGCTGCGGGCCCGGGTCGAGGAGTTGCCGCGGCGCCGGCGGGGACCCGAGGCGACCGCGGACGTCCTGGTCGACCTGCTGGTCGGCGAGCCGGCACCCGAACCGATGAGCGAACAACTGATCTCCCGCTATGAGCGCTACATCGCCTGCGCCCGCCAACCCGCGCTGCGCGAGCTGCAGCGCCGGTTGTTGCGCCAGCGGGTCGACGCGGTCGTCGAGGTCATCTCCCGGTCCGGGCGGCGGGTCCGGGTCGACCTGCTGACCGCGCTGGTCTGTGCGGTCGACGGCGCGGTGGTGTCGGCGCTGGTGGGTGATGGTGACGGGCCGCGCGAGATCGCCCGCGCCACGCTGATCGACGTGATCGACGTGCTGGCGCCGATCGATCTGCACACCGTGCGGGTGTGAGCGGCGCGTCGCCGACGGTTACGTTCGACGCATGGATCTCTCCGCTGTCACCCGGCCGGTGACCGAACTGCTCGACGGCACCATGGATCGCGCACTGGTGCTGGGCTACACCAAGATCGGATCCGGGTTGCGACGGCATTGGTGGCCCGCCGATCCGGCGCCCGGATCGCTGCGCGACAAGCGGATCCTCATCAGCGGCGCGACCGCAGGTATCGGCCTGGCCATGGCCCAGTCGTTCGCTCAACTCGGTGCGACGGTCCATCTGCTGGGGCGTAGCGCCGACAAGGTGGGGCGGTGCGCGGCCGAGATCCGGGAAGCGGTGCCGGGGGCCGAGGTGGTGGAGGAGGTCTGCGACGTCTCCGACCTCGATGCGGTCCGGGCGTGGACGGCCGATCTGGCCAACCGGGTGCCCGCGCTGAGTGGCATCGTGCACAACGCGGGCCTGATGCCCAAGGAGCGGCTGCTGACCCCGCAGGGCCACGAAGTGCAACTGGCCACCCATGTGCTGGGCCCGCATCTGATGACCGAGCGGCTGCTGCCGTTGCTGCGCGCGGCCGGTGGCGCGTCGGTGGTATTCGTGTCCTCCGGCGGCATGTACAGCTCCCCGCTGGTGGTCGACGACATCGAGTACCGGCACGGCTACAACGGTGTTCGCGCCTATGCCCGGACCAAGAAGATGCAGGTGGTCCTGGCCGACTCGTGGGCGCGCCGGCTCGCGGGTACCGACATCCGGGTGGAGAGCATGCATCCCGGCTGGGTGGACACCCCCGGTGTGGCGGAGTATCTGCCCCGGTTCCGGATCATCACAAAGCCGTTGCTGCGCACCGTGATCGACGGCGCCGACACGGCGGTGTGGTTGGTGGCGACCCGCCCGCCGTCCAAGCCCGGCCATTTCTGGCACGACCGCTCACAGCGGCCGACCACCTTCGGTTGGCAGCGCCACGAGGATCCGGCGAAGGTGCGCCGCTTCCTCGAGCAGGTCAGTCGGCTCACCGGCACGACGGAGGCGTGGACGGGCCTGCGGGCCTGAACGCCCGTCGCTACGGCGCCACCCGGAGCCGCTCGAGGCGGGTCTGCAGCAACGCCACCCGGTGTGCGTTGCCCGCCAGCCCGACGTAGCGATCGCCGAACGCCGACAGCAGCGCATCGTCGAGCCGGCGCACCGCTCCGGCGGGGAAGCGGTAGTCCATCTTCCGGTTGACGGCTTCGGTGTCGAGGTTGTTCAGCAGTTCCTCGAGGCTGTCGAGGGTCAGGATGCCCAACTCGCCCAGCAGTTCGGACATCCACGCGTAATGCTCGGTGCGTGACCAGCCCGCCTCGGGAAAGCGGTGACCCAGGTAGGTGGCCAGGACCGGGGTGGCGATCCCGGCCCCGGTGGGCGCGAGGGTGCGGTCGTCGGCCATCGACGCGCGCAGCCGGTCGCGGATCTCGGTGAACTCGCGGTCGGCCAACTCGAGCAGGCCGGCGGCCAGGGTGAAGCGGCGGTCCAGTTCCGCGGCGTCCCGCTCGGGAACGGTGCCCTTGTAGCGGATGTCGTGCTCGAACTCGGCCCACGCGTGCTGCAGGACGGTACGCACCTGCACCGACGCCGGCTGGGTCTCGCCGTCGACGGTGACCAGCATGTGCCGACTGGCGTACCCCCAGCGCCCTTCGCGCGCGGTCACCTGGCCCATGTCCAGATCGGACAGCACCTGCAACTCCTCGGCCAGCAGGTTGCCGACGGCGGTGACGTCCTCGCGCAGGTAGGTGATGATCCGCACCCCGACCTGGTCGGTGATCTGTGTCGACGGGTCGGTGTACAGCCGTCGGCCGTGCACGCTGCGGTCCGCCTTGGCCGCGAACGACGCCACGCTCTTGGTGCGGGCGGTGACGCTGAGGTAGTTGATGCCGGCATCGTCGAGCAGGCGGGTGACCAGCGCCAGATAGTGCTCGGTCGTGGCGAGCAGTCCCGGACGCCGTTCGGCGTAGCGGGCCACCGCGTCCCCGACCACCCCGGGCGTCGGCTCCGGTGGGGCCGGGGTCAGGTCCGGAGGCAAGGTCGGGGTGACGATGTAGCCGGTGGCGAAATCGCCGTACACGGTGACCGCACCGGGCCGACGGGTCACGTACAGCGCGACGTAGGCGCACACCACCGCGTCGACCGGGTCCTCGGCGCGGCGCAACTCGCTCTTGCGTTCGGCCTTCTCCACGCCGCTGCGCAGCGCGATCCATTCGGGATGATCGGCGACCCGCAGCGGGACCGGAGCCTGTGCCAGGCCTTCGATCTCGTCCATCAGCCGCAGCAACTCGGTGCGTAGCTGCCCGAGGCTGCGGCCCTGCTTGTGCTTGTACTTCAGGGTGCGGCCGAGCCGGAACAGCACGACCGTCGCCGGGTGCGGGTAGACCTCGATGGCCCGCCGGGTGGCCCGCGAATGCGGGTCCATGTCCAGCCCGAGGGCGGCCGCGATCCTGGCGCCGCGCGGCGTGCCCGCGAACTCGGGCTTACCGGTGTTCGCCGGGTGCGCACCGGCCTCGAACTTGGCGAAATCCCGGTTCAGATCGGTTTCGCAGCCTCGTTGACCGCTGGGATTGGTCACCACCAGCGGCGCGTCGATGGCCACCAGGCAGTCCCCGTCGACGTACGGCCGCAGCTCGTTGAGGATGGCCGAATCATCTTGCGCGGCAGCGAGATGTACCAGCCGGCCGTCGGCATCGACCACCGCGACGCCGGTGGGCTTGCGCTCGCCCCAGGCCAGATCCAGTCCGACGAAGTACATCCGCCTACCTTGCCGTACCAGCACCGTAAGCTGTGTGATTGTGACAATTCGCCCGTCTGTCCCTGACGTCCTGGCCGCGCGGTACGCCAGCGCCGAGATGGTGGCGATCTGGTCGCCGCAGGCCAAGATCATCGCCGAGCGCCGGCTGTGGCTGGCGGTGCTGCGGGCTCAGCAGGAGTTGGGGGTCGATGTCCCCGATCAGGCGGTGGCCGACTACGAGCGGGTGCTCGAGCAGGTCGACCTCGACTCGATCGCCGCCCGCGAACGGGTGACCCGGCACGACGTCAAGGCCCGTATCGAGGAGTTCAACGCGCTGGCCGGTCACGAACACGTGCACAAGGGGATGACGAGCCGCGACCTGACCGAGAACGTCGAGCAGTTGCAGATCCGCCGGTCGCTCGAGCTCGTCCATGCCCATGGCGTGGCGGTGGCGGCGCGACTGGCCGAGCGAGCAGGCACCTACCGCGACCTGGTGATGGCCGGGCGCAGCCACAACGTCGCGGCCCAGGCCACCACGCTGGGCAAGCGCTTCGCCTCCGCGGCCCAGGAGACGCTGCTCGCGTTGACGCGCATCCGCGAGCTGATCGACCGCTACCCGCTGCGGGGCATCAAGGGCCCGATGGGCACCGCGCAGGACATGCTCGACCTGTTGGACGGGGACGCCGGCCGCCTCGCCGAACTCGAGCGGCGGATCGCCGAGTTCCTCGGCTTCGGTGCGGTGCTGACGAGCGTCGGTCAGGTCTATCCGCGTTCGTTGGACCACGACGTGGTGTCCGCCCTGGTGCAACTGGGCGCGGGCCCGTCGTCGTTCGCCCACACCGTTCGGCTGATGGCCGGCCACGAGCTGGTGACCGAGGGCTTCGCGCCGGGGCAGGTCGGTTCGTCGGCGATGCCGCACAAGATGAACACCCGCAGCTGCGAACGGGTCAACGGCCTACAGGTCGTGCTTCGTGGATACGCGTCGATGACAGCCGAACTGGCCGGGGCGCAATGGAACGAAGGCGACGTGTTCTGCTCGGTGGTGCGCCGGGTGGCGTTACCGGACGCGTTCTTCGCGATCGACGGTCAGATCGAGACGTTCCTGACCGTGCTCGAGGAGTTCGGCGCCTATCCCGCGGTCATCCAGCGTGAACTCGACCGTTACCTGCCGTTCCTGGCCACCACCAAGGTGCTGATCGCCGCGGTGCGGGCCGGGATGGGTCGGGAAGCCGCCCACGAGGTCATCAAGGAGCACGCCGTCGCGGTCGCGCTGGCGATGCGGGAACGCGGTGCCGAACCGGATCTGCTGGACCGGCTGGCCGCCGACCCCCGGCTTCCCCTGGACCGGGCGGCGCTCGACGAGGCGCTGGCCGACAAGGCCGCGTTCATCGGTTCGGCAGCCGACCAGGTGGACGGGGTGATCGCCGCGGTCGACGAATTGGTGAGCGCATATCCGGACGCCGCCAAGTACACCCCCGGTGCGATCCTCTGAAGTCCATGCCGCTCAAGGACATCGACTTCACCGATCTGGACAACTTCGCCGACGGCTTTCCGCACCACCTGTTCGAGATCCATCGCCGCGACGCGCCGGTGTACTGGCATGAGCCCACCGAGAACACCCCCGACGGCGAGGGCTTCTGGTCGGTGGCCACCCACCCGGAAACCCTTGCCGTCCTTCGCGATGCGGACACCTATTCCTCGGTGACCGGCGGCGGCCGACCCTACGGCGGCACGCTGTTGCAGGACCTGCCGATCGCCGGTCAGGTGCTCAACATGATGGACGATCCGCGGCACACCCACATTCGGCGCCTCGTCAGCTCGGGCCTGACCCCACGGATGATCCGGCGGGTGGAGGACGACCTGCGGCGCCGCGCCCGGATGCTGCTGGACGCGGTGCAACCCGGGGTTGCCTTCGACTTCCTGGTCGACATCGCGGCCGAACTGCCGATGCAGATGATCTGCATCCTGCTGGGAGTGCCTGAGACCGAGCGGCACTGGCTGTTCCACGCGATCGAGCCGACGTTCGACTTCGGCGATTCCCGCAAGGGCGAGGTGGGCCGGATGTCCGTCGAGGAGGCCGGGTCGCGGATGTTCGCCTACGGCACCGAATTGATCGCCGCGAAGCGCGCCGAACCCGGTGACGACATGTTGTCGGTGGTCGCCAACGCCAGCGTCGAGGACCCCGAGTCGCCGTCGCTGTCCGACATTGAGCTGTACATGTTCTTCAGCCTGTTGTTCAGTGCCGGCGCCGAGACCACCCGAAACGGGGTGGCCGGCGGACTGCTGGCGCTCGCGCAGAACCCGGATCAGTATCGGCGGCTGCAGAACGATCGGGAACTGCTGCCCACGGCGATCGAGGAGATGATCCGCTGGACGTCGCCCTCACCGTCGAAGCGGCGCACCGCCACCCGCGACGCCGAACTGGGTGGGTGCGCGATCCGGGCCGGGGACAAGGTGCTGGTCTGGGAGGGCTCGGCCAACCGCGACGCCACGGTCTTCGACCACCCCGATTCCTTCGATGCCGCGCGAAAGCCCAACCCGCACCTGGGTTTCGGCCAGGGCGTGCACTACTGCCTGGGTGCGAACCTGGCCCGGCTGGAGTTACGGGTGCTCTACGAGGAGTTGCTCACCCGGTTCTCTGAGATCAACGTCGTCAAGCCGGTGGAGTGGGCGCGCAGCAACCGGCACACCGGCATCCGACACCTGTTCGTCGAATTCGGCTGAGGCGCTCAGCCGGGATCTGGTCGGGCGCGGTCGCAACCCCCTCGGCCGCAACCATTTCGGCAGAAGCGGCGCCCGCACGGACCGCGCGCCGTCATCCGCCGCCAGAGTGCGGCGACCGCGTCACGCCAGCCCTGAGCTGCGTTCACCCGGCGCCCTTCCTCGCCAGGGTCTCCTCCAGTTGCAGCCGGGCGATGCGGATGATCTCGCCGAGATCCTCGCCGAGTGAGAAGAACCGATGGTTCTGGGCGAACAGCTGCACCAGCCCTCCGCAGCCGCTGCCCCCGACCACCACCGAGTTGCACAGCTTGGGGTTACTGCGTTTGGCGCCCAGGTAGCCGAGGATCAGCAACGCCGTCGGTGCGTGCCGACCTTCGGGCACCCAGACGATCACCACGTCGGCGTCATAGGCGGTGGTGCATTGCCACTCGTAGGCACCGCGCCGCCCCGGTGAGCCCAGCTCCAGGTCCGGCCAGCGCTCGTTGCGCGGATCGATGATGACGATGTCGAGATCGCGGTACGCGGCGATGATCTCGTCGCGCCACGACGGGCCGTCGTCGAACGGGCCGGCCAGGTACAGCGTCGTGGTGGTCCGCCGCTGGGCTGCCGTTAAGCGGTTCGGCGCGGTGAGGATGGTCGCCATCAATCCCTCACATCACGGTGTGGCCGGCATCCACCGGCAGCGTCACTCCGGTGACGTGCCGGGCCTTGGGGCTGACCAGCCACAACACGGCATTCGTCACGTCTTCGGATTCCACGTAGGGAACCGGCAGCAGGTTGGCCGACAGCGCCGAACCGTTCGGGTTCTCCTTTATCCTGGTGATCGTGAACTCGTTCATGATCATCGGGGTCGCCACCCCGGTCGGATGCACGGAGTTCACCCGAATATTGTGCTGCGCGTATGCATTCGCTGCCGAGCGCATCAGACCGACCACGCCGTGCTTGGCCGCGGCGTAGCCGAACATCGCGGCGCTTCCGTCGCCGCCGCGTCCGATCAGGCCCTGCGCGGAGCTGGTGAGCACGATCGAACCGCCCGCGCCCTTGCGGATGATCGACGGCACCGTGGCTGCGATGGTATGCCAGACACCGTTGAGATTGGTCTCGACGATGTCGCGGTACAACTGCTCGTCGAGCGGGTCCGTGCGGCCGATGGCCACCACGCCGGCATTGGCGATGACGATGTCGACCTCGCCGAGTTGGTCGATGCCGGTCTGCACGGCGGCCGTGAGCCCGTCGAGATCACGGACGTCGGCGACCACCGGCACCACCCGCCGGCCTAGCGCCTCGACGGCCGCCACGGTCTCGTCGAGGTCGGCGTTCGTCGCCAGGGGGTAGGGGATGGACTCGAGGTCGGCGCAGCGGTCGATCGCGATGATGTCGGCGCCCTCGGCGGCCAGCGCCACCGCATGACTTCGGCCCTGACCGCGCGCCGCGCCGGTGACCACTGCGACGCTGCCGCTGAGCTCTGTCACGCTGGAACTCTAACAGAATCGATCATTTGATTGATTCGAGGGTTTGTCCCGCGTTCTCCGCGGGGTCTGTGAGAAACTGCGGAAGCCATGGGGATTTCCAAGGGCAGGGCATCGGCCGGTTCATCGCTATTGGGCCGGCCGGTCGGCGCCAACAGTGAAGAGACGAGGAAGCGGATCCTCGACGCGACCATGCGCTCCATCGCCAAGGTCGGGTACGCGCGGGCCACCATCCGCGAGATCGCCCGCGAGGCGCAGATGACCAGCGGCAGCCTCTACCACTACTTCCCGAACAAGGCCGAACTGGTCAAGGCGACCTTCGACGAGGTGGCGACGATCGCGGTGCCACGACTGGCGCAGGCCGCCGAACGCAACGCCTCGACCCTCGACAAGTTGATGGCCGTCCTGGACGAGAGCGTGCGGGTGATGCGGGACTACCCACTGGCGGTGGCCTTCGATCGGGCCATTCGCGCCGAGAGCCCGCGGGACCTGCACCTGGCCGAGAGCAGCGATGTGCGGTTCATGGCGCTGCACAGCCTGATCCGCGACATCCTCGAACAGGGCGCCCGCGAAGGCGCGCTGGCGCCCGGCGTCGACGTCGACAGTGCGGCCAGTGCCATCTTCCTGATCTTCCGGGGCCTCAACGAGTTCGCGGCCGGCACCCCACCCGCCGCGGATTATCACGCCACGGTGGCCGCCTTGAAACTGCTTCTGCGCGGCCAGCTTTTCGCGCGCGTCTAGTCGGAGATCTCGACCTCGGAGTAGCTCGCCAGCATCTCCGGGTCGGGCAGCGCCATCTGCAGGTAGACGTCGATCCGGGTGATCTTGCCTGCTTCGTTGAACTCGTAGATCGAGGCGGAGTTCACCGAATTGCTGAAATCGCCGATCCGGCTTCGCTCTTCGAGCTCGAGAAACACGGTGTTACCGGACTCGGTGACGCGTTTGAACGAGCAGTCCCACTCCGATGAACTGGCCCAGCCGGTCAGGAAGGCGGCGTACTGCGGCCAGTCCATCACCTCCTTGAAGTTGCCGACTCGCACGAAGTTCTCGGTGTCGATCAACTCGGCCAGTGGGCCCCAACTGTCGATGTCGAACCCCGGCTTCTTGGCCTCGTCCACCATCCGCCTCATCAGTGCGCTGTAGTCGAGGATCCGGCGGGACAAGCCGGTGTAGTCGCCGATCACGTCGTCGAGATTGCGCAACTCCATCAGACCGTCACTCCTTCCTCGGCCAGTCGCCGTTCCAACGCGTCGGTGTACTCGTGGGTGCCGTGGAACGGGCCGTGCACACCGATCGCCACGTCCAGGAAGTCGCTGTACTCGCTGTTGACGTGGGTTTCCCAGCGGGTGACCTGACCGTCGTCGTCGGTGTCGACGAAACTGTATGAGTAGAAACCCATTACGACGCCGGTTTCCTTATTGGTGCCCTGCCAGCGTGTCTTCATGACGAAGCCGTTGTCGGCCGGCCAGTAGCGGAAGTCGACCGGCTTCCAGTCGGGGAAGCGCAACGAATAGACCTTGGCCTCCATGGTGGACGCCCGGGCCGACTCCTCCGGGAACTCGCTGAGCTTGAAGGCCTCGTCCCCGGTGAAGTACGGCGAGGCATACATGCAGTCGGGGTGGAACTTCCAGACGTCGACGAACTTCTCGCCGTCCTGGACGCCCTGGCGCAGGTAGGCGTCGCCGTAGGCGTTGGCCATCCGAGTGTGCAGGGAGATGCGCTCGTCGAGGTTCACCGTGCTCCCTTCCCGGCCATCCAGCGATCCATGGTGTCGTGGAACTTGGCGACGACGACTTCCTCTTTCACCAGCATCATGTGATCGAGGGCCTTGTTCCGCAGACCGGACTGCTGGCGCTGCATCTGTTCGTAATCCTGTTGCAGCGCTTCGAAATACTTGTAGCTGCCCGGCTCGTCGACCTCGATGAGGTCGACCTTGAAGGCATCCGCCATCTCGGGCGGAAGGTACATGTAGCTCGCGACATGCCAGATGCACCGGTTGGGATCGCCGTCAGGGTGCGGCCTGGAGAGGATCACGTGGCACTCGCCGGCGCGGATGGTCATCATGAAGTTCGGGAAGAGGAACCAGCCGTGGTTATCGCTCATCTGGGCATCGGTCAGTCCGCTGACATCCAGGCCCATCTCGGTCAGGTGCGCCCGGGTGGCCTGCTGCAGCAGCGTGCGTGCCGTGACGCCGTCGGGGAAGTCGATGGACCCGTCGTCGGAGGTGTATTCCTTGACGAGTTCCTGGAATCGCGGGATCACCGCGACCGTGCCCGGGAATGTTTCGGGCAGCGCGAGGGTCCCCTCGACCTGCTTCTCGGCGGTGGCCCCGACGACCTCGAAGGGCGCCATGGCGATGCTGTGGTTCTCGTAGAAGTTGTAGCGGGTGGTCTCCGGCTGAATGTTGAGGACCGCCAGGAGCTGCGGGTGCACACCGTTGACGTGATAGCCCTCGTTGAAGGCGTCCATGACGACCTTCCAGTTGCAGTCCAGGGGCTCACTGACGTTCATCACCGTCGACATCAGCTCGAGGTGGTAGGGCGCCAGGATCGCGATGGCGTCCTCGCCGAGCCACTCCGCGAGCGGCTGGGCACCGGGGTCCGGGTTGATGAAAATGAAGCCGCCGAAGGTGTCCACCGACACCCCGAGCAGCGAGTTGTCGCTCTTGTCGAGGCCCCCCGAACTCTCCTCGCGGAGCAGTCCCTTGAGCCGGCCGTCGAGGTCGTAGGACCACAGGTGGTACTGGCACAGGAACCCGCGCTTGGCGTTGCCGGTACGACCCTGGCAGATGGCGTTGCCGCGATGCCGGCACGCGTTGACGAAGCCGCGCAACTGCTCGTCCTTGCCCCGCACGATGAGGAAGGACTGGTCGTAGATCTTGTACTCCATCCAGTCGCCGACCTTGGGCAGGTCGTCGACGCGCCCGGCGACCTGCCAGGTCTTCAGCCAGACGGCGTCACGCTCGCGTTCGGCGTACTCCCGCGAGCGGTACCGTTCGGTGGAGACCTTGCGGTTGAAGCTGCCCTCCAGATCGTCGAGGCCGGGGGCGTGGTCAACCCATTCGCCGGGGCGCGCGGTTGCGGTCATGACGCGAAAACCTCCTGTTGCCGAGACATCGTGGCGACACGGCGGTATGCGGCGTGAATCGCCGGCCGACCGCGCAGCACCCACTAATCGATCGCTTGATTGATTTATGATGGAGGCCACACCGGCCGGTGTCAAGAATCGATTCCCGTTGGTCCGGCTAATGAATCGGCCGCCGGCGCCGATTGACGGTGTAGAAAATTTGGGATCGGTAGCAACCGGGCACCCGTGCACTCGACGTGCCAGTGGTGTCGATCACGGCGCTGCCCGACGTAGGGAACGAAGGTATGAAGCGGATCTTCCGAGACGCAGCAGTGGCCGTGGCCGGCGCGGCGATCGCGGGTCTGGCCGTGGGCGGTGCGGCTGCCGCGCACGCCGTTCCTGAACAGGGCAACAGCTGGTGCCCGGGGCAGGCGCTGCCGTTCGACAACATCCGGTGGGACATGAACGTCTGCCACACCTGGTACTACGTGCCGTTCGGCAAGGGCAACGTGACGATGGTCGACCTCAAGGGGAACCCGCTGGACAGCTTCATCTATGCAGGCGATACGCCGCCGGTCCGCAATCCGCCGCCGGCACCGTCCGGCCCGCCGCCGGGCACACCGTTCTGCAGTCCGCGCGGGGCCCTGATCATCATTCCGCCGATCTGCGACGAGATCGGCGTGGACTGGCCGCCCGGGTCGGTGCAGAACTAGGCCGCGGGCGTCCGCCAGTACCGCGGTGCCGCGACACCCGCGGACCGCAACTCCAGCGCCGCCAGGCCCCGGACCGCCGAGGGATCGTCGTGTCGCCACGCCCCCACCGGGTCGGGGCTCACCTCAGTGAGCTTGCGCAGCGGCCGGTTGGCCAGCGCACGCAACGCCAGTAGTTCCAGGCCCGCGCTGGTCTGCGCTAACGCGATCACCGTCCACTTGCGTCGGAAGAACCGAATCCGCAGGAACAGCCACGGCATGCCGATGGCCATGATCGGCGGGGCGGCGACGGCGATGGCCAGCAGCACCGCCAGCCAGGAGGCCGTCGTGTCCAGTTGATGGCCGGCGCCGGCCAGGTCCAGCGCGGCCTCGCTGGCGGCGCGCAACGGTTTGGACATGGTGTCGCCGACGAGTGGGACCCCGTGCACGCTGTCGCCGGCCGAATGCAGGTTGTCCGAGATGCCGGTGGCGCTGTCCTTGACCTGACGTCCCACCTTGGAGATGGTGGCGATCGCCGTGTGCACCCCGAGGCCGACCATGACCCATACCGCGATCCACAGCCCCACCAGCAGGTCACTGGCCAACTGTGCCAGCAGGCGTCCGGGGGTGGTGGCGTAGGGGAGAAACCGCGACTTCATACCCGTGATCCCAGCACAGTCGGGTGTCCTCAGCGGCCGTTAGGCTGACGCGATGCGTCCCGCTTTGAGCGACTATCGGCATCTGGCCAGTGGCAAGGTGCGCGAGATCTACCGGATCGACGACGAGCATCTGCTGTTCGTCGCCAGCGACCGGATCTCAGCGTTCGACTACATCCTCGACAGCCTGATCCCGGACAAGGGCCGCATCCTCACCGCGATGAGCGTGTTCTTCTTCGACTACATCGATGCGCCCAACCACCTCGCCGGGCCGCCCGATGACCCGCGCATCCCCGCCGAGGTGCTCGGCCGCGCGCTGGTGGTCCGGCGCCTGGAGATGGTGCCGATCGAATGCGTGGCCCGCGGCTATCTGACCGGCTCGGGTCTGCTGGACTACCAGCGAAGCGGCGCGGTCTGCGGAATCCCGCTGCCGCCCGGCCTGGGTGAGGCCAGCAAGTTCGACAGCCCGCTGTTCACCCCGGCGACCAAGGCCGAGTTCGGTGAGCATGACGAGAACATCGCGTTCGACCGGGTGATCGAACTGGTCGGGGCGGTCCGCGCGAACCAACTGCGCGAACGCACGTTGCAGATCTACATCCAGGCGGCCGACCACGCGCTCACCAAGGGAATCATCATCGCCGACACCAAGTTCGAATTCGGCGTCGACGCCGACGACCGCGTCGTACTGGCCGACGAGGTGTTCACCCCGGACTCGTCGCGGTACTGGCCGGCCGACACCTACCGCCAAGGCGTCGTGCAACCCAGCTTCGACAAGCAATTCGTCCGCAACTGGCTGACCGGACCCGAGGCGGGCTGGGACCGGTACGGTTCGGCACCGCCACCGCCGTTGCCCGACGACATCGTCGTGGCCACCCGCGCCCGCTACATCGAGGCCTATGAACGCATTTCGGGCCTGTCCTTCGCCGACTGGATCGGACCTGAAGCATGACCACGCCCCCGGCGGCCAAGCGCGCCACCGTCCGCCGCGTCCATCATGACGACGTTTTCGTCGACCCCTACGAATGGCTACGGGACAAGTCCGATCCGGAGGTCATCGGCTACCTGGAGGCCGAGAACACCTATGCCGATGAGGCGACGGCCTATCTGGAACCGCTGCGGCAGAAGATCTTCGATGAGATCAAATCCCGGACCAAGGAAACCGACCTGTCGGTGCCCACCCGCCGGGGGGAGTGGTGGTACTACGGGCGCAGCTTCGAGGGCAAGCAGTACGGCGTCCATTGCCGCTGCCCGGTGGCCGACCCGGACGACTGGACCCCTCCGGTGTTCGACGAGCACACCGAGATCCCCGGCGAGCAGGTGCTGCTCGACGAGAACGTCGAAGCCGACGGGCACGACTTCTTCTCCCTCGGCGCCGTCAGCGTGAGCCTGGACGGCCACGTCCTGGCCTACTCGGTCGACGTGGTCGGTGACGAGCGATACACCCTGCGGTTCAAGGACTTACGCAGCGGGGAGCTCTACCCCGACGTCATCGCCGGGATCGCGTCGGGGGTGACGTGGGCGGCCGACAGCGCCACGGTGTACTACACGACGGTCGACGAGGCGTGGCGCCCCGACACCGTGTGGCGTCACCGACTCGGCTCCACCGGGCCCGACGAATCGGTCTTTCACGAAGCCGACGAACGGTACTGGGTGGCGGTGGGCCGCACCCGGAGTAACGCCTACGTGATCATCGCGGCCGGATCGGCGGTGACCTCGGAGATGCGCTACGCCGACGCCGCCGACCCGGCGGCCACCTTCACCACGGTGCTGGCCCGCCGCGAGGGCGTCGAGTACTCCGTCGAACATGCGGTCGTCGGTGGCGAGGACCGCTTCCTGATCCTGCACAACGACGGCGCGGTGAACTTCACCCTGGTGGAGGCCCCGGTCGCCGATCCGGCGGACCAGCGGACCCTGATCGCCGCCCGCGACGACGTCCGACTCGAAGGGGTCGACGCCTTCGCCGACCATCTGGTGGTGAGCTACCGCCGGGAGGCGTTGCCGCGCATCGAACTCTGGCCGATCCTGGTCGGCGACGGCTACGGGCAGCCCGAGGAGATCACCTTCGACTCCGAACTCACCTCGTCGGGGCTGGCGGGCAACCCGAACTGGGACGCCCCGAAACTCCGTGTCGCCGCCACGTCGTTCGTCACCCCACTGCGGATCTACGACATCGATCTGGGTACCCGTGAACGCACCCTGCTGCGCGAGCAACCCGTGCTCGGTGACTACCGGCGCGAGGACTACGTGGAACACCGGGACTGGGCGGTCGCCGCGGACGGGGCTCGGATCCCGATCTCCGTGATCCACCGCGCCGGCATCGAATTTCCGGCGCCGACAGTGCTTTACGGCTATGGGGCCTACGAGTCGTCCGAGGATCCGCGGTTCTCGGTGGCGCGACTGTCGCTGCTCGACCGTGGCGTCGTGTTCGCCGTCGCCCACGTTCGCGGGGGCGGCGAGATGGGCCGGCTCTGGTATGAGCGGGGCAAGCTGCTGGAGAAGAAGAACACGTTCACCGATTTCATCGCGGTGGCCCGCCATCTCGTCGACACCGGCAAGACCCGTCCGCAGAATCTGGTGGCCCTCGGCGGCAGCGCCGGCGGGCTGTTGATGGGTGCGGTGGCGAACCTGGCACCGGAGTTGTTCGCGGGCATCCTCGCCCAGGTGCCGTTTGTGGATCCGCTGACCACCATCCTGGACCCGTCGCTGCCGCTGACCGTCACCGAATGGGACGAATGGGGCAATCCCCTCGAGGACCCGGACGTCTACTTCTACATGAAGTCCTATTCACCGTACGAGAACGTCGAGGCCAAGGAGTATCCGGCGATCCTGGCGATGACGTCGCTGAACGACACCCGGGTGTTCTACGTCGAACCGGCGAAATGGGTTGCCGCGCTGCGACACAGCAAGACCGACGCCCACCCGGTACTGCTGAAGACGCAGATGACGGCCGGCCACGGCGGCATCAGCGGGCGCTACGAACGCTGGAAGGAAGCCGCCTTCCAGTACTCCTGGCTGCTGGCCACGGCCGACCCGGAGCACTACGGGCGCGCGGCGGCGGGCGTGCCCCATCCGTCACAAGCCTGAGCAGGCGCACGTTGTGCCCGGCTTTGAGCGACTCCGGAAGTCGCGCAAAGCCGGGCAACACACCTTGGTAGCGTCTGGCCCATGAGCCTGACCGACATTCCCCTCACCACCCTCGACGGCAGCCCCACGTCCCTGGCCGACTACGCCGATCGCGCAGTCCTGGTGGTGAACGTGGCCTCGAAGTGCGGTCTCACACCCCAATACGGCGCGCTGGAACAGCTGGCGCGCGACTACGCCGACCGCGGCCTGACCGTCATCGGGGTGCCGTGCAACCAGTTCATGGGCCAGGAGCCCGGCTCGCCGGAGGAGATCGCCACCTTCTGCTCGACGACCTACGGGGTGACCTTCCCGCTGCTGGCCAAGACCGACGTCAACGGCGCCGACCGGCACCCGCTGTACACCGAGCTGACCAAGACCGCCGATGCCGGCGGGGAGGCCGGTGACGTGCAGTGGAACTTCGAGAAGTTCCTGGTGGCCCCCGGCGGCACGGTGGTCAACCGGTTCCGGCCGCGCACCGAACCCGACGCCCCCGAGGTGGTCGCCGCCATCGAGGCTGTGCTGCCGAACTGAACCGGATGGACGTCTGACGTCTGGATCACCGACACCGTCTCGACACCTGGAGTTGCCACACTGCGAAGGTGGCTGGACAGCTCATCGTCTCGGTGTCCGGGATCCGCGACCGGACGCTGGACGACATCGACGGCTTCTGCCGAACCCTCGACGCCCGTGCCGTCCCGGTGTCGCTGCTGGTGGCGCCGAGACTGAAGAACGACTACCGGTTGGAGGGCGACCCGCTCACCGTCGACTGGGTGAGCACCCGCCGCGCCGGTGGCGATGCCGTGGTCCTGCACGGCTACGACGAGGCCGCCACGAAGCGGCGTCGCGGTGAGTTCGCGACACTGCCCGCCCACGAGGCCAACCTGCGGCTGATGGGCGCCGACCGGGTGCTCGAGCATGTCGGTTTGCGCACCCGGCTGTTCGCCGCCCCGGGCTGGACGGTGTCATCCGGTACGGTCACCGCGCTGCCGCGCAACGGCTTTCGCCTGCTGGCCGATCTGCACGGAATGACCGACCTGGTGAGTGGATCGACGGTGCGGGGCCGGGTGCTCGGTATCGGTGAAGGGTTCCTCACCGAACCGTGGTGGTGCCGGACGCTGGTGCTGTCCGCCGAGCGGACGGCACGGCGCGGCGGCATCGTCCGGGTGGCCGTCGCGGCGCGGCAACTCCGTAAGTCCGGGCCGCGTCAGGCGATGCTCGACGTCGTCGACCTTGCCCTGATGCACGGCTGCGCACCGGCGGTGTACCGGTGGGGATCCGCCCGCCCCGCGTCGTCGGCGGCCTGAGCCGCCCGCATCGTCAGCGGCTGGAGTCTGACTAGCCGCCTTCTCCTCGGGCGGTGCGCCGCCCGCATCGTCAGCGGCTGGACCCCGACCCGGAAGCCGTCGTCGCGATCCCGCCGTCGACCGGGATGATCGCGCCGTTCACATAGGACCCGGCCCGGCCGGCCAGGAAGATCGCGACACCGGCCATGTCGTCGTCACGGCCGATGCGCCGCATCGGCGCGGAGGCCGCGATGGCGTCGCCGAAGGCGTCCAGCGTCGCGGCCATCATCTTCGACGGGAACGGTCCCGGTGCCACCGCATTGACGGTGATATGTTGCGGGCCAAGCTCTTTGGCGAGAACCCGGGTCAACTGGTGCAGGGCGGCCTTGCTGGCCGAATACGAGTAGGTTGCCAGCACCGGCACGTGGATGCCGTCGATGCTGCCGATGTTGATCACCCGTGCGGGGTCGTCCTGGGTGCCCGCCTTACGCAGTGCGGGCACCAATTCCTGCACCATCCAGAACGGGGACTTGACGTTGAGGTCGAGCACCCGGTCCCACGCCGACGCCGGGAAGGTCTCCAGCGGTTCGCCCCATGTCGCGCCCGCGTTGTTGACCAGGATGTGCAACTCATCGGTGTCCGCGAGCACTTCACCCGCGAGCCGCTTGCATTCCTCCTGGCGGGACAGGTCGGCCGCGATTCCGCGCACCTCGCCGAATTCCGAGAGCTGCCGGACGGTGTCCTCGCAGGCGTCGGCCTTGCGCGAGCTGATGGTCACCCGCGCGCCGGCCTGCAGCAGTCCGCGCGCGATCATCATCCCGATGCCGCGGGTGCCGCCGGTGACCAGCGCGGTCTTGCCGGTGAGGCCGAACAGGTACTCGAGGTCAGCTGCGCTCATCGCGTATTCCGTTCGCTAGCAGTCGGATTGGTCAGAACCGGGTCGAGTTCTCCTCCGGCAGCACCCGGAAGTCGGTATCGGTCAACTCGGTGAGCCGACCGTAGTAGATTCCGCGCGCCTCCGGGGCGACTATGCCCTGATGGATCGGCACGGCGTGCTCTGGCGCCACCGCCCGCAGGTAGTCGACTGCCTCGGAGATCTTCATCCAGGGCGCGGCCGCCGGGGCGGCCAGCACGTCGACCGCCTCATCGGGCACGAACAGCGCGTCCCCGGGATGCATCAGCCTCGCCGGGTGCTCGGCGTCGCCGACGAGGTAGGAGATGTTGTCGATCACCGGGATGTCCGGGTGGATGACGGCATGTCGCCCACCCACCCCGCGGACCGTCAGCGCGTCGATGGTCAGTTCGTCGCCGACATGGACGGCGCGCCACCGCCCGCCGAGTTCGGCGGCAGTGGCCGGGTCGGCGTACAGCGCCGCGTCGGGGTTGGCTTCCACCAGTGCGGGCAGCCGTTCCCGGTCGGCGTGGTCGGGGTGCTGGTGGGTGATGAGGATCGCCGACAGGCCGGTGATGCCCTCGAAGCCGTGGGAGAAATTGCCCGGGTCGAACAGCAGCGTGGTGGCGCCGAACTCGGCGAGCAGGCATGAATGCCCGAAATGCGTCAAATCCATGCTTACGATTGTGCGCGCTCACGGGAGGCGTCGTATGCGGATGGTCCTCGGGACTCTCTTGGTGGCCTGCGGGCTCGTCGTCGCGCCCCCCGCTGCCGCCACCCCCGAGACCTGCCCCCCCGCCTGCGACCGCATTCCCGACGCGGCCTGGATCCCGCCGTGGGGCATCCCGCTGAACCCGCGCTACGCCTGGCCCAGGCTGGCCGGTGTGGCCGTGACCGCCGTCGCGCCACGGTTCCGCTTCGAGGAACTCTGCGCCAGCCCGCCGGTGCCTCAGGACCCACGCGGCTGGGCCGTCGCCGAGCGCGCGGCGGTGGTCAACCCCGAGGGCCAGTGGCAGCTGCAGGTTCAGGTGCTGCACTGGCGCGGGGAGACCTGGCGGGGCGGGCAGATCGCCCAGGACGTGTTCGACACCGCGGTCGCCGCGCTGCGGTCCTGCCAGCGGACCAACGTCGTCGCCTCACCCTCGGTGACCACCGACGACGGCGACCGGATGGCCGCGGTGGTCGGCGGTCCGGTGATCCTGCACCAGTACCTGGTGGCGAACCCGGGAAACAGCTCCGTCACCGAGCTCGCGATGTGGTCGACGGCACCTCCGCTAACGCCCTGGCCGGCTATCGGCGACACCGCGGTGCTCGACGCCATGGGGGCACCGCTGTGCGCGGCGTACATCGGGTCGTGCCAGTAGGGCGTGATTCGCCGGGTCGCCGGTAGAGTTCGAACCGCAAGTTCCGTCGACGTCAGCGAGGAGCCGCGTGGCCCGGGTAGTTGTCAACGTGATGCCCAAAGCCGAGATTCTCGACCCGCAGGGCCAGGCCATCGTCGGTGCACTGGGCCGGCTCGGGCACTCCGGGGTCTCAGATGTCCGGCAGGGCAAGCGATTCGAACTCGAAGTCGACGATGCGGTCAGCGATGAACAGCTCGCTGAGATCGCCGAATCGCTGCTGGCCAACACCGTGATCGAGGACTGGAGCGTCAGCCGCGAACCGGCGGGGGAGCAACCATGAGCGCACGGGTCGGAGTCATCACCTTCCCGGGATCCCTCGACGACGTCGATGCCGCCCGTGCGGTGCGGCGCGCCGGTGCCGAGGCGGTGAGCCTGTGGCACGCCGACGCCGATCTCAAGGGCGTCGACGCCGTCGTGGTCCCCGGTGGGTTCTCCTACGGCGACTATCTGCGCTGCGGTGCCATCGCCAAGTTCGCGCCGGTGATGGGCGAGGTGGTGGCCGCCGCCGGCCGCGGCATGCCCGTCCTGGGCATCTGCAACGGCTTCCAGGTGCTCTGCGAGGCCGGACTGCTGCCCGGAGCCCTGGCCCGCAACGCCGGACTGCACTTCATCTGCCGCGATGTCTGGCTGAAGGTCGACTCCATCACCTCGGCCTGGACCTCGCGCTACGAGTGGGGCGCCGAGTTGCTGGTGCCGTTGAAGTCCGGTGAGGGCCGCTACGTCGCCAGTGAAACGGTGCTCGACGAACTCGAGGGGGAGGGCCGGGTGGTCTTCCGCTACGCGGAGAACCCCAACGGATCGATGCGCGACATCGCCGGCATCAGCTCGGCCAACGGACGGGTCGTGGGGCTGATGCCGCACCCCGAGCACGCCACCGAACCGCTGACCGGGCCGTCCGACGATGGGCTGGGGATGTTCTGCTCCGCGCTGGACAGCGTTCTCGTCTGAGGACTAGGCGCTCAACGCCGCATCGCCGCCGCCGACGGGCACGATCGCGCCGTTGACGACGCTGCCGGCCGGGCCGGCCGGGAACGCCACGACAGCGAGCGTCGCTCCATTACTCCGTCAGGCGGTCAGCGCGACCGAGGCCTCCGCGGTGTAGCACAGGAACGTCAGCGTCTCCTGCAGATACAGCTGTACGGTCTCGGCGTCGTGGCTCAGGTAGCCGATCGAGACGTCGGTGCCCAGCTGCAGGTCGAAGTCCCCGCCGCGGGTGCTCAGCACGAACGCCCCGTCGATAGCCGGAGCCCAGATGATGTCGCCGTCGACCAGGCGGTTGAGGTGTTCGCGAATCGGATAGCCGTGCTCGGTGGTCTCGCTGACCTTGGTGTAGGCCTCCGCCGACAGCAGCACCGAGTACGGGCCGTCCACCCCGGCGAGCCGCAGCTCCGAGAGCGCCTGGGAGATCACGTCGGGGAACTCACGGGCGTCGGCTGGCAGCGCCAGCGGCGGGTTGGAGCTGCAGCCGCGGATGCCGTCGATCGACGCCGCGCCGTACCCCTCGAAGATCGCCCGGTCCTCCACGAACGCCAGCTTCTTGGCGGCCTCCTTGACCGGATCCCAGTCGGAGTCCTGCGAGCCGCGCTCGACGTCGTCGATCGCCACCCGCGACACCGTGAACGGCACCCGCAGTCGGACCAGGGGCTTGGCGTCCCGCAGGTGCGCCACCACACCGTCACCCGGCGAGGCCACGTCCCGAAGGTGGCCGGTGCTCACCGCGGCCGTCACCGGCCCGCCCGGACCGCTGACGTCGACCACCCGTCGGCCCGCGATGTGCCGCTTGAAGGTCCGGGCGGCTTCCAGTTCGATTTCCTCCCAGGCTGATTCGGTGACCGGGGCGAGCTCGCGATAGAGGTTGTTCATCAGGATCGTCCTTTCAGACTGCCGATCGCCAGTGAGCCGTCGGAAGTGGTGGTCGGGGCGGGAGCCGCGGCGGTCTGGGCGCCCGGCAGCGGCGGGGGATCGTTGAGGAAGTCCACGATCGGCGTGAAGAAGAGGCAACCGGTGAGCGCGGTGGAGAAGTCCAGGATCCGGTCGGTGTTGCCGGGCGGGTCGCCGATGAACATGTTCTCCAGCATCTTCTCGGTCACCGCCGGCGAACGGGAGTACCCGATGTAGTACGTGCCGTACTCGCCCTTGCCCACCTCGCCGAACGGCATGTTGGCCCGGACGATCTTCAGCTCGTTGCCGTCGTCGTCTTCGATGACGTTCAGTGCCACATGGGAATTGGCTGGCTTGACATCGTCGGCAAGCTCGATGTCGTCGAGCTTGGTGCGGCCGACGACGCGCTCCTGCTCGGTCACCGACAGCGCCTCCCACGACGGCATGTCATGGACGTACTTCTGCACGTGCACGTAGCACCCGCCCGCGAAGTCCGGGTCCTCGTCGCCGATCTGGCTGGCGCCCAACGCGATCGGGCCGTCCGGGTTCTCCGTCCCGTCCACGAAACCCAGCAGGTCGCGGTTGTCGAAGAACTTGAAGCCGTGCACCTCGTCGACGATGGTGATCGCTCCTGCCATCGACTTGGCCACCTGCCCGGCCAGTTCGAAGCACACGTCGAGCACCTCGGCACGGATGTGGAACAGCAGATCGCCGGGCGTCGACGGGGCGTGGTGGCACGGGCCGTGCAACTCGATGAACGGATGCAGCTCGGCAGGCCGGGGGCCCGCGAACAACCGGTCCCAGGCGTCGGAGCCGATCGAGGTCACCATCGACAGGCGCTTGGACGGATCGCGGAACCCGACCGCCCGGACCAGGCCGGCCAGGCCGGGCAGCGCGTCGTGCACCGCGGCCTCGCCACCCTCGTCGATGGTGGCCACCAGGAAGATGGCCGCCGGAGTGAGCGGCGCCAGTACCGGTTGCGGTAGCGGGGAGGGCACGGTTCGACCCTAATCGGTTTCCGGTCAGCGATGATGGTCTCCATGTCGACAGGGGCCAGTGCGCAGGGATTGTGCGAGTTCATCGACGCGTCGCCGTCGCCGTTCCACGTCTGCCAGACGGTGGCGGGCCGGCTGACCGCCGCCGGATACACCGAACTGGCCGAAACCGACCGCTGGCCGACGGGCCCGGGGCGGTTCTTCACCGTGCGGGCCGGATCGCTGGTGGCCTGGAACAGTTCCGAGAACGGTTCCGGGGATGACGCGGCCCAACCGGACCGGCCGTTCCGCATCGTCGGTGGGCACACCGACAGCCCGAACCTGCGCGTCAAACAGCACCCGGACCGGTTGGTGGCGGGCTGGCAGGTGGTCGCACTGGAGCCCTACGGCGGCGCCTGGCTGAACTCGTGGCTGGACCGCGACCTCGGCATCAGCGGCAGGCTGTCGGTGCGCGCCGGGGGCTCGCTGACCCATCAGCTGGTCCGCATCGACACTCCGCTGCTCCGGGTGCCGCAGCTGGCCATCCACCTCGCCGAGGACCGCGCGGCGCTCAAACTCGATCCGCAGCGCCACGTCAACGCGGTGTGGGGGACCGGTGACCGGGTGCGTTCGTTCCTGGGTTACGTCGCCGCGCATGTCGGGATCGACGAAGCCGATCTGCTCGGCGCCGACCTGATGACCCACGATCTGACACCGTCGGCGCTCACCGGGGTCGACCGCGAATTCGTCAGTGCACCAAGGCTGGACAACCAGGTGACCTGCTACGCGGGACTCGAGGCGTTCCTGGCCGCCGAACCGGCCGGCCACCTCCCGCTGCTGGCGCTGTTCGACCACGAGGAGGTCGGCTCGACGTCGGATCACGGGGCGCAGTCCGAGCTGCTGCTGACCGTGCTCGAACGCGTGGTGCTCGCCGGCGGCGGCGACCGCGAGGACTTCCTGCGCCGGTTGCAGGGCTCGGTGGTGGCGTCGGGCGACATGGCGCACGCGACCCATCCGAACTACCCGGACCGCCACGAGCCGGGCCACCTGATCGAGATCAACGGCGGCCCGGTGCTCAAGGTGCAACCGAACCTGCGCTACGCCACCGACGGCCGCACCGCCGCGGCCTTCGCGCTGGCCTGCCGGCAGGCCGGGGTGCCCCTGCAGCGCTACGAGCACCGGGCCGACCTGCCGTGCGGCTCGACGATCGGGCCGATGACCTCGGCGCGCACCGGCGTCCCGACCGTCGACGTGGGCGCCCCGCAACTCGCGATGCATTCCGCCCGTGAACTGATGGGCGCCCACGACGTCGCGACCTATGCCGCGGCGCTGCAGGCCTTCCTGGCGCCCGAGTGATCGTGCTCAGCGGCCCGGCAATTCCGCCGGGTCGTAGCGGATGACGTTCTCGACCACGACCCCGTCCCGGCTGCGTACCCGGTCCAGGCCGCGAATCTCGAACGGCCCGTCCGGCCCCGTCGCCCGCCCGACGTAGTGCAGGTACACCAGTTCCTCGCCGTCGGCGTTGCCCGGCACAGTGGCGCTGTCGACCAACTCCAGTCGCAGATCGGGATAGGCGTCGAGCAACGCGGCGATCTTGGCCTGGTAGGCCGCCAGTCCGCGTACCGGCTCCCGGTCACCAGGCCAGTACCCGATGATGTCGTCGGCCAAAATGTCTTGCCCCGAGGACATTTCGGGGGCGGCCCAGAATGCGGCCCACATCTCGGCGCTGAACCTGGGTGCGGTGTGAACATCGGTCATGGCTTCCCTCCCGGTCGGGCGCCCGCGATGAGCGCTGCACGGTCCAGGGTGCTCATGATGGTGCCGGGCCACAATTACCTCGCAGGTCAGGGTTAGAGTCACCGCCATGGACATTTCCGGTGTGGGCGTGTGGAGTTCCCAACTGCGCTACGGCAATCCGGACAAGGTGGCCGAGGCCGCCGCGGAGCTGGAGGAACTCGGCTTCACGGCGCTGTGGGTGCCCGACGTCGGTGGGCCGGTGTTCGACTCCGTCGATCGGCTGCTCGGCGCCACCGAACAGGTCGTCATCGCCACCGGCATCCTCAACCTCTGGATGCACACCCCCGCCGAGACCGCCGCCAACTACGCGGCCCGGACCGCCGCCCACGGCGACCGCTTCCTGCTCGGTATCGGCGTCAGCCACGCGCCGCTGATCGACGCCGGCGAACCGGGCCGGTACCGCAGGCCGATGGCTGCCACCCGCGAGTATCTCGACGGTCTGGACGCCGCGGATCAGCCGGTGCCGGTCGAGAACCGGGTGCTGGCCGCCCTCGGCCCGAAAATGCTCGCCCTGGCCGCCACCCGGTCCCGCGGCGCACATCCCTACCTGACCACGCCGGAGCACACCGCCGCCGCCCGCGCCGAACTGGGCGCGGGTCCGCTGCTACTACCCGAACAGGGTGTGGTGCTGTCCACCGATCCCGCGGAGGCCCGGACCATCGCCGCGGACTTCCTGCGGGGTTACCTGGTGTTGCCCAACTATGCCAACAACCTGCTGCGGTCGGGATTCACCGAAGAGGACATCGCCTCCATCAGTGACCGGCTGATCGACGCCATCATCGCCTGGGGCGACGAGGACGCCATCCTGCGCCGGATCGACGAACACCGGGCCGCCGGCGCCGACCACGTCTGCGTCCAGGTGCTCACCGGTGACCCGAAGGAGTTCCCCACCCAACAGTGGCGGCGCATCGCCGCCGCTCTGGGGTAGTCACGAGACGTGTCGGGGCGCCCGACCGGGGGCCGGTCACTAGACTGTCGTCGTGACGTCTGGGGCCGAGGGAGTTGTCGACACCGTCGAGCGGGCAGCGGCAACGCCTGACCACCCGCAACCGTTCCGGGAACTCGGTCTCAAAGACGACGAGTACCAGCGCATCCGCGACATCCTCGGCCGGCGGCCCACCGACGCCGAGCTGGCCATGTACTCGGTGATGTGGAGCGAGCACTGCTCCTACAAGTCCTCGAAGGTGCATCTGCGCTACTTCGGTGAGACCACGACCGACGAGATGAAGGCCGCGATGCTCGCCGGTATCGGCGAGAACGCGGGCGTGGTCGACATCGGCGACGGGTGGGCGGTGACCTTCAAGGTGGAATCGCACAACCACCCCTCCTACGTCGAGCCCTACCAGGGTGCGGCCACCGGGGTCGGTGGCATCGTGCGCGACATCATGGCGATGGGCGCGCGCCCGGTAGCGGTGATGGACCAACTCCGCTTCGGCGCCGCCGACGCCCACGACACCCGCCGCCTCGTCGACGGCGTGGTGCGCGGCATCGGCGGCTACGGCAACTCCCTCGGTCTGCCCAACATCGGCGGCGAGACCATCTTCGACTCCTCCTACGCGGGCAATCCGCTGGTCAACGCGTTGTGTGTGGGGGTGTTGCGCAAGGAAGACCTGCACCTGGCGTTCGCCTCCGGTGCCGGCAACAAGATCATTCTGTTCGGGGCGCGAACCGGCCTGGACGGAATCGGCGGCGTTTCGGTGCTGGCCAGTGACACCTTCGGCGGCGACGAGGGATCCGGGCCGGGCCGCAAGAAACTGCCGTCGGTTCAGGTGGGCGACCCGTTCATGGAGAAGGTGCTCATCGAGTGCTGCCTGGAGCTTTACGCCGCCGGTCTGGTGATCGGGATCCAGGATCTCGGCGGCGCCGGATTGTCTTGCGCCACTTCGGAACTCGCATCGGCCGGCGACGGCGGCATGGCTATCGAACTGGACCGGGTTCCGCTGCGCGCGACGAACATGACACCGGCGGAGGTGCTCTCCAGCGAGTCGCAGGAACGCATGTGCGCGGTGGTGGCCCCGGAGAACGTCGAGAAGTTCATGGCCGTGTGCCGCAAGTGGGACGTGATCGCGACGGTGATCGGCGAGGTCACCGAGGGTGACCGGCTGCGGATCACCTGGAACGGGGAGACCGTCGTCGACGTCCCGCCCCGCACCGTCGCCCACGAGGGCCCGGTCTACCAACGGCCGGTCGCCCGTCCGGACTGGCAGGACGAGCTGAACGCCGACACCTCCGCCACGCTGCCCCGCCCCGCCACCGGCGCGGAGCTGCGCGCGACTCTGCTTGCCCTGGTGGGCAGTCCGCACCTGTGCAGCCGAGCCTTCATCACCGAGCAGTACGACCGCTATGTGCGGGGAAACACGGTGCTGGCCGATCGTGCCGATGGCGGTGTGCTGCGCATCGACGAATCCACCGGCCGCGGGATCGCGGTGTCGACCGACGCGTCCGGGCGTTACACCAAGCTCGACCCCTACCGCGGGGCTCAGCTCGCCCTTGCCGAGGCCTACCGCAACGTCGCCGTCACCGGCGCCACGCCCGTCGCGGTGACGAACTGCCTCAACTTCGGCTCGCCGGAGGACCCGGGCGTGATGTGGCAGTTCGCCCAGGCGGTCCGCGGCCTGGCGGATGGCTGTGCGGCACTGGGGATCCCCGTCACCGGCGGCAACGTCAGCTTCTACAACCAGACCGGATCGACGGCCATCCTGCCCACCCCGGTCGTCGGTGTGCTCGGGGTGATCGACGACGTCAGCCGGCGGCTGCCCACCGGGCTGGGCGGCGAACCGGGCGAGACGCTGTTGCTGCTCGGCGACACCCGCGACGAGTTCGACGGTTCGATCTGGGCGCAGGTCACCGCCGATCATCTCGGCGGCCTGCCACCCGAGGTCGACCTGGCGCGGGAGAAACTGTTGGCCGAGGTGCTGACCGCGGCCTCGAGGGACGGCCTGGTGTCGGCGGCCCACGACCTGAGCGAAGGCGGCTTGATCCAGGCGGTCGTGGAATCGGCGCTGGCCGGTGAAACCGGTTGCCGCATCGTGCTTCCCGATCGAGTCGATCCGTTTGTGTTCCTGTTCTCGGAGTCGGCGGGCCGAGTGTTGGTCGCCGTGCCGCGGACCGAGGAGAGCCGGTTCCGGTCGATGTGCGAGGCGCGGGGCCTGCCGGTGACGCGGATCGGCGTCTCGGACGACGGCTCGGACTCCGTGGACGTGCAGGACCTTTTCACGGTGACGCTGGACGAACTGCGCACCACATCGGAGAAAGTGCTGCCCGGGCTGTTCGGATGACCAGTGCGGTCGACGACGTCACCGGGGAGGCCCAGGCCCCACCCGAACGACGGCGGCGCCGGGAATCGCTGGCGGCGTGGGCGTGGAGCCTGGTGCGCCTCGACTTCGTCGGCGTCGCGTTCGGTGCGCTGTTCTTCTGCCTGTCATTGACCCCGTCACTGCTGCCGCGCGACTGGGTGACCGGTGGGGTGATCGGGGGCATCAACGCCGCGATCGGATACGGCGTCGGGGTGTTGGTGGGCCGAGTGTTTCGGCGGCTGTTCCTCTCCCACCGCGACTGGTGGCCGCCGAGCCCCAGGCTCCTCTACGGGCTCAAGGCGGCCATCGTCATCGTCTCCATCGGCGCCAGCGTGCTCATGCTCATCCCGGCCGCCGCCTGGCAGCGACAGCTGTCGACGGTGATGGGCATCGAGGGCCCGGCCACGCCGGGCTACCTACGCACCCTGGGCGTCGCTCTGATCACCGGGGGACTCCTGGTGGGTGCGGCGCGGGTGGTCAAGGACACCATCAAATTCCTGGCGCGGGTGATGATCCGGCGCTGGAACATCAACGACGAGGTGGCGATGTTCGTCGGCACCGCCATCGTGGTGGTGCTCATCATCATGCTGGTCAACGGCGTGCTGGTGCGCGGCTTCATCGCGGGCGCCCGTACCGTGTTCCAGCCGCAGAACGCCAGCACCCGACCGGGTATCGAGCAGCCGGTACAGCCCGAACGATCCGGCAGTTCAGGATCATTCGCGGCGTGGGACACACTTGGCTTTCAGGGCCGCAACTTCGTGGCCACCGGCCCGCACGCCGCCGAGCTGACCGAACTCAACGGCCGTCCCGCCAAGGAACCCATCCGCATCTACGCCGGCCTGCAATCCGCCGACACCGACGAGGGCCGCATCGCGGTGCTGCTCTCGGAGTTGCAGCGCACCAGGGCGTTCGAGCGCAAGCTGCTGGTCATCATCCCGACCACCGGCACCGGGTGGGTGGATCCGGTCGCCGCCCGCTCCATCGAGTCGATGTACAACGGCGACACCGCGCTGGTCGCCATGCAGTATTCGTATCTACCGAGCTGGATCTCCTTCCTCGCCGACCAGCAGAAGTCGGTGGAGGCGGGCAAGGCGATGGTGGATGCCATCCACGGGAGGTGGCAGCGGTGGCCCGCCGAGAGTCGGCCCCGGTTGGCCCTGTACGGGGAGAGCCTCGGCTCGATGGCGGGGCAGGGGGCCTTCGGCTATCTGCCCGACGTCGTCGACATGAGCTTCTCCTCGGTGCTGTGGGTGGGTCCGCCGAACGCGAGCGCATTGTGGAAGGCGTTGACGGCCAGGCGCGATCCGGGCACCCCCGAGATCCAACCGCGCTATGACAACGGCCGCACCGTCCGCTTCGCGCAGGCGTCGGGCCCCGCCGAGATCGCCGGGGTCGCCGAGGCACCGCCGTGGGCGGGCCCGCGGGTGCTCTATCTGCAGCACCCCTCGGACCCGGTCGTGTGGTGGACACCCGACCTGCTGTTCGACAAGCCGGACTGGCTCGAGGAACCACCCGGCTTCGACCGGAGTGCCTCCATGCGGTGGTCTCCGATCGTCACCTTCTTCCAGGTGAGTGCCGACATGGCGGGCAACGTCACCAACTCCCAGGGCACCCCCACCGGGCACGGCCACAACTACGGTGACGGCCAACTCGACGGCTGGGTGGCGGTGGCCGCACCCGTCGGGTGGACGGTCGAGGACACCGAGCGGATCCGGCGCGCACTGGAGAAGGTGATCTCGGTCGGCGGTCCCGAATTCCAGTGACCGGCATCAAGTTTCGTGGGCATCCCGCCGCACGCGCAGTTCTCGGCACCGCGCTGGCCGCGGCCGCCCGGGCGCCACTCGGGCTGCGACCGCCCGCGCTGTGGTCCGGTCTGCGAGTCGGTGGTGCCGCTGCAGCGGTGGTCGCCGCCGGGGTGGCCACCACGACCGCGCTGCCCCGGGTGCGCACCGCCATGGCGGAGCGCGACCTTCCCGAGAATGCGGCCCGCTGGCTGGCTCTGGAGATTCCGGCCGGAACCGTCTGGGCCGAGGAGGCGGTGTTTCGCGGCGCCCTGCACACCCTCGCCGTGCGAGCGGTGGGCCCGGCCCGGGGTGGGCTGCTGCAGGCGGTGGCCTTCGGACTGTGGCACATCCCCGATGCCCGCAAGGAGGGCGAATCCATCCTCGGGACGGTGGTGGTCACCGGGCTGGCCGGCTGGGCATTCGGCTGGCTGGCCGGGCGGTCCGGCAGCCTGCTGGCCCCGGTCCTGGCGCACCTGGCGATCAACGAGGCCGGCGCGGTGGCGGCCCTCGTGGTGAACCGAAAGGGTTAGCTCGCCGTCGTCGGCACGCCGCTGTCCGGCACCAGATCGTGCGCCTCGGTGTCGGTGTCATCGATGCCGAAGCTGATGATGCGTTTCGGGGTGATCCGGATCAGGGGTTCGCCCTTGGCGCTCTCGGCCTGCTGGGCGGTACCGCGGATCTCCAGGCAGCGCACCCGCCACGGGTCGTGCGAGAAGATGTCGTCGACGACGAACGCGACGGTGCTGTGGGTGGCGACGTTGCGGAACTTCTGGCTCTTCGCCAGGTTGTAGCCGTAGCCGTAGACGTCGATGGTGCCCAGCTGCTGGCCGGGTGGCGGGATTGAAATACTGGGCGCATGCCGTCTCGTAGCACAGCCGACCCGCAGGCCACCCTGGCCGCGGTGCGCGCGGTCGGCGATTGGCTGCGGGATGAATCGGAGCCGACCCCGGACCGGACCGCGATCGCCGCCGCGGTTCGGCTGACCGCCCGCACGTTGGCCGGGTTGGCCCCGGGTGCCAGCGTCGAGGTCCGAATCCCGCCCTTCGCTGCGGTCCAATGCATCTCGGGACCCAGACACACCCGCGGCACACCGCCGAACGTCGTCGAAACGGACCCCCGCACCTGGCTGCTGCTGGCGACGGGCCTGCTCGAGTTCTCCGATGCCGCCGGCAGTGGCGTGCTGCGACTCTCCGGCTCCCGCGCCGGTGAACTGGCCGCGCTGTTGCCGCTGGTGAAAACCGACTGATCGGCCGGCACGACACTCGCCGTTCGATTCCGCGTTTTCGGCTGCTCACCGTAGACTGACTCACGTCACCAACCTCCGCCAGGGAGCAGCCCATATCGTGACCGGCCAACTGGAAAACGAGCCTCGCGAAGAGTGCGGCGTCTTCGGCGTCTGGGCTCCGGGCGAAGATGTTGCCAAGCTCACGTATTACGGCCTCTATGCCCTGCAACACAGGGGCCAGGAGGCGGCCGGTATCGCGGTGGCCGACGGGTCTCAGGTGCTGGTCTTCAAGGACCTCGGCCTGGTCAGTCAGGTGTTCGACGAGCAGACGCTGGCCGCCATGGAGGGCCACGTCGCCATCGGGCACTGCCGCTACTCCACGACCGGTTCGACCACCTGGGAGAACGCCCAACCAGTCTTCCGTAACACCGCCGCCGGTACCGGAGTTGCGTTGGGGCACAACGGAAATCTGGTCAACACCACCGAATTGGCGGGCCGCGCCCGCGAGGCGGGACTGATCAACCCGAACATGCCCGGCACCGCCACCACCGACTCCGACATCCTCGGTGCGCTGCTGGCTCACGGCGCGGCCGACTCCACCGTCGAGCAGGCCGCGCTGGAACTGCTGCCCACCGTGCGCGGCGCGTTCTGCCTGATCTTCATGGACGAGAACACCCTCTACGCCGCACGTGACCCGTTCGGTGTCCGCCCGCTCTCGCTGGGCCGCCTCGACCGCGGCTGGGTGGTGGCCTCCGAGACCGCCGCCCTGGACATCGTCGGCGCGTCGTTCGTCCGAGATATCGAACCCGGCGAACTGCTGGCCATCGACGCCGACGGGGTGCGCTCCAGCCGGTTCGCCAACCCGACGCCGAAGGGCTGCGTCTTCGAGTACGTCTACCTCGCTCGCCCCGACAGCACCATCGCCGGCCGGTCAGTGCACGCCGCGCGCGTCGACATCGGTCGCCGGCTGGCGCGGGAGAAGCCGGTCGACGCCGACCTGGTGATCGGCGTTCCGGAGTCCGGCACCCCGGCCGCCGTCGGCTATGCCCAGGAGTCCGGGATTCCGTTCGGGCAGGGCCTGATGAAGAACGCCTACGTGGGCCGCACGTTCATCCAGCCGTCGCAGACCATCCGGCAGCTCGGTATCCGGCTGAAGCTCAACCCGCTCAAGGAAGTGATCCGCGGCAAGCGGTTGATCGTGGTCGACGACTCGATCGTGCGCGGCAACACCCAACGCGCACTGATCCGGATGCTGCGCGAGGCCGGCGCCGTCGAGGTCCACGTCCGCATCGCGTCGCCGCCGGTGAAATGGCCGTGCTTCTACGGCATCGACTTCGCCACCCCCGCCGAACTCATCGCCAACGCCGTCGACAGCGAGGGCGAGATGCTCGAGGCGGTCCGCCATGCGATCGGCGCGGACACCCTCGGCTACATCTCCCAGCAGGGGATGATCGCCGCCACCGACCAACCCGCAACCAGGTTGTGCTGCGCCTGTTTCGACGGCAGCTACCCGATCGACCTTCCCGGCGAGACCCAGCTGGGCAAGAACGTCGTCGAGCACATGCTGGCCACCGCCGCCCGCACCGGAGTCCCGGTCGTGGAGGCCGACGGGCGCCGTCCGGTCCAGGCGGACAACGACAACGTCTCGGCGCTGCGCCGCCCGTAGCGGCATTAGGCCGGCGTCAGCGGGCTGCCGACATCACCCGCCGTGCACGTGCTCGCGAGGCGATGGTCTGCACCGGGCGCGCGGCGTACCAGAACACCCGGCCCAGCAGCCCGCGCGGATAGAACAGCGTGCGCTGCTCGTAGCGGCTGCCACGGCCCTCGGGGGTGACCCGCATCTCCAGCCAGCGCTCGCCGGGCCCACCGTTCTGGGCGCGCAGCCGAACCACGTTGCCCGGTTCGTGTTCCTCGACCTGCCAGCGCTCGGGGACGCTGTCCTCGACGGCCTTCCACAGCTGGGTGGGGGTGGCTGTGCTGTGCCGGGACCGGGTGTCGATGAACACCACCTCGCCGGCCCACTCCGGGTCGCTGGGCAGCTGCGCCGCGGTGCCGGTGTGCCACGCCGACTCGACGTCGCCGCGCGGGATGCGGGCCAGCGCCAGCGACACCGACTTCCGGTAGGGAGTGAGCCCACCCGGTGGCGGCGGGATGATCGTGTCGATGTCGTGGTTGTGCATCACCGCGTCGCAGTGCAGCGACTCGACGAGCGGACGCGCCAGCCCGGACGGGATCGGGGTCACCAGGCCCACCCACAGCGCGGCGATCCGCGGTGTCAGCACCGGCAGCACCAGCATGTGCCGGGGGCGCAGGCCGGCGACCTCGGCGTAGATCTGCATCATGTCGCCGTACTCGAGGACGTCCGGACCGCCGATGTCCC
>CAZHUU010000024.1:0-3666 GCA_964535335.1 uncultured Mycobacterium sp.
GCACCATCTCGGTGTCCGACGGCATCTCGATGGGCCACGAGGGCATGCACTTCTCGCTGGTGTCCCGGGAGATCATCGCCGACAGCGTCGAGACCGTCATGATGGCCGAGCGGCTCGACGGCTCCGTGCTGTTGGCCGGCTGCGACAAGTCACTGCCCGGGATGCTGATGGCCGCCGCGCGCCTGGACCTGGCCGCGGTGTTCCTCTACGCCGGTTCGATCCTGCCGGGCAAGGCCAAACTGTCCGACGGTACCGAGATGGACGTGACCATCATCGACGCCTTCGAGGCCGTCGGTGCCTGCGCGCGCGGACTGATGCCGCGCGAGGACGTCGACGCGATCGAGCGGGCCATCTGCCCGGGCGAAGGCGCCTGCGGCGGCATGTACACCGCCAACACCATGGCCAGTGCGGCTGAGGCACTGGGGATGTCACTGCCCGGCAGCGCCGCTCCCCCGGCCACCGACCGGCGCCGCGACGGATACGCCCGCGCCAGCGGGCGGGCCGTGGTCGAACTATTGCACCGCGGCATCACCGCTCGCGAGATCCTGACCAAGGAGGCTTTCGAGAACGCCATCGCGGTGGTGATGGCGTTCGGCGGATCCACCAACGCGGTGCTGCACCTGTTGGCCATCGCCCACGAGGCCGGTGTCGAGCTCTCGCTGGCGGATTTCACCCGGGTCGGCGCCAAGGTGCCGCACCTGGCCGACGTCAAGCCGTTCGGCAAACACGTGATGTTCGACGTCGACCGTATCGGCGGCGTTCCGGTGGTCATGAAGGCGCTCCTGGACGCCGGCCTACTGCACGGCGATGTGCTGACGGTGACCGGAAAGACCATGGCGGAGAACCTCGCTCACATCGCGCCGCCGGACCCGGACGGCAAGGTGCTGCGGGCGCTGTCCAACCCGATCCACCCCACCGGCGGGATCACCATCCTGCGCGGCTCGCTCGCGCCCGAGGGTGCGGTGGTGAAGTCCGCGGGTTTCGACTCCGATGTGTTCGAAGGCACCGCCAGGGTTTTCGACGGTGAGCGGGCAGCCATGGACGCGCTGGAGGACGGCACCATCACCGCCGGTGACGTGGTGGTGATCCGGTACGAGGGTCCCAAGGGCGGCCCGGGCATGCGCGAGATGCTGGCCATCACCGGCGCCATCAAGGGCGCCGGGCTGGGCAAGGACGTGCTGCTGCTCACCGACGGCCGGTTCTCCGGCGGCACCACCGGGCTGTGCGTCGGACACGTCGCCCCCGAGGCGGTCGACGGCGGCCCCATCGCCTTCGTCGCCGACGGGGATCGGATCCGGCTGGACGTGGCCAACGCGACGCTGGACGTGCTCGTCGATGCGTCCGAGATCGACTTGCGCAAGGTCGGTTTCACCCCGCCGCCGCCGCGCTACACCACCGGGGTGTTGGCCAAATACCGCAAGCTGGTGGGGTCGGCCGCCAACGGCGCCGTCTGCGACTGACCTCAGCCCGCCAGCCGCCCGTACAGGGCGGGCAGGAACCCGGCGAGGTGGTTCATCTCCTGCGCGCAATGCACCATCAGGTCGCGCGGGTCCGGCAACTGCCGCGCCGCGACCGGACGCACGGCCCGGTCCGCCAGCCGGTTGCCGCCGCGCACCGCGACGTGGCGCCCGCCCATCCAGAACCTCGACCGCATCTCACTGCCCGCGGCGGTCGGGCGGACGTGGTGGACGAACCATCCGATGTCCACCGGTAGCTCCGAGGATCCAAGCCGAGCGCACACCGCGATGCCCTGGCCGAGTCTCGCCGGGTCGAGGCCGAGCGCCGACGGCTCGACGAAGGAGATCGCGCCTCTGGTGAACCCCGAGCCGATGTACTCCTCGATCAGCGACGTGCGCCCGACGTAGCGGCCATCCGGCCCGTCATCGTCCCAGCGCGCCGAGACGTGCGCGCGCGGATGCCACAGCTTGTAGCGGCGCGCATCGCTGCCGTGCCAGCCGAACCACCACGACCACATCGCCGGGGTGACCCCGGGCATGTCGGTGCGCGCCGATACCTGGATGCCGCCGTCCCGCAGCCGCCCGTAGCCGTCCTCGGTCTGCTGGTAGCCGTCGTCGAGAATGCTTGCCGCGGAATCGAAGTCGAGCAGCACCGGCTCCGCCTGCGGGCCGTGCTCGAGCGCGGTGACGACCTGGCGGGGCAGCGGCGCCATTTCGGGATCGAAGAACCGTCCCCAGTCGGTGTCGGCGTCACCCTTGCGGTAGCCGAGGTAGGTTCCGGCCATCAGGCCCGGCCCATCCACGGATAGAACCGGCCGTCGGGGTCGTAGCCGGCGCGAATCCGGTCCAGCCGGGCCATGGTCTCGTCGGTGACGAACTTGGCCGGCCGCGCGCCAAGGTTCTCGTCGGCGAGCTGGATGCCGCTGGCCAGCGGCGCCATGGCCGCCATGTTCGAGCGCGGCCAGTCGGCGTACTTGTCGTCGTCGGCGGGGTCGCGCCAGCCGCTGTAGAGCGCCAGATAGGCCTCGTCCTCGAGGCTGTAGGCCATGTCCTGCCGGGTCGGCGAGGGACCCCAGACCAGCCACAGGAAGTGCGCGGGATGCGGCGGCATGGTGTCGATGATGCGGTGGATGCCGGGCAGCAATTCCTCGGCGGAGGCCGAGGTCCACATGTTGTCGGCGGTGTAGCGATGGTCCTCGAGGTAGTTGGTCATCACCGCGGTGTACCAATCGGGCAGCCCCATCGGGACGTACGGCACGGCGACGAGCGCCTTGTCGACGATCGGGCAGCGGTCCAGGATCCCGAAGGCCGCCCGGGCCTCCTCCTCGGTGTCGGCGAATACCGGGGAGGCGAGCACGATCGCCGGCCGG
Source organism: uncultured Mycobacterium sp. (assembly GCA_964535335.1). Lineage (GTDB taxonomy): Bacteria > Actinomycetota > Actinomycetes > Mycobacteriales > Mycobacteriaceae > Mycobacterium. The sequence goes on from CAZHUU010000024.1 coordinate 2,828, forward strand.
TCGATACCGGCGTTGGGCACGGTCTGGGAGGCGACGATCTGCACCTCGACCCGCCGGTCGACGTCGGCGGTGATCTCGCGGGCCCAGGTGTAGATCTCGTCGGCGTATTCCATCGGGTAGGCGTAGAAGCTGCTGGCCAGGATCGGCGACTTCGGATAGAGCCTGAGGTGGAACGCCGTCACCACCGCGAAGAATCCCGGGCCGGAACCCCTTGCCGCCCAATACAGGTCGGGATGGTGCTCGGCGTCGATGTAGAGCGTGTCGCCATCGGCGGTCACCACGTCGAGGCCGATCACGCTCTCGCATGCCGGGCCGTAGACCCGGCTGTTCCAGCCGTAGCCCCCCTGCAGCAGGTAGCCGCCGATGCGGACACCCTTGCAGTGCCCGGCGGGGAAGAACAGCCCGAGCTCGTCGAGTTCGCCGGCCAGGACGCTGCCGCCCTTGCCCGGCCCGACCACGGCGACCTTCCTCTCGGGGTCGATCGCGGTCTGCTCGAGGCGGCTCACGTCGAGCAGCACCGCACCGTCGCGCAGATGGTTGGCCGCCCAGCTGTGACCACCGGATTTGATGCTGACCTTCTTGGCGTTGGCCTTGGCGTAGCGCACGGTGGCGACCACATCGTCGGCGTCCACCGCCTGCACGATGACGTCCGGATAACGGTCCGGGACGCGCTGGTTCCACACCGTCGCTCGCCGGGCCGCCTCGTAGCCGTCCTCGCCGCGGAAGAAGTGCCGCCCGTCGGGAAGTGGCCCCATCCCAGCCTCCAAGATCCGCATTGCGGTCTATTGTGATCCGCAGTACGGAACAATAGTCCTGCCCGCACCGCAAGGGAAGGGATC
>CAZHUU010000024.1:3676-42657 GCA_964535335.1 uncultured Mycobacterium sp.
CCAGGCCGCCGTGGCGGTAGGTGCACACCACGCCCAGGTGCTGCGGCGGGCCGCGGTCGCGCTCGACGAGATTGCGACCGCCCCGGGCCGGCTGCGGCTGGTCGATCTGCAGAGCCGGCTCGGGCTGGCCAAGTCGACGGCGCGGCGGCTGCTGGTCGGTCTCGTCGAGGTGGGGTTCGCCACCGTCGACGACGACGGCCGGATCGGCCTCGGCGAGCGGCTGCTCGGGTTGGGCAGCGCCGACGCCGCGCACATCGCGGCCACCTTCCGGCCCGCCCTGGAGCACGTCGCCGAGCTGACCGGCGAGACCGTGGACCTGTCCGTCCTCCGTACCGGACAGATGTGGTTCATCGACCAGATCGAGTCCGCGCATCGGCTGCGCGCGGTCTCGGCGGTCGGCGAACGTTTCGGACTGCACGACACCGCCAACGGCAAGGCCGCGCTGGCGTTGCTCGACGCGGCCGAGGTGGGGGAACTGCTGAACCACCTCTCGGCCGACCAGGCCGACACGTTGCGTGCCGAACTGGCCGAGACCCGCGCCCGGCACGTCGCGTTCGACCGCGACGAGCACACCGCGGGCATCTCGGCCGCGGGAGTGGCGGGCCGGGCGGGCGGAAACATCGTCGCCATCTCGGTACCGGCCCCCACCGGGCGCTTCCTTGCCAACGAGGACCGCATCGTGGCGGCGCTGCACTCAGCGCTCGCCTCACCGGCCTGGTTGGGCTGACGGGGCTTGCCAGCGGGTTGCATGTTGGGACACAGTGACTTCCATGAGCCGTACCGCGTTGCGCATCTGCCCGATCTGCGAGGCCACCTGTGGGCTGGTCCTGACCATCGACGACGCCGGGCGGGTCGGTTCCGCCCGCGGCGACCGTGACGATGTGTTCAGTCACGGTTTCATCTGTCCGAAGGGCGCCAGCTTCCCCGAACTCGACAACGATCCCGACCGCCTGGAGCGGCCGCTGGTGCGCCGCGACGGCGAACTGGTCGAGGTCGGCTGGGACGAGGCGTTCGCCGCGGCCGCCGAGGGACTGCATCGCGTCATCGGTGCCTCGGGTGGCTCCTCGGTGGCCGTGTACCTGGGTAACCCGAACGCGCACACCATCGCCGGCGCGCTGTACGGCCCGGCGGTCGTCAAGTCGCTGGGCACCCGCCAGGTGTACTCGGCCAGCACCCTGGATCAGATGCCCAAGCATGTCGCCTGCGGGTACCTGTACGGCAACGCGGTCGCGTTCACGATCCCGGATATCGACCGGACCGACTACCTGGTCATCATGGGTGGAAACCCATTGGTGTCCAACGGAAGTCTGGCCACCGCAGCCGACTTCGGCGGCAAGCTCAAGGCGTTGCGCAAACGCGGCGGCCGGCTCGTCGTGATCGACCCGTCCCGCACCAGGACCGCCGAACTCGCCGACCGCCACATCGCGCCGCGGCCGGGCACCGACGCCGCACTGCTGTTCGCGGTGGTCCATGTGTTGTTCGACGAGGACCTCGTCGATCTCGGCCGGCTGGCCGAGCATGTCACCGGAGTGGAGCAGGTCCGGGCCGCCGCCGCGGACTTTCCGCCCGACGCCGTCGCCGACCATGTCGGGATTGCCGCCGACGAGATCCGAACCCTGGCAAGGGAACTCGCCGCCGCGCCGAGCGCGGCCGTCTACGGCCGCATCGGAACCTCCACCGTCGAGTTCGGGACCGTCACCAGCTGGCTGGTGGACGTCGTCAACGTCCTCACCGGCAACCTCGACCGGCCCGGTGGGGTGATGTTCGCCAGCCCGCCGATCGGCTCGGCCCCGCGCCCGGCCCGTCCCGGTCGCGGGTTCGCGACGGGCCGCTGGCGCAGCCGGGTTTCCGGGCACCCCGAGGCGCTCTCCGAGATGCCCGCGGTGGCGTTGGCCGAGGAGATCGAGAGCCCCGGCGACGGCCAGGTGCGGGCCGTCGTGACGATCGCCGGGAACCCGGTGCTGTCGGCGCCGGACGGGCCGCGGCTCGCCGACGCCCTCGACCGGGTCGACTTCATGCTGTCGGTGGATCCCTACCTGAACGAGACGACCCGGCACGCCGATGTGATCCTGCCGCCGCCACCGCCCTCGCGTGCGGCGCATTTCGACGTCGCGCTCAGCGGTGCGGTGGTGCGCAACAATGCCCGCTACTCGCCACCGGCGCTGCCGTTGCCCGACGGCCGCCCCGACGAGTGCGAGATCCTGGCGCGGCTGGCGCTGATCGTGCTCGGCATGGGGCCCGACGCCGACCCGAAACTGGTCGACGACCAGGTGATCGCGACGACGCTGGGCAAGGAGGTCAACGATCCCGATTCCCCGGTCGCGGGCCGCGACGTCGCGGAGCTGACCGCCATGCTGCCCGACGGCCCGGGCTACGAACGGCGACTGGACATGATGCTGCGACTGGGACCGTTCGGTGACGGGTTCGGCGCCAAACCCGACGGCCTGACACTGCAGCGGCTGAAGGACACCCCGCACGGCGTGGACCTGGGTGCGTTGCAGCCCCGTATCCCAGAGGTGCTTCGAACCCCCTCGGGCACAGTGGAATTGGCTCCCGACATCATCCTTGCCGACGTTCCCCGGCTGCTCGCTTCGCTCGGCGCCGATGCCGGCTTCCTGCTTATCGGGCGCCGGCACCTGCGCTCCAACAACAGCTGGATGCACAACCTGCAGGCCTTGTCCGGCGGCACCAACCGTTGCACCCTGCAGATCCATCCCGACGACGCAGCGCGGTTGGGGGTGGAGGACATCGCATTGGTCACCGGGCCCGGCGGCAAGCTCGAGGTTCCGGTGGAGATCACCGAGGCGATCCGGCCCGGGGTGGTGTCACTGCCGCACGGCTGGGGCCACACCGAACCGGGCACCCGCATGCGGGTCGCCGCCCAGCATCCCGGCGTCAACGTCAACAGCCTCAACGACGGCACACTGCTCGATCCGCTGTCCGGCACGGCGGTGCTGAACGCGGTGCCCGTGCAGGTCGCAGCGGTCGGCTAGGCCGGGACGCCCATCGGCACCGCGGTGCTGAACGCGGTGCCCGTGCAGGTCGCAGCGGTCGGCTAGGCCGGGACGCCCATCGGCACCGCGGCCGGCTAGGCCGAGGCGCCTTTGGGCAGCGCGTCCCCGCCGGCGCGGCGGGATGCGAGGTAGAGCGCCCACATGACGATCGGCAACACGATGTCGCTGATCAAGGGCAGGCCGACGTTGTAGGGCCTGGTGTTGTGCTCGGCGAGCCAGAAGTAGATGTGCCCGCCGGCGTCGCCGAGGTACTGCACCGTCAGCACGACGATGGTGGCCAGCCAGAAGTGGCCGCGAAACCAGTAGGCCATGATGCCGACGACACCGATGGACAGGTCGCCCATCGCGTTCTCCCATTGGAATCCGCCGTTGCCGCGGGTGTAGCCGATCAACTCGGCCGTCTGTGGCCCGTCGAAGATGTGGAAGGCCGCGGCCACCACCGATGCCACACCGACCACCCACACCATCCACCACACCAGGTGCACATCGACGCTCAACCGGTCCTTGTGCCGGTGGCTGACGACGAAGCCGCCGATCAGGGCGATGACGACCGCGATCACGGTGCTCACAGAGCCGGCCTCCCTACTTCACCAGGGCGAGGGCGAATCCGTCCCAGCCCTTGATCCCGACGGTTTGGATGGCCGCAGCCTCCAAACGGGGGTGCTTGCCCATCATCTCCAGCATCGCCCGCACCGCCCGCGCCTGCTGGTCGTGCGGCGCGGGGTCGAGGATCCGCCCCATCCGCACCACGTTGTCGACGACGACAACCGTGCCGGGCCTGCCGAGATCGATGGCCCACTGCACGTAGGCGTTGTTGTTCTCCTTGTCGGCGTCGATGAAGACGAGGTCGAACTCGCCGGTCAGGCCCGGCAGGGTGGCCAGCGCGGCGCCCACGATGATCTCCACGCGGTCGGCAACCCCGGCGCGGCGCAGGTTGGCGGCGGCGATCTCGGCATGCCGCGGCTCGTACTCCAGGGTGACGACGGCGCCCTGGGCGCCCACGCCGCGGGCCAGGCAGATCGTGCTGTACCCGCCCAGGGTGCCGATCTCGAGCACCCGGCGTGCCCCACTGATCCGGGTCAGCAGATAAAGCAGGCGGGCGCTCTGCGGCGAGACCTCGATGGGCGGCAGTCCGGCGGCGGCCGAGTCGGCGAGCGCCGCGTCGAGCGCGGGATCGGTGCCGAGCAGCAGGCGGTCCAACAGAGCGTCCGCGGCCTGCCAGTCCTCGGGCCCGATCATGTCGCTCACCCGACCACCGTATTGAATGCCGGGCTCATCGCACACCTTCTTTGGTGTAGACAACGCGCAGCACGTGGCCCACCTCGGCGCCCATCACCAGCGACGCCAGTTCGCAGAACGTGGCGACGAAGCCCGGTCCGTGCGCGGGACCGCCCGACTCGTCCAGGTGGTGGGCGATTTCGTGCAGCAGGACCAGCTCACGCATGGCCCAATCCGCGGTGTTGCGGTCGGGTACAGCGATAACCCCTGTGCCGGAGCGGTTTTCATAGTGCGCGGCCGTCGCTGCGCGCCGGGGGCGCACCTGTAACTTGCCCTTCTGAGCCCAGCGGGCCGTCAGTGCGGGCAGTGCGAGGACGTCATCGATGTAACGCTGTACCGAGTCGATCGACCCGAACCGGGCCTCCGGGGGCAGGGTCAGCTGCGTCCCGAAGAACTCGATGGCACGCGAACGGTGTTGGGCGGCGCGGTCGAAGAGTGTCCGGACGAACTCCTCGGCGGCGTAGACCTTGGAGCGTTGGGCGTCCCGGGCCGTCACCTCGACAGCCGGCTGCGCGACTTCGGCAGCTCGGGGCTGGCACCCAGCCGGGCCTGTCGGCCGGCCCGATCGCCGGCACGCCGCGCGGCCGCCGAGTAGCCGGACGATGCCCGGGCGGCCTGCCAGGTGCCGCGCGCCTCGGATGTCGTGCGGTAATGGTCACGCAACTCGACTTCCTTGTTGCGCAACGCAAGTGCGGTCCCCGGTGCGGTGCGGCGGTCCTTGGTGGCCTCCTGCTTCGCCTCCTCGCGGGCCTGGGCGAGCCGTTGAGCGACACGTGCCCCGAAAGCCAGCTGGAAATTCAGCCGGGCGGTGATGGTCGGCGTGGGCCGGTGCACCCCGGTCGCCAGGTAGGTGTCACACGAACGCACCATCTGCACGACCAGGCTGGCATAGAGGGCGTGGCTGGCGTCGATGTCCTCCGGAAATCCGTAGGCGTAGACGAACGTGGAGTTCGAGGCCACGTCACAGCGAACGTCGTTGGCCGCGGCGATACCGGCGAACAGCTGCACGTAGGTGCGCAGTCCGCGCGACCCGGGCTCGCCGATGCTGATCGTGCGCTGGGTCGGCTCCTGAGCCGCGGTCCGGGTGGTCGAATGCGCCCGGGCCACCGCGAGATCGATCGAGGTCGCCGTCGCCAGCCGTTGGGCGGCGGCCATGAACGCCTCGGCCTCATGGGGGTTGTCGGTGCCTTCGGCCTGCCGCAGCAGGGCCGCGATCCGCGCGAGCATCTTGTCGTCTGCCATGGCTGCCACGCTAGGGGAGGAGGACGACTTTCCCGTGCGCGTGCCCGGTCTGCAGATAGCGATGGGCCTCTGCCGCGTCGTCCAGCGGAAAAGTCCGGTCGATGGTGATCTCGACTCGCCCGTCGCGAGCCAGCACCAGCAGCTCCGGGCGGGCGGCATCGCGGATCTGCTGGCCGCCGTCCGCGCCGGTCAGCGCGGCGATGCCGAGTTCGGTGGCACGCGCGAAACCGGCGATCGTCGCGATCCGGGATCGGTCGGCCACCAGTTCGACGGAGGTGTCCAGCGCCTCGTCGGTGCCGACGAGGTCCAGTGCGGCGTCCACCGGCCCGATCGCCCGGACCCGGTCGGCCAGGCCGGCGCCGTACGCAACGGGTGTCGCCCCGTATTTCCGCAGTTGATCGTGCCGGGCCGGGCTGGCGGTGCCGATCACCGACGCTCCACGGGCGACGGCCAGTTGCACCGCGAGCAGTCCGACTCCGCCGGCGGCGCCGTGGATCAGCACGGTGTCCCCCGTCCCCACACCGGTCTTCGTCAACAGGTGCCAGGCGGTGCCGCCGACGAGCAGCAGGCCCGCGGCCTGTTCGAAGGACAGCGTGCCGGGTTTGTGGCCGACGTCCTTAGCCTCGACGATCACCTGCTCGGCGTAGCCGCCGCTGACGCCGGTGGCCACCACCTCGTCCCCCACCGCCAACGCCCCGGTGAAGCCGGTCGCGCCCGGCCCTGCGGCGGCCACCACGCCGGCGACCTCCAGGCCGATCGGCATGGGCAGGGCCGCGGGGTCGCGGCCCATCTCCCCGCTGTAGAGCTTGTAGTCGATCGGGTTCGCGCCCGCCGCGCGGACATCGATGAGGACCTGGCCGTCGACTGGGGCCGGCAGGTCGACCTGTTGTACGGCAAGCACTTCCGGGCCGCCGTAGTCGGCGGCAACCACGGTCTTGGTCACGACCACAACACTAGTGCGCTACTTGCCGACGAACTCGTCCAGCGCCGTGGTCAGCTGCGGTGACAGCGGGTCCTTCTTGGCGTAGTTGGCGACGTTGTCGGTCGGATCGTCACGCAGCACGTGGTTGACACCCCTGAGCGCGACGTACTGCAGTGCGGTGTGCGCCAGCGCGTAGGCCAGCGGCTTCATCCCCGCGCAACTGGCCTGCGCGTCGGAGTCCGAGCAGGTCAACAGCACCGGGGTGCCGCCCGGGATGCGCGCGGCGAGGGCCAGTGGGTCGATGGCGTCGGCCTCCACCACGGCTTTGACGTTGCCGGGGTTGAGGATTGCGCTGAGTCCCTCCGGCAGTTTGTCCGGCACGGTGCCGGTGCCGCGCGCCTGGTTCACCGCCGCGTTCCAGGCGGCGACCACCTGGTCGGCCTGCTGCTGGTTTTTCTGCCCGCCCTTGACCGCTGCGGCGACGTCGGCCTTGACCCGGCCGGTGATCAGGTCGAGGTAGCGGCCGGGGAGCGGCTGCAACAGTCCCAGCGAATGGATCCTCGGCGCGCCGGCGGTGGTGTCGTCGGCGAGCGACATCGCGTGGATGCTGCCCTCGCCCAGCCCGTAGACCGAGATGCGGTTCTTGTCGGTGCCCGGCTGGTCGGCCAGGAACCGCACGGCGGCCTTGGCCCCGCCGGTGTAGATGGCGCTGCCGACGTCGGATGGGCGGCTAGCGTAGGGGCCGAGGCCGGTGGTCCCGGTGCCCACCTTGTCGTAGCGCAGGCTGGCCACCCCGTGCTCGGAGAGATACTCGGCGAGCTGACGCATGTTGCCGATGGGTCCGGCGACGTTGTTGTCGCCGTTGCGGTCGGTGCGGCCGCTCTCGGAGATCAGCAGCGCCGCCGGGCCGGGGGCGTCGCCGCGGTGGCGGTAGGTGCCGTGCAGGGTCAGGCCGTCGGCGACGAACGTGACGTCGTCGTCGACCCAGGTCGGTGCGGAGCCGGTGGGCGATGAGCAGCCGGCGAGCAGCGTCAGCGCGATCGCCGCGGGGGCGATGCGGCGACGCAGTCTCACAGCCTGGCCTCGATCCATGCGGTCACGTCGTCGAGGACGCGGTCGCGTTCCGGCTCGTTGAACACCTCGTGGTACAGCTCGGGATAGATCTTGAGGTGCACGTCGGTGGCGCCGACGCAGTCGACCAGGACCTCGCTGCCGGATGCGGGGATCAGGCGGTCCTCGGCGCCGTGCACCACCAGCAGCGGGCTTGTCAGGTCGCGGGCCCGCCGCGGCATGGTCTCGCCGACGGTGATCAGGGCCTTGCCGACACCGGCGGGCACCTTGCCGTGGTGCACCAGCGGGTCGGCGTTGTAGGCGGCCACCACCTCGGGGTCGCGGGACACCGCGTTGGCGTCGAGCTGCTCGACGGGCAGGTCGGGCAGCAACGAGCCCACGGTCTTCCCGAGCAGCCGCTTGGCCCGGGGCACGCCGACGTGGGCGTACACCGCCGGGCCGGACAGCACCATCAACTCGTAATCGCCGGGATGCTCGACACCGTAGGCGAACACGATGCCGCCGCCCATGCTGTGACCCAGCACGGTGCGGGTGAGACCCGGGAACTCCGCCGAAGCCGTCCTGACCAGCGTGTGGAAGTCGCCGGTGTACTCGTCGATCTTCCTGACCCGGACCCGTTTGCCGCCGGCGCGGCCGTGGCCGCGGTGGTCGAGTGCGTAGGTGACCAGGCCGGCTTCGCCGAATCGCTGGGCCACGTGGTCATAGCGGCGGGCATGCTCACCGAACCCGTGCGAGAGCACCACCACGCCGCGCGGCTCGGTGTCGGGCGTCCAGACGTCGAAGACGATCCGGACGCCGCCCACCCCGTCGAAGGTCCGCTCGATACGGGTTGTGACCATCAGGGCAGCGTAGCGGGGTGACGATGCGCGCCGCGCGCGAGGAGGAACCCCGCAGACCAACCGAGCGGGGCGACGATGCGCGCCGAGACCGCCACCAGGGTTGTGGCCGCGGCCCGATCGGCAACCGTGGTGTCGATCTCGTGCGAGGGAGTTGTCGGGGACCGTGCGTAAGCTCGGTTGGGTGAGCGTGCTCGCACGAAGTCTTGACGAGGGAGACGACGACTTCCTGGCCCAGGCCGAGCCGTATCGGCGGGAGTTGTTGGCACACTGCTACCGGATGACGGGGTCGCTGCACGACGCCGAGGACCTGGTGCAGGAGACCTACCTGCGGGCGTGGAAGGCCTACGACCGGTTCGAAGGCAAGTCGTCGGTGCGCACCTGGCTGCATCGCATCGCGACCAACACCTGCCTGACCGCGTTGGAGGGCCGGGGGCGTCGCCCGCTGCCCACCGGGCTCGGCGCCCCCAGTTCGAGTCCCGGCGACGAGCTCGTCGAGCGCGCCGAGGTGCCGTGGCTGGAGCCGCTACCCGACTCGCTGCGGGACGACCCGGCCGACCCGTCGGTCATCGCCGCGTCCCGGGAATCGGTGCGATTGGCGTTCGTCGCCGCTCTGCAACACCTCTCGCCGCGCCAACGGGCCGTGCTGATCCTGCGCGACGTGTTGCAGTGGCGGGCCGCGGAGGTCGCCGACGCCATCGGAACCTCCACCGTGGCGGTGAACAGCCTGCTGCAGCGGGCGCGTGCCCAGCTCGACGCGGTCGGGCCGACCCAGGACGATCAGTTCGCCGACCCGGCCTCACCGGAGGTGCGCAGCCAGCTGGCCCGTTACATCGCCGCCTTCGAGGACTACGACATCGAGCGTCTGGTGCAGATGTTCACCGAAGAGGCCGTCTGGGAGATGCCGCCCTTCACCGGTTGGTACCAGGGCCCGTCGACCATCGTCGAACTCATCCACAACAAGTGCCCGGCCAGCGTGGCCGGCGACATGCGGATGCTGCCCGTGACCGCCAACGGCCAACCGGCTGCGGCGATGTACATGCGGCTGCCGGAGACCGGTGAACGTCACGTTCCCTTCCAGCTGCACGTGCTGCAGCTGGGGCCCGCGGGCATATCGCACGTCGTGGCGTTCCTCGACACCGCGCTGTTCACCAAATTCGGCCTGCCCGAACATCTTTAGCGCTGCAACTGCATCCGTGGCAGCCGCGATCACAGCCCCAGGGCGGACTGCGCCTGTTTGAGCGTGGCCGCAGAGGCCTGCAGGCCGAGCAGTTCGGGGGCCGCCAGCGGCACCGGCAGCACCTCACCGGCCCCGCCCGCGCCGACAACCGTCGGCAGCGAGAGCGCCACGTCGGCGATCTCGTAGGCGCCCCGCTGTAGCGTCGACACCGGCAGCACTCGATGCTGGTCACCAAGGATGGCCTCGACGATCCTGGCCGTGGACAGGCCGATCGCCAGGCTGGTCGCGCCCTTGCCCTCGATGATCTCGTAAGCGGCGCCGACCACCTCCTCCGAGATCCGGGCGCGGGCGGCCTCGTCGAAAACCGTTGCGCCGTCAGAACGGAACTGGGCGGCGGGGACACCGCCGATCGACACACTGGACCACAGCGAGATCTCCGAGTCGCCGTGCTCACCGACGATGAACCCGTGCACGTTACCTACCGCCACTCCCGCTCGCTGGGCGATCAGGAAGCGAAAGCGACCAGAGTCCAACACCGTTCCGGAGCCGAGAATCCGCCCCCGCGGGGCGTCGACGGCACGCGCGGCGGCATAGGTGACGACGTCGACAGGGTTGGTGACGAACAGGATCACCGCGCGGGGTGAAAGCTCCGCCAGTTGCGGTGTAAGGCGCTGAGCCATCGCAACATTCGTGGCCGCGAGTTCCAGCCTGCTCTGGCCGGGATGCTGTTTGGCCCCCGCGGTCACCACGACGATCGCCGATCCCGCCGTGACCCCGATGTCATCGGATCCGGTCACTGTGCAGTGCGGCACGAACTGGCTGCCATGGTTGAGGTCGAGGACCTCGGCGCGCACCTTCTTAGCGTTGGTGTCATACAGCGCCAACGCCTGCGCCGATCCGCGGATCAGGCAGGCGTAGGCGATTGCGGTGCCGACGCTACCGACGCCGACGATGGAGACCTTGCTCATTTCGCTTATGGGCACCCCACCATCGTCGTCGACAGTGGGGCGCCCGATCCGGAGTCAGTCGATCCCGACGATTTCCTGGGCGATCGCGGCCACCCGCGTCTGCGCGGCGGAGACGACGCGCTGCCGGTTCTTGTGCGCCTCCTCGTAGGCGATGATCGCCCGCAGATCGGCCGGATCGGTGAGATCCTTGACCGCCGCCGCGGCTTCGCTGAGGTTGAGCTCGTCATAACCGGCGATCGGCAGTTCCGACGGATCCAGGACACCGGTCGCGCTGCGCATCGAGTGCAGCGTCTCGGCGGCGCCGGCGGCGCCCTCGCGCCGGGTGACCCGCTCCGCGGTCTGGAGTGCGGCGTCGCGTGATGCGGCGACGGCCTTCGCCGCCACCTCACCCGCGTGGGTGCCCCGGTTGATCAGATCGTTGACCGCCGGGCGGGCGCCGCGCAGCGACTCCAGCGCGCGGTCGGCGCCGCGCACCGACCATGCCATCGGCAGGTTCACCATCCGGACCGCGACACCGGTGACCGCCTGCAGCGGGGTGCGGCGCAGCGCGGCAGGCCCACCCAAGGCGTCCTCGGCGAGCACGGTGCTGAGCCAGTCGACGGTCGCGGAGTGGGCGGTGATGAGCCGGTCGGCCAGCTTCTGAACGTCCGACTGCTTGGCCGCAACGGCCAGCGCCTGGGTATAGCGCGCGCGGTCGAGCCGCTGGCCCTCCAGTGGGAGGTCACCCAGCAGGGCCTCGGCGAAGGGCTGGGCCGGCTCGGTGAGCGCCTTGGCCGCGGCCGCGGCGCGCCCGAGGAACGGGCCGATCAGGTCCGGAAATCCACCTAGATCGCGGATCGCGGCCTCGATCGCCTCGGCGCGCCGCCGGCTGTTCTCGGCGTTCTGGGTGAGCTCGCGATGCACCGCTTCGGTGCGGGCTTGAGCGACGCGGGTTTCGGCCACCTGGATCTCGGTGTTGGTCAGGTCGAGCAGCGCACGCAGCTGCCCGAGAAGTCTGCTGGTATCTGGTGTGGTCATGCGGGATGTCCCCTTCATGCGTTGACGGATTGTGTCGGCGCACGGTTCTTGCACCTGTCTGGCCGTCTACCCGATCCGCCACGACACCATTCACCGCCGCACGGGATTGTGAGATCTCCGCCGACACACATGGTCCGAGCCCGGATCGGGTACGCCACCGGTTTGCCGCGGGTCACGATCGGATCACGATGGCCCATCACGATGCGTTAAGAATCCGGCACCGATCCTGAGAGTTCTCAGTCCCGGAAGCATTCCGCCACCCGCCACTCAGCCGGCCGGCGAAATCTGAGTCGAACATCACCCCGGTTCGGCGTAACACCCGCAGCATCGCCGATTGGGCTGATGGCGCGCGGTTTTGCCGGAAAGACGCACGGGTACTTTGGTTTTCAGGACGGGGGAACAGCAATCGATTCCCAATCGAAGGAAGAAATGATCATGAAATTCAACGGCTTCACACGCAGTCCGAAGGTCGCGACCGTGTGCACCGGATGGCTCGTGGGGGGCGTGGCGGTGGCGATGTTCGCGGCGCCGAGCGCCGCGGCGGCCCCGGACTGCAGCGGCCCGGGAGTGGCGAACACCGTCAGCTCGGTGACCGGCGCGGCTCACCAGTACCTCAACACCCACAATGGCGCCCGGCAGGTGCTGGTCGCTGCCGCCAACCAGGACCCGGCCCAGGCCGCGTCCAACGTCCGCGGGTATTTCACCGCCAACCCTGTTGAGTACTACGACCTGCGCGGCATCCTGGCTCCGATCGGTGATGTCCAGCGCACCTGCGACGTCAGCGTGCTGCCGCCGAACCTGTCGGTGGCCTACGACCAGTTCATGGCCGGCTGATAGTCGCGAAAGGGCCGCTTCCTCAGCGCTTCGCTGTGGCAGCGGCCCTTTTGCGCGGCTGTGTCCGCGCCTCGTCGTCGAGCCGGGCCAGCACCGTCGCGGTCAACCGGTCCAGTGCGCGCAGTTGCGTGGGGGTGATCGCGTCGAACAACACCGAGCGCACCAGCCGGACGTGCCCGGGCGCCGCGGCGGTCAGCGCCGCCCGGCCCGCAGCGGTGATGTCGACCGTGGCCCCGCGCCGGTCCTCGTCGGTTCCGTGCCGCCCGATGAGTTCGCGGGTGCGCATCCGGCGGAGTTGGTGGGAAAGCCGGCTCTGCTCCCAGCCGAGCAGCTCCGCGAGCTCGACGATCCGCTGGCCGCCCCGCTCGGACAGCGCGACCAGCACGTCATAGTCGGCCAACGACAGCCCGCAGTCCCGCTGGAGTTGGCGGTTCATCGCCGCCTGTAATCGGGTGCTCATCAGCAGATAGTTGCGCCACACCCGTTGCTGGTCACCGTCGAGCCAGACCCGTGCCATCCCCCGACACTACCGGAATACATGACACATCATGTTTGTTGTGGGGTTCATCGCCGGCCACCTAGGCTGGCACCAACAAGGGGTGATGACATGGCCGCCACAATGGACATCAGGCGCGCCGCCGATCGTGCTGCGACGAAGATCGAGTGGCTCGACTCCAAGCACTCGTTTTCGTTCGGGTCGCACTACGACCCGAACAACACCCACCACGGCCTGCTGCTGGTGAACAACGACGACATCGTCAAACCGGGGACCGGTTTCGAGACCCACCCGCATCGCGACATGGAGATCGTCACCTGGGTGCTGCGGGGATCTTTGGTGCACCAGGACTCGACCGGTCACTCCGGCGTGATCTACCCGGGGCTGGCTCAGCGGATGTCGGCGGGCCGGGGCATCCTGCACTCGGAGAAGAACGACTCGTGGACCCTGACCGGCAATGAGAGCCACAGCGAGCCGGTGCATTTCGTGCAGATGTGGGTGGTCCCCGACGAGTCGGGCACCGATCCGGGTTACCAACAACTCGAGATCGACGACGAGCTACTCACCGGCCGCCTGGTCACCATCGCCTCGGGGATGCCGGAGCACCGCGATGCGACCGCCATCAACATCCGCAACCGGTATGCCGCCCTGCACGGCGCGCGGTTGCGGCCCGGTGATTCCGTGCAACTCCCCGACGCGCCCTACCTGCATCTGTTCGTGGCGCGCGGGTCGGTGACCCTCGAGGGCGCGGGCGACCTTGCCGAGGGGGACGCCGTTCGATTCACCGCGTCCGGCGGCCGGCGACTCACCGCCAGTGCCGACGCGGAGATCCTGGTGTGGGAGATGCATGCCGGCTTGGCCCGCTAGCCGTCGGCAAGCTCGCCGCGGCTGAGGGCGCGCGGCGCTGCTGGGCGTGCGCGGCTCATGGAATCGCACCCCGCCGCGCGCTCCAGAGGGTCTCGTTCTTCGCCTGTCGGGCAGGCACATTGGGCCCGCAGCAGACATTGGCGGGACGCCCGGTCGCGGCGGTGGCCGGCCCGGACAGCGCTGTGTACGTCACCGACGACTATGCCGGTGCGGTGTATCGCGTCGCGCCGCCGGGCGGCCCACGGCGCTAGCGGTGAACCTGGTCGCGACGGCCGGTGATGGCGAGGTAGATGGCGATCAGGACGACCGCGACGACGACACCGACCAGGAAGGGAATGATGGCGAACCCGCCGTTGGAATTGCTGTACCCGACCTGGTAGGTGATCCAGGACCCGAGGAACGAGCCGACCACGCCCAGCACGATCGTCATCACAATGCCGATGTTCTGCTTGCCGGGCATCACCAGTCGGGCCAACGCCCCGACGATCAGGCCGACGACGATCGCTCCGATGATGGTTCCGATCATTGCTGCTCCTTGTGTTCAGGCGGTCCCGGTCGGGTCCGCGCGAGTGCAGTTATTCCCCCTTCCCAGCGCCGATAACCTCGTCGCGATCCTGGGACACCCGAATTCGGCGCCCAGCAAAGGGCTGTCCGCGGTTCGTGATGCGCCATCGGCCGAACCGTCACACGTTTGTTACGCAAGTTGACAGTGTGGTTTCTGTGGTTAGTGTGATCTCTGTCGTAGTGACCCTTGCGCCCGAAAGGCCCACCGTGGCAACCACAGCCGTGCTGCTTCGCCGCAGCGTCGCCGGTGTGCTCACGGTGCTGGCCTGCCTGACACTGGCCGCCACGACCGGCAGGCCGGTGGCCCACGCGGAGGGCCGCGACCAACTGGCCCAGGCAATCGCGACGACCCGCGGAAGTTATCTGGTCTACAACTTCGGCAACGGCTTCCCCGCACCGATGCTCAACGCCGCAGGCAACTGGTACGAGATGACCAACGGCGGCCATCTGATGATCATCAAGGCGGCGTCGCACCGGCTCACCCCCCGACTCCTGGTCGACACCCACTCCGGCTTCCAGTCCCGTTGCGAACGCACCCCCGGTGCGCGTACCGGCGAGGGCCTGATGCAGGCCTCGGAAACCTACGCGCCGCTGCAGGCCTGGCAGGTGCTGGGCCAGCCGACGATCGCCATCAATGCCAACTTCTTCGACGTGCGCTCCCAGCAGGGCGGTTCGTGGAAGTCCACCGGCTGTAGCTCCCCGCTGGGCGCCTACGTCGACAACACCAACGGCCAGGGCCGCGCCAACGCGGCGGTCACCGGCACCATCGCCTACGCGGGCAAGCAGGCGCTCTCCGGTGGCGACGAGGTGTGGACCGCCCTGACGACCATGATCCTGCCGGTCGCCGGTGTGCCGTTCGTGGTGTCACCCACCTCGCCGAAGGACTATGACGCGGCGACACCGGTGATCCAGTCGCTGATGGACAAGGGCACCCGGTTCGTCGCGGTCAGTGGGCTGGGGCTGCTGGCCCCCGGTGACACCGGCCAGTTGAACGATCCCGGCCCCAGCGCCGCGCGCACCGCACTCGCCTACGCCCGGGACAAGGACGAGATGTACGTATTCCAGGGCGGCAGCTATACCCCCGACCAGATTCAGGACCTGTTCCGCGGGTTGGGCAGCGATACCGCGATCCTTCTCGACGGCGGTGGATCCTCGGCGATCGTGCTGCGCCGCGACACCGGCGGCATGTGGGCCGGCGCCGGCGTGCCGAAGGGCTCCTGCGACACCATGCAGGTGCTGTGCGACGCCCGCGAGCGGGCGCTGCCCAGCTGGCTGGCGTTCAACTAGCCAACGTGCGGCGCGCCGCCGCGACGGTCTGCTGTGCGTATCCGGCGCCGAACAACACGACATGGGCCAGCAGCGGATAGAGCTGGTGCAGCGCAACGCGATCCCGCCAACCGGGCTGCAGCGGCTGTACGTCACGGTAGCCGTCATGGACGGCCTCGAGGTGCGGGCAGCCGAACAGCGCCAGCATCGCCAGATCGGTCTCGCGATGCCCGCCGTGGGCGGCCGGGTCGATGAGCACCGCGCCGTCGGGTGTCCACATCACGTTGCCGCTCCATAGATCACCGTGCAGCCTCGCCGGAGGGTCGTCGTCATCGAAGTGTCCGCCGCGACATCGCTCGGCCACCTGCTCGACGGCGTCCCGCCCGTCCGGTCCGAGGCGGTCGGCGGCCCGCTCGAGCATCGGCATCAGCCGCTCCTCGGCGTAGAACGGGCCCCAATTGCGATGCGCCGTCAGGCTCATCGGTAGCGGATGGTGCAGCGGGCCGAAGAACCCCGGGCCCTGCCAACCGTCGGGGGCGGCTCCGAAGGCCGACGCGCCGCCGTCGTGCGTGACCGCCAGTCGCCGCCCGAACTCCCGCGCGGCCTCGGCGGTGGACGTCGCGCCGGGCAGCCACCCCAGGGTGAGGCTGGTGCGGTCCCAGCCGAGCACCGGCGCGCACGGCACCCCGCCGGCGACGGCTGACAACCACCGCAGACCGGCGGCCTCGCAGGCGAAGAATCCTGGTGGCGCATCGGCGTTGCGCTTGACGAATTCGCGCACGTGACGTCCGACCTGTCCTCAGCGCTGGCCGAACATCCTGCTGAGCAACGCATCCCGCACCCGGGTGGGCAGCCTCGGGAGCAGCGCCATCTGCACGGCCGAACCGATGCCGACCGGGTAGCGGGCGCGCGGCGACGGCGCGGTGAGGGCCTTCTCGACAACGGCGGCGACCCGATCCGGGTGCACCGCGAGGCGCTGCGACATCGGTATCGACTTGCGCATTCCGGCGATGTGCCCGGCGTACAGCGCCCGATGAGGCGCGGACATCGCCGCTTCCATCTCATCGACGCTGCGATCCGCCTGACGCCACAGATCGGTGTCGGTCTGGGCCGGCTCCACCACACTGACGCAGATCCGCCACGGCCGAAGCTCCACTCGGAGCGCGTCGGCGGCGGCCTCCAGTGCGAACTTCGACGCACTGTATGCGCCGAGAAGCGGAAGCGAGACTTTGCCGTTGACGCTGGAGACAAACACGATCCGGCCCCGGGACTCGCGCAGCTTCGGCAACACAGCGGCAGTCACAGCCAGCTGGCCGACGACATTGACCTCGAGTTGGCGGCGCACATCGGCTGTCGCCAACGCTTCGAGCGGGCCGCTGACCGCGATGCCGGCGTTGTTGACCACGGCGTCCAGCCGGCCGGGAAGGGTATCGGCCAGCCCGGCCACCTGGCCGTCATCGGTGACGTCCAGCAGGACGGCAGACACCCGCGGCTGGCGCTCGAGGGCCTCGGCGTCCTGCGCGCTGCGGACCCCGGCGATGACATCCCATCCCTTCTCGGCCAGGTGCGTCACGATGGATCTGCCGATGCCGCGCGCGGCGCCGGTGACTAACACTGTGGGCATCTTGGTCTCCTTAGTTGTCGGGCGTCGGTTCCGCTCGAGGTCCGTATCGGAGGATCGCGAGGCTGGCGGCGATGGCGAGGGCGGCCAGGCCGATCACCGGCGCCACGGCGAACCGCGAAATGGTTGCCCCCACCACCGCGCCGAGGCACATGGTGAAAACCACGGTGTAGCGGAGCTTCTCGCGCTGGCCGGTGCCGCCGGCCAGCCGGCTGTCCACGCCGATACCGACGATGGTGGACGTCAGGACCGTGGTGCTCAGCTCCTGGATGCCGAACTGGCGGGCCGCGGCGTTCTGCGCGCCGAAGGTGACCGCCAGGCCCGCGATCAGGATGAGCTTGCGGTTGTCGTGGTAGGCCAGCACACCGGTGCCCGCACAGATCGCCAGCACGGTCATCAGGATCACCTCGGTGCCCAGCGCTGCGGTCAGCCACACCCGGACCTCGTAGTCGAGATGCCGGGCGAACCGGCCGCCGAGCACGGTGCCGAGCAGGAAGCTGACGAAAGCGATGACGGCCGCGGTCATGTCGACACCGGAATGTGGGACGAACCAGAAGCCCAGGAAGATGACGTTGCCGGTCATGTTGGCGACGAAGACGTGGCCGAGCACCAGCACGCTGATCGCGTCCACCAGTCCGGTCGCGAAGGTCAGCAGCAACAGCGAAACGACGGTCAACCGCTGCGAGACCGGCGAATCCACAGCCACGGCAACCGGTTTCGGGTCAGAGTTTCGGAGTGAGATCCAACGATGTCACGGTGGTCATCTTCGTGACCAACCACCGGGAGCCGTCGCGCCTCATCTGTAGTCGATAGGACAGATAGCGCAGCGACGGGATGTTCTTCGTCAGCGGACTGGTCGAGGTCGTGTTGGTGAAGACGATCGCGGTGGCCGCGTCGCCACGCAGCGACTCCACCGCCACGCCCACCACCTGGGTGCTGTTGGTGACCTTTGCCTGCTTGTTGGTCGGCACGATGGCATCGACGTACTTGCGGTACTGCTCCTCGAAGTCTCCGGACAGATACTTCGACGAACGGTCGGCCAGCTTGTCCATGTCGTCGGGGGTGTAGGTCCACAGCGTGGTGATCGCATTGGCCGCGGTGCGGGCGATCTCCAGTTTGGTGTCCACCGTGGCCCGATCCACCAGGTAGGGCTGGACGGCGGCACCGGCGAACGCACCCGCGGCAACGAACAGCACCACCGAGGTGACCACCGCAAGCCGGGTCTTGTTGCGGGTCAGCCACTTCCGGGCGGCAGATGGCTTTTTGGCCGTCGGCTGGACGGCCTGCTCGTCGGCCGTGGTGTCTTCGGGCGCAACGGTATCGGAGTCGGGTGTCCCGTCGGTCAGATCACCTGAAGCAGGTTGCTGATCTTCCACTGCTCACCTTCCTTGGTTGCGGTGACCACCCAGCGGTTGCCGCTCTCGATCGTCTTGCCGTCCGGCAGCTTGGTCCTGGTGAGGGCCGCCACCACCACGTCGGCACTGCCGTCGGCGTTCCACCGCTCGATCCCCAAATCCTGCACGGATCCGGTCGTCGGTTCCGCGCGGGCCACCTGGATGACGACCTCGTTCATCTTGTCCTGGTACAGCTTGGCGAACTGGCCGGTGCCGAACGCCAGTACCTTGTCGGCATAGTCGTTGGCGTGGAACGGATCCGGCGAGGTGTATTGGGTGATGAAGGACCGCACGAAGTAGAGCACCGCGGCGTCGCGCTGCTCGGTGCGGATGTGGGACTGGCGTTTGACCAGGACCAGGGCGTTGACCGTGACCGCGACAACGATCGCCACCGCCGCAAGTCCGGCGACCAGCGGCAGCACCCAGCGGCGCGGCTGCGGATCGGGTACGCGGAACAGCTCCGGGCTGTCCGGGTCGACCCTGCGGCGCGGACTCATCCGCCCTGCCCCGGGGTCGGCCGAGCCAGCACCGACAGGTTGGCCACCTGCCACTGATCGGCCGTCGACTTCTCGAAGTCCACCCGCACCGTCGCGGTGATCAGCCGGGCCTTGTCGCCGGCGCCCCGCTGGCCCTGCAGCAGGATCAACATCACGGCGCGATCGGCCGTGTTGCTGAGCACCGCGCTGTTGGTCGACCAGTAGTCGTTGTCGACCGGACCGGCCTTGCGCACGGCCTCCTGTTGGGCCACCAGCTGCGGCCGATAACCGTCGGTAACCAGCGTCTGGGCGCGTGCGAAATCGTCTGCGAGAGTGGCCTTCTGGTAGCTGAGCATCTTCGCGACGATTTGGGGCCCCTGCACCGCGATCTGTTCGCGCGCCCGGTCGGTGTTCAGGTCGTGGCGGTAGCTGAGTAGATAGCCCAGCGACGCGGCCGCCACCGCGATCGCCGCGGTGGCGGCGAGTGCCGTACCGGCGGCGCGGCGGCGGTCGGGTCGATCGCCCTGCACGCGGTGCACCTCGGTGCGGGCGAGCAGGTCGGCGAACGTGCGGCCGCGCGAGTCCCACAGCGGCCAGAACCAGCCGACGAACAACGCCGCCGTGTCGAGCAGATGAGCGAGTTCCCGAACCAGCAGCAGCCACGGGCCCACCGGCGAGCCGTCCCGGTGCACGACCCGGATGCCGAACACCGATCGGCCGAGACTCCAGCCGGTGGTGGCCGGCAGCAACAGCCGATTGACCGCCATCGCCAGGAACACCACGGCGCCGGTGCCGAGCGCGAGCCACCACAGCCATCCCCGCGGCGGCGCCGCCCAGGCCAGCAGGAAGACCGCGGCCAACACCCCGATGCCGGGCAGGACATCGATCGCGAAGGCACCCGCCCGGGCGGCCCAACCGGCAGGCACCGCCGCCGACACGGTGGCGTCGGCCTCTGCGGATACGGTGACGGCTTCGCTCGGGCCCACGTCCAGCGCCACCGTCACTTACTCACCTGGTCGAGCTTGGCGATCTTGTACACGCCACCGTCCGGGGCCATCCGGACGCGCAGCCGGTACCCCTGCTCCTGATCCTGGGTCTGGCTGTTGGAGACCCGGATCCGCATGGCGACCAGGATGTCCATCGAGCCGTCGCCGTTGTGGCGCTCCACCGCGGCCCGCATGTCGGAAACCTTCACCTGGACGTTGGCCGCTTGGTAGGCGTCGACGAGTAGTCCGCTGTACAGCACCGCCTGCGCGCCGAAGTCGCCGGTGGCGCACTCGATGATCTTCTGCTGGCTGGCCGCCATCGCGGTCGCGTCGGGCGCCTGGGTGGCGGCCACGCAGTCCTTGGCGGCCGCCAGTGCGGCCGTCTCGGCGCGGGCGGATGCGGCGCTGTGGCCATGCGCGCGGTGGGCCAGGAAGCCGCCCACCGCCACCGCGACGCCGGCGAGCAGCAGGAGGGCGCACGCCCCGGCCAGCCAGCGGCCGCCGTCCAGCCGGGACGGGCGGCGCGCCGGTTCAGTGGCTACCGCCTCGGCGTCGGCCGGCGCGATTTCGTCGACTGCGGTGTTGATCTGGTCGTCAATGGCCTCATCAGCGGCGGTGTGCTCCGCGTCGTCGACCGTTGGGGTGGGCGGGGTCGGGTTCAGCCGGCCGGAGCCAGCATCTCCTTCCATCCGTCGTCTCCTGTACTGCTCGAATTGCTCACGTTGTATTTCGTACCGTCCGGCCCGACCAGCTCCCCACTGGACGGGGTGTACACGGCGGTATTACTTGCTGCCGGAGTGTACGTGCAGGGGTTGGGCTGCTGCCCGTTGCACTGCACAGTGCCGGTCCCCGGAGGGCTGAGTGGGTCACTCGTGACCGGGGCCGGCGGGGGCAACAGGTTGGCCGGCAGCGGGTTCATCCCGTTGTTGATCGACGGCGCCGGTATGACGAAACCGGGCTTGGGCGGCTGGTTACACCGGGCGGCGGGCGCCGGGCACTGGACGATCTGGTTGGGATCGCCGTACCACGGGTTGCTGCCCAGCGGGGTGTAGGGCTCGTTGCTGCGGCACTCGGCCGGCGTTGCCGCCCGCTTGTTGGGCACGTCGGCGCAGGGGAGGTTGCGCGCACCGCGGACCACGTTGGCAGGGGTGTCCTTGGGGATCTTGCAGTAGAGCCCGTCGGGCACCGGCGCCATGCTGGTGTCGGCCGGCGCACGCCACTCACTGGCCGGCAGGAAGCCGGTCAGGCACGGCGGCGGCTGGTTGATCGTCAGGGCGAAGTCCAGCGCCGCCTGGTTCTTGTACGGGGCCGACACCGCCTCGGCGATCGACGCACCCTGCGGGAGCATCACCAGCGACTGCTCGACGCCCTTGTTGTAGCGCTTGAGCATGTCGAGGACGATCTCGAGGTTCGCCAGCGTCTGCGGCAGCGCCTCGCGGACATCGCTGAACACCGCGGTGACGGCATCGGCCGTCGGCGCGGCCTGCGCCAGCCCGCTGCGCAGGGCGGCGTCCTGGGCAGCGCTCTGCTGCGTCAGGGTGTTCAGGTTGGCCGCCCAGCGTTGGATGGCGTCACCGGAGTTCACCTGGCTGTCCAGGATCGGGGCCGAGTTGTTGATGATGTCGTTGATGTCGGTGATGTTCGTCTTCAAATCACCGACGATCGCCTGGGAGCCGTCGACCAACCGTTGCAGCGACGGGCCCAAACCACCCAGCGCCAAGGCTGTTTCGTTGAGCAGCACCGGGATCTTGTCGGCAGGCAGCGCCGCGAGTCCCTTGTTGGCGGCGTCCAGGGCCGGACCGATCTCACGTGGCACGGTGCCCTTGGCGATGGTCTGGCCGTCGGCGAGGTACTTGCCCGGATTGCCGTCGGACACCAGGTCCAGGTACTGCTCACCGACCGCCGACACCGAGTGGACGTTGGCGACGGTGTTGACCGGGATCTTGAACTGGTCGCCGATGCTCATCGTGGCCCGGACACCGTTTTCGGTCGGTTCCACGTCGGTGACCCGGCCGATCGTGACACCGCGGTAGGTGACGTTGGCCGTGCGGTACAAACCACCCGAGGACGGCAGGTCCGCCTTGAGGGTGTACTGGCCGACGCCGGCCAGGGTGGGCAGGCGCAGGAAGTACCAGCCGAGCACCACCAGCGCGATCACGGTCAGGACCGCGAACACGATCAACTGGGTACGGATGAAGCGGGTCAGCATTGGATCGTCACCCTCACTCGCCTCGCTCCACGAACGGTCCGCCCTCGGTCGAGTTCGGATGCGGGGTGAACCGCACGTCCGGGATCATCGTGGCCGGATCGCGGCCCCACGACTGCTCGAGCGCGCGCAGCATGCCGGACACTCCGGTACCGGTCAGGAACGCGTTGTCGAGCGAACTCAGCGTGAGGTCGAACGTCGCCGAGGTGTTGATGTAGTCGCCCCGGATCACCTTCGGCACATTGTCGATCGGGTACGGCGCCGTGAGGACCAGCTTGAGCGAGTCGATCAGGTATGGCGCGCCCCGGGCGAACTGCTTGGCCGGCCGCTGCAGCAGTTGCAGGTTGGTGTCGAAGTTCTCCCGCGACTGCGACAGCGCCTGGTCGGTGACGCGACTGAACCGGCCGAGCGCCTCCACCGCGCCGGTGAACCGGTCCCGGGCATCCGCGAAATACTGGATCAGCGGCGGGAATTCGGTCAGCACCCGGTCGAGTGTGTTGTTGCGGGCGGCGATGATGTTCAGCAGCTCGTTCGTCGAGTCGATGGCCCGGGTGAGGTCCTCGCGCTGCTGGTTGAGCTGATCGGTGAACGTGTTCAGCTTGCCCAGGAAGTCACGAATCTGCTCGGCGTTGCCGGACAGGATGTTGTTGACCTCGGTCTGCACCACTTCCAGGTTCGGGATGCCGCCGCCGCGCAGCACGGTGGCGATGCTCGCCAGTGTGCGCTCGGTGGTGGGCCATGCCGAGGCATTCTTCAGCGGAATGGTGGCCCCGTTGCGCAGCGGTTCCGAAGACGGATTCGCCGGTGGCGCCAGCTCGACATGCTGGGTTCCCAGCAGGCTGGTCTGGCCGATCTTCGCAGTCGCGTTGGCGGGCAACTTGATTCCGGGCTCGAGATTCAGGGTGAGCGTGGGAATCCAGTTCTTCAGCTCGATCGCGCTGACGTTGCCGACGTAGACGTCGGCGACCCGGACCCGGCTGTTGACGTTGAGCGCCAACGTATCCGGCATCTGGACGTAGACGGTCATCTTGTCCCGGCCGGTGCCGGGTCCGACCGGCATCGGCACGTTGGCGATACCGCGCCACCCGCAGGAGGTGAGCACCAGCGCGGTGACCAGCAGCACCACACCGCGCCGACCGAACCGCCGCATGGTCTTCCCCGCGGCGCTCACTGGCCGGTTCCCATCTCAGCGGGCAACGCCGGGCCCGGGGCGGCCGGTGCGGGTGCGGGCGCTCCACCGTTGATCTGCTGTGACACCGGCAGCGGACCGGGAATCACGCCGGGCGCAGGCGCCGGTGGCGGCGGGGCCCCCGGATACCACGGCGGCGGAAGCGGATTCGACTGGTCATAGGAGTTCGGCGGTCCGGCGCCGGGCAGCCCGGGCGGCGGGGTGGACACCCGGTCGGGTCCGCCGTACAGCTCGGCGAGCGACTCCGGGGTCAGCATATTGGCGGTGAAGGTCGACACGTCGACGCCCTGCATACCGGGCGCCACGATCCAGTCCGGCTCTCCCACTCCGGACCGCCACGGCATGAACGAGGAGTTGCCGTGCGAGAACAGCGTGTCCCGCGCCCAGATGCCGGGCACCGTGGTGTCCTTCCACCCGGACGGCGGCTGCAGCCGCGGCTCGGAGTAGGCGACGTACTTGGGCAGCGTCTCGGCGGTCGAGAACTGGTTCACGCCGAACGGCGGGAAGTTGAACTTGATGGCGTCCAGGATCGGCGCCAGGTACTCCGCGCACAACTCCGCGGAATCCTGGTAGCCCAGCCGGCTGCCGGCCTGAATCGCGCTGCACAGGAACTGCATCGGGTTGGCGAAGCTGGCCACCGTCGGCACGGACACCAGGGCGCCGTGGGTGGGGTGGTAGATGTTCTGGAAGTTCGCGCTCAGGTTCGGGTAGACGTGCAGCACCGTCTCCAGGCCGTTGCGCGGCTCGGGCTGCAGGATCGCGTTGGTGACATCGGCGAGGTTGTTGATGTCCTTGCTCAGCAGCGATCCATTGTCGTCGACGAACTTGCGCGCCGTGGTCAGCAGGGTGTTGATGTCCTTGAGCGCGTTGGCCAGTTCCTGGTCGGAGTTGGTGAACGAGTTGGTGAAGGTGGCCAGGTCGTTGTTCAGCGCGACGAACTGCTGATCGCTGTTGTGCAGCGCGTTGACGAACAGCGCGAGGCTCTTGGTCACCGCGAAGAAGTCGCCGCGGCCCTCGTTGAGCGCGGTCACCGCGTTCGACAGCGCGGTCAGCGTCGTGTTGATCTGCTTGCCCTTGCCGTCCAGGCCATTGGCGAAGGACTCCAGCGCGTCACCGAAGGGACCCTTGGGCTGTTCCGGTGTGGGGCCCAGCTTCGTGATGATGTCGGAGAGCTGGTTGCGCAGGTCGTCCCACTCCATCGGAATCTGGGTGCGCTCCATCGGAATCACGGCGTTGTCGGCGAGCACCGGACCGCCGGCGTAGGGCGGGCCCAATTGGATGACGCGGGAGGCGACCAGGCTCGGGTTGAGGATCGTCGCGGTGGCGTCCGCGGGCACCTTGTACTTGTTGGAGTAGTGGAAGGTGACCTTCATCTTGTCGCCGGCCGGCTCGATCTTCTCGATGTTGCCGACCTGAACGCCCATGATCTGCACGCGGTCACCCGGGTACAGGGCGAGCGCGTTGCTGAAATAGGCGACGACCGTGTTGGTGGTCAGCTTCTGGTACAGCTGATAGCCGACGAAGGCCGCGACGATCCCGAGGATCACCACCACCGTCCCGATCACCACCGAGGCGCGGGACAGGCCCGAGAGCCGCATCCGATTCAAGACATTCGACATCGATCAGCCTCCCTGCGTATCGACGGGAGCGAGCGCACCGACCGGTGGCACCTGCGGGCCGGGACCCGCCGGCGGTATCGGGCCGACGAAAGCCGGTGGCAGCGGGGCGATTCCGGGGATATCGGTGGCCGGTCCGGGCAGCGGCCCGACCGGGACGGTGCGGGCACCGGGCGGACCGGGCGCCAACGGCGGCGCGGGCACGCCGGTCACCTCGGGCGACATCTCACCCGGGAAGGCGGCGCTGGGGGCTCCGGGTCCGCCGACCGCGGCCGGGTTGAACGGCGCGTTCACCACGTCGGGCGGGCCGAAGCCACCCGGGACCGGACCGTAGGGGCCCTGGTCCAGCGCGGCGCACGGCAGCGGGTTACCCGGCGACGGCAGACCGTCGGCCGGTGGCGTGTAGGAGCACGGCGAGCCCTTCAGCACACCCGGTCCGGGATGCTCCGGGGTGCCCTCGAGCACCGTCGGCGCGGGCGGCGGCGCACCGTTGGGCTGGCGCTGCCCGTTCGGGTCGGGGAACCGGAAGGCCGGCAGGCCGGCGTTGCGCCAGAACTCCTCGGGATCGATGCCGCGCTTCTTGAAGGCGGCGTCGACCCACGGCTGCAGGATCTGGTACGGGATCAGGTTCACCACGAGCGTCTTGAAGTACGGACCCGACCCGATGGCCTCAGCCAGGGCGCCCATGAACTTGGCGGCCGTGGTCAACACGTCGGCGAGGTCCATCTTGTGCTTGACCAGTTCGTCGCTCACCACATTCAGTTGCTGCAGAACGTGATTGAGGTTCGGGTTGTCGTCGATGAAGCCGGCGAACTGCTGCGACACCAGCGAGACGTTCTGCAGCAGATAGTCGATCGCCTGCGAGCGTTGGTTCACCGCGTGCAGAAGCGTCTGGGCGTTGAGCAGCAGCCGGTTGATCTGCTCGCTGCGGTTCCCCAGCACGCTGGCCACCTGGTTGGCGTTGGCCAGTAGTTGCTTGAACTGCTCATCGCGCTTACCGATGGTGTCGGAGAACCGGGCCACTCCGTCCAGCGCCGCGCTGAGGTGCGGGTAGGTCTGGTCGACGGTCTCGGACAACACATTCAGCGACCGCTTGACCGTGTCGATGTCCCAGCCCTGGGCGGCCTTGGTGAAATCGAAGACGGCGTCGTAGATCTGATACGGCGTGGTGGTCTGACCCACCGGCAGCACCCCGTCGGGGCGCAGGATCTTCGAGCCGCGCGGTTCGATCTCGAGCACCCGCTTGCCGAGGATCGTCTCGGTGCGGATGCCCAGGTGGCTGTCCGTGCCGATCTGATGGCCGCCCAGTCCGAATCCGACCTCGACCTTGTCGCCGTCGATCTTCAGCGAGCGCACCAGGCCGACGTCCATGCCGGCGATGCGCACCTTGTCGCCCGGGTTGATGCCCGCCGAGTCCTTGAACTCGCCGTAGTAGGTGGGCGTGGCGAACAGCATCGGAACGCTGGCGAAGCTCTGGCCCACGCCGATCACGAGCAGCACGATCACGATGCCGGCCAGCCCGTTGCGGATGCGGTTGGAACCCTCCAAGGTCCTCATTGCGGCGTGCACCTACCCGTCGGTTGCTGCGTGATCTTGACGGTGCGCACCGGGCCGCCCGGCTGCAGGCCGTTGAGCTTCAGGTTGATGTCGCACAGATAGAAGTTGAAGAAGTCACCGTAGATGCCGCCGGCGCGGCCGATCATCTTGATCGCCTGCGGCAGCCGGGTCAGCAGGTCGTCCAGCCGGTCCCGGCCGTCGGCCAGCGGCTGCTGGATGGTCTCGAGATAGCCGATGGTGTCCTTGAGCAGCGGGCGGTCGTCGCGCAGCAGGTCGCCGAGCGTACCGGTGGCGTTGCTGATGTCGGCGGTCGCCGCGGCCAACGGGTCGGCGCGGTTCTTCAGCCCGGTGATCAGGATCTCGAAGTTGTTGACCGTCTGGTCGAACTCCTTCTGATGCTTGACGGTCGTGGCCAGCACGGTGTTCAGGTTGGTGATCACCTGGCCGATGGCCTGATCGCGGTCGGCAAGCGCGGAGGTCAGCTGCGCGGTCTGGTCGAGGATGTCGTTGATCGTGCCGCCCTGGCCTTGGAACACGGTCACCAGGGACGACGCGATGTTGTTGACCTTCTCCGGATCGAGCGCCTTGAACAGCGGCTTGAACCCGCCGATCAGCGCGTCGAGGTCGAGCGCGGGCTGGGTGCGCGACATCGGGATGAATCCCCCGGCCGGCAGCACCCGGTCGGCGCCCTCACCGGTGCCGCGCTCGAGGTTGACGTAGCGGTTGCCGATCAGATCCTGGTAGCGGATGGTCGCGGTGGTCGACTGGTAGAGCGGCAGGGTCTTGTCGACGTTGAGCGTCACCAGCACCCGACGGCCGTCGTCCATCAGCTGCAGCTTGGACACCTTGCCGACCTCGACGCCGCCCGCCCGGACGAACTGTCCGGGCCGTAATCCGCTGGCGCTGCTGAACTCTGCGGTGTAGGCCGTCGTCCGGTCGAACCGGATCTGGCCGAACACGATGATGATGATCGCCGTGAACAACAGCAGCACGAATGAGAACGCGCCGAGTTTGATTGCGGTACCGGTGAGTTTCATGGGTTGATCGTGTACTCCCCGATTTGCCGGCCCCAGACGTACTCGTTGAGGATCGGTTGGCCCAGTTCGAAGTGGTTGTACGGCGCAAGAGACGCACCGTTGTCCATCACCAGATGCGGCGCCGGCCAGAAGTTGCGGTCGATACGCTGCCAGCAACCCGGAGCGCCGCCCGGACCGCCCTTCGCGTTCACCCGGGGCAGGTTGTCCGGATAGATGTAGGGGTTGGGGGCACCGAGGAACTCGGTGACGGTATCCAGCGAGTAACCGTTGCCGCCGAAGGAGGCATTGGCCAGCTGCAGCGCCTCGGCCTCGTTGCGCAGCTGGCAGAAGAACTGCGGGCTGTACTTGTCCAGCACCGCGGCGGTGGGGATCAAATCGGCCTGGCCGCGCACGAAATAGGGTTCGCCGCGCTCGAACACGTCGCCGGCGGTGTTACCGAAACCCGCGGCGGCCAGCAGCGCAGCGTCCAGGTCGCCGCGCCGGTCGTTGAGGGTGCGTGCGGTGGTCACCGCGTTGTCCAGCGAGCCCCAGAAGTCGGGGCTGGCCTTGACGTAGACGTCGGCCAGTGCGCTCAGGGACTGGGTGTCCTTGCGCAACTGCGGCATCAGCGGGTTGAGCTCGTCGAGGATCGAGTTGCCGTTGACGATCGCCTGGCCGAACTTGCTGCCCAGGCCGGACAGCGACTCGGCGGCGGCGCTCAGGGTCAGGTTCAGCTTGACCGGGTCCACCTTCTCCGAGATGTTCGTCAGCGTCTCGAACAGGGTGTTGAACTCCGTGGTGACGCCGGAGGCGTCGATGACATCCGACGACGAGATGCGGGCCTTGGTGGGGTTCTTCGGGCTGGTGAACGAGACGTACTTGTTGCCGAAGACGGTGCTCGCCTTGATGCTGGCGTCGACGTTGGACGGGATCAGGTCGACGTAGTGAGGCTTGACATCGAGGTCCAGCTGGGCCATCTGCTTGCCGTTACGGGTGATCGACACGACGTCGGCGACGTGACCGATCTCGACGCCGTTGAACGTCACCTTCGCCCCGGGATCCATGACCAGGCCGGCCCGGCTGGAGACCATCGTGAGCCGGGTCTTGGGTGTCAGCGAGCCGCGGAACTGCAGATAGACCAGGGTCAGCACGAGGGCGGCGATCACCAGCAGGATCGCCCCCGCCAGCTTGATCGGTGGGGTCCGAAGGTCGTTCATCTTCGCCGCCACGGCTACACCGTCAGGTTGAAGTTCGGGTCGGTGCCGTAGAGCGCCAACGAGGCCAACAGGACGAGCATCGCGACCGCGACCAGCGAGGCGCGCATGGAGACGCCGACCGCCTCGCCGACGCCCACCGGACCGCCGCTGGCGTTGTAGCCGAAGTAGCAGTGGTTGATCATCACGAAGATGGCGATCAGGATCGCGACAACGAAGGACCAGAACACGTCGTCGGGCCGCAGGAACGTGCGGAAGTAGTGCTCGTAGGTGCCGGTCGACTGGCCGTAGAACACGGTCGTCGTGAGCTGTGCGGCCAGGAAAGACAGGATCAGCGCCATCGCGTACAGCGGGATGATCACCGTGATGCCGGCCAGGATGCGCGTCGACACCAGGTAGCTGATGGACTTGATGCCCATCACCTCGAGCGCGTCGATCTCCTCGCTGATCCGCATGGCGCCCAGTTCCGCGGTGGCGCCGGCACCGACGGTGGCGGCCAGCGCGTGGCCGGAGACCAGCGGCGCGACGACGCGGACGTTGACCAGGGCGGCGACGAAGCCGGTGAACGCCTCCACGCCGATGTTGCCCAGCGATGCGTAGCCCTGGATGGCGATCAGGGATCCACCCGACAGCGTGACGAAGCCGACGATCGCCACGGTGCCACCGGCCACGGCCATGGCACCGGTGCCCATGCCGATCTCGGCGATCAGCCGCAGGGTGGCCCGCCGGTAGTAGCGCAGGGCGTGCGGGATCTGCCCGATCGCGGTGACGGTGAACCAGGCCACCTGTCCGACGCCGTCGACGAACCGCGCCGGCCAGCCGGCGAGCTTGGAGGCCGTCGCGTACGTCCGAGGGTAGCGACTGCGAAGAACGGTTGAACTCGTCATCTCACCGCCCCGTTCCGAATCGAACACCGATGGTCGTGAGGACCACGTTCACGGCGAACAATGCCACAACCGAGAGCACCAGCGTCTCATTCACGGCGGTGCCGAGGCCCTTCGCGCCACCGGACACCGTCAACCCGCGGTAGCAGCCGACCAGACCGGCGATGAGCCCGAATGTCAGCGCCTTGATGATCGAGATGATCACCTCGGGCAGGCCGGTGACCAGCGTGAGAGTGGAGACGTAGGCGCCTGCGGAGATGTTCTGCATGAAGACGCCGAAGATGAAGCCACCGACCAGGCCGATCGTGATCACCGCACCGTTGAGCAGGACGGCCACGAACGTCGAGGCCACCACCCGGGGCAGCACCAGACGGTGGATCGGGTCGATGCCGAGCACCTCGAGCGCGTCGATCTCCTCGCGGATGGTGCGCGCGCCCAGGTCGGCGCAGATGGCCGTCGAGCCGGCGCCGGCCACCACGAGCACCGTCACGATGGGGCCGAGCTGCGTCACGGCGGCCAGGGCGGCGCCCGCGCCGGAGACGTCGGCGGCACCGAACTCCACCAGCAGGATGTTGATGGTGAAGATGATCAGGATCGTGTTGGGGACCGCCACGGCGATGGTCGGCAGGAAGGTCACCCGAAACTGGAACCAGGCCTGGATGATGAACTCGCGCCACTCGAAGGGCCACTTCGTGGTGGCCTTGGCCACCAGCACGCACATCTGAAAGAAGCCGCCTACAGCATTCAGCGGCCCCTGCATGCGGGCCCGTATCAGGCCGCCAACTCCGGTAGCGGCCGTCATCGCGACACCAACTGGGCGCGATCACCGCGACGCAACGAGAAACCGTCCGGCACGAACCCTCCTTGCCCCGACCCGTTGCTTGTGAGCGCCGTCTCCTTACCGCTCGGTAGTAAGGCGGACCACAGGAATGTACCCGATGGCCGACGGGCCGTGCACCGCATCCGCACTATTAACCCCCAGCCTGCGTTTCCGTCATTTTTCCGCCCGGTTGCATCTTTGGTCGCCTATTCGGATCCGGCTGAGGCCGAGGGGTTTTCAGGGTGGTGTCCGGCTTGCCCGGCCGCGCTGAATCGTAGCCGCAACTCGGTCTTGAGAACTTTGCCGGCCGGGTTTCGGGGCAGCGCGTCCACGATTTCGAGCCCCTTGGGGTGTTTGTAGCGCGCCAGTCGCTCGTTGAGGAACTCCTCGAGGTGTTCCAGCAGCAGCCCGTCCCCGGAGATCGCGGCCACCGCCACCGGGACCTCACCCCACTTCGGATGGGCCCGGCCGATCACCGCCACCTCGACGATCGCCGGATGATCGGCCAGGACGTTCTCCACCTCGGCGCAGTAGATGTTCTCGCCGCCGGAGATGATCATGTCCTTCTTGCGGTCGACGACCCAGACGTAGCCCTCGTCGTCCATCCGGACCAGGTCCCCGGAGTGGAACCAGCCGCCGGCGAAGGCCTCGGCGGTGGCGCGCTCGTTGTTCCAGTAGCCGGCCATCAGGGTCGGCGCCCGGTAGACGATCTCTCCGACCTCGCCCACCGGGACGTCGTTCATGTTCTCGTCGACCACCCGCGCGGCGACGGTGGGGATCACCTTGCCGACCGAGCCACGTTTCCGGATCGCGTCCTCACCGAGCAGCATGCAGGTCACCGGCGACATCTCGGTCTGCCCGAACGCCGCCAGGATCTTGCTGCTCGGGAACGTCTCGGACATCTGCCGCAGCAGCGCGTCGGTGGCCGGTGCCGCGCCCCAGGACAGCGCCCGGAGCCGGATGTCGCGCGGCTTGGCCTGCTGCGCGGCGCACACCGCCTGCCATTGCGCGGGTACCAGGAAGATGCCGGTGACCCGCTCGGCCTCCAGGACGTCGAGCAGTTCACCCGGGTCGAAGCCACCCAGTGGGTGGATGACGGTCGGGGTGCCCAGCAGCAGCCCGCCCAGCATGTTGCCGATGCCGGCGATGTGGAACAGCGGGACGCCGATGAAGCCCACATCATTGTTGATGTCGGGTCCGGTGGTGTACATCGCGGTCATCGCCTGGGCGGCGAGGTTGGCGTGGGTGAGCACCGCACCCTTGGGGTGGCCGGTGGTGCCCGAGGTGTACATGATCAGCGCCGGGTTGTCATTGGGGATGTCGACCGGCGGGGCGGGGTCCCCGTCCTCGGTCACCAGATCCTCGTAGCCCAGCACCTGTCCGTCGGTGGGTGCGCCGGCGACGATGATCGTCGACAGGGTGGGTGTGATGTCGCGGACGGCGGTCGCGACGGCGGCCAGCACCGGCTCGGTGACCAGCACGACGGCCTGGCAGTCCTCGACGAGGAACGCCAGCTCGGGCGGGGTCAGCCGGAAGTTCACCGGCACCGCGATCGCCCCGATCCGGTTGGCGGCCAGGGTGGCCTCGACGAACTCCGGCCGGTTGAGCATGAGAACCATCACGCGGTCGCCGCTGCGCACGCCGCGCCGGTGCAACGCGCCGGCCAGCCTGGTCACCCGGTGGTCGAACTCCGCCCACATCGTGGTGCGCCCCATGAAGCGGATCGCGGTCGCGCCGGGTTGCATCAGCCCGTGGCGGGCGAGCTGGTTGCTCCAGTTCTGGCGACGGGACAGAAAGGGCTGCTCGGTCGCCGTGCTGAGCTGTGCGGTCACCTCGTCCTCTGTTCCGTCCGCCGCCGTGACATCGCGCGAATGAAGCTTGTGTGAACTCGACACCGTGCGACCCGGGTCTCGTTATATTTGATCAAATCTGGTGTCGCCTGGGTCACACTATTGCCTTGCCGTCAGCCACACAAGTCCGCGGAGGTCACGTGAACGCACCGGCTTCCACACGGGCCGCGGGGGCCCGGGCGCGTCGCCGCTCGCAGCTGTCCGACGATGTGGCCCAGCACCTGCGCGAGGCGATCATGACCGGCACGCTGCGGCCCGGAACATTCATCCGGCTCGACGACACCGCGGCCCAACTCGGCGTCAGCATCACCCCGGTGCGCGAGGCGCTGCTGACGCTGCGCGGCGAGGGCATGGTGCAACTCGAGCCACGGCGCGGCTACGTCGTGGTGCCGATGAGCAGGCAGGACATCGCCGACATCTACTGGCTGCAGGCCACGATGGCCAAGGAGCTCGCCGCCTCCGCCGTCGAGCGGCTGTCGGACACGCAGATCGACGAACTGGAGGCCGCCAACGACGAGCTGGCCCGGGCCATCGTCGACGGCGACCCGGCCACCATCACCGCCGCCGAGTTCGGCTTCCACCGGCTGTTCAACCGGTCCACCGGCCGGGTGAAGCTGTCGTGGTTCCTGCTGCATGTCGCGCGCTACATGCCCCCGCTGATCTATGTCACCGACATCTCCTGGGGGCACACCACGGTGGACAGCCACCGCCGGCTCATCGACGCACTGCGCCGCCGCGACCGCGAGACCGTGATGCGGATCGTCGACGAGGAGTTCGCCGACGGCGCGCAACGGCTGATCGAACAGCTGGAGCGCAACGGGATGTGGCGCTGACGGCCCGCCGGCCTCGAATCGGCTAGGAGGTGGCGCCGAGTTGCTCGGCGCGGGCCTTGAGGTTGTTCGCCAGGTGCTCGAGCACATCGTTGGCCAGCTTCTTGACCATCATGCCGGGCACCGCCATCGAGGTCTCGACCTCGAGGTCCACCGTCAGCAGGCTGGCCGCGCCCATGCCGACCACCGAGAACAGCTGGTTCTGCGCGGTGAAGATGTCACCCTGCTGCAGCACCGTCTGGATCTGGTTGTCACCCGGGTAGTACACCGCCTGGATGAAGGTGCTCTCGTGGCCTTGGATCAGGGTGTCGATCCGCAGCTGGCTGGGCCGGCCGTCGTCGTAGCGCGCCAGGATGCAGAGGGCCTTGACCTCGTCGTTCCACTGGGGATACGCCTCGAAGTCGGCGACGATGTCCAAGATCGTCCGCGCATCGGCGTCGACCTCGAGCGTTTTGGAGACGAGCGGCATCGACCGATCATATCGAGGGCCGGACGGCCGTCCTCGTCCTCGCGCGGACGACCGTCAGGCGTGCGCCTTGGTGTCGGCCGCGCCGCCCAACGGTGATTCGACGCGGGTCTGGTCATCGCGGATCAGGCCGCGCAGCAGCGCGGTGCTGAACTCGGCGGCGATCTCCTGGGCACTGCGCCGCCCGTCCGGCCGCAGCCAGCGGTAGGCGCCCAGGGTCATGCCGATGTAGCCCAGCGCCACCACATGCGAGTCGCACTCGAAGAACTCGCCGCTGGCGATGCCGCGGTCGATCAGGCCAGTGACGTGCTCGTAGACCTGGGTCTCCTTCTCGCGGACCTCGGCGACCTGCTCCTCGGTGAACCACTCCGAGATGTAGGGCTGCTCCTGGAAGTAGACCGCGGCGCCCTCGGGATCCTTGGCGATGTTGGTCAGCAGCCGCACCGTGTACTGGTAGAGCGCCTCGCGGGCGGTCCAGGACGGGTCGTCGTGCACCGCGGCCAGCGTGCGCTGCGCCGCGCGCTGGTAGATGTCGAACAGGATCAGCGACTTGCTGGCGTAATAGTGGTAGACCGTCGCCTTGTTCAGGCCCACGACGTCGGCGACGTCGTCCATCCGGGTGCCGTGATAGCCCCGGGCGGCGAACAGCTTGGTGGCAACGGTCAGCAGCTCTTCGCGCCGGGTCATCCCGTTCTCGGGTGGCATGATGTCCTCGCTCGTCTACTCCGACTCCAGCCGGCTCTCTATCAACTGGTTGGACAGTTTAGGCAATGCCCGTGATCAGCGTTGCGGCGCGTGCCGGCGGGGCTAGACTCCCCGCTAGAAGCAGGCCTGGAAGGACAGACATGGATCCGAATCCGGATTACGACGCGACTGACGAGGTCGAGTACTTCTTCAGCTGGCTGCCGTGGGCGCTGCGCGGGGTCTACCCACCGCCCGCCTATCCCCCGGTCTAGCCGACACCGCGTTCCCTCCGTCGCCGTTGCCGGCCGGCCTGCGGGCGATGCTCGCCCGCGATCCCGAGGAACCGCACCGCGCCGCGAGCTCGCTGGAGCTCCTGTTCGACCTGGTCTTCGTCGTCGCCGTATCACAGGCCTCCGGCGCCCTTCATCACCTCTGGGAGAGCCAGCACTTCGCCCACGGCCTGGTGGCCTACGCGATGGTGTTCTTCGCGATCTTCAACGCCTGGATCAACTTCAGCTGGTTCGCCAGTGCCTTCGACACCGATGACTGGCTTTACCGGCTGACGACGTTCGTCGGGATGGCGGGAGCCCTGACCATCGCCGCCGGGGCGCAGCGCGCGATGCTGGAGAGTGACTTTCGGGCCATCGTCATCGGCTACGTGATCATGCGGGTCGCGATGGCCGCGCAGTGGATCCGCGCCGCCATCAGCGACCCCCGGTACCGGGGCACCTGCATCCGCTACGCCGTCGGCATCGTCGTGGTGCAGTCGCTGTGGGTGGCCTGGTCGGTGTTCGGCGGTCCGCTGTGGCTTTTCGTGGTCCTGGCCGCGGTGGACCTGTCGGTGTCGCCGCTCGCCGAGCGTCGCCGCGGCCTTGCCTTCCATCACCATCACATCGCCGAGCGCTACGGGCTGTTCACGCTGATCGTGCTCGGCGAATCGATTCTGGCGGTGGCGAACTCGATCATCGGCAGCCTGTCCGACAGCCACGAGCGCACCGGGCTGATCATCATCGCGGCCTGCTCACTGACGATCGTGGCGTCGATGTGGTGGATATATTTCGACCGCCCGCAGCACGACCAGACGGTCTCCAAGGCGCGGGCGTATTTCTGGGGCTACCTGCATTACTTCATCTTCGCCGCGGCGGCGGCGTTCTCGGCCGGGGTGGAGGTGGCGGTCGCGATGCGCCTGCATGAGAGTCACCTGCCCCACACGGTGGCCGGGCTGACGCTGACCATCCCCCTCGCGGTGTTCGTCGTTGCGACCTGGCTCGCGCTGGACTCGTTGCGCCGCGACGCCGTCCAGGCGGTCGGGACAGCGGTGCTGGCACTCGTCCTGCTCGCCACCGCACTGCTGCCCTACCCGCTGCCGGGTGCGGCCGTGGTAATGGTCGCGACGGCCGCCCTGGTCAGCTGGCGTCACGCCGCCGAATCCCGCTAAGCCGCTGCGGCTTTCACCGCCTTGCCGACCTCCGAGCGCAGGCGGGTGTATTCCGTCGAGCGCCGCAACTCGTCCGGGTCGACGCCGGTGCGGGGCAGGTCGACGGGCAGGTCCAGCGCGATCTGCCCGGGCCTGCGGGTCAGCACCACGATGCGCGAACCGAGGAAGGCCGCCTCGTCGGCGCTGTGGGTGACGAACACCGTGGTGCGGCCCGACTCGGCGCTGACCTGGCGGACGTCCTCCTGCAGCCGTTCACGGGTCAGCGCGTCCAGTGCCGCGAAGGGCTCGTCGAGCAACAGCAGTGAGGTCTCCGGTCGCTCGGAGGCCAACGCCCTGGCGATCGCGACCCGCTGCTGCTGGCCACCGCTGATCTCCCAGATTCGCCGCCCGGCAATGCTTTCCAGGCCGACCCGGCCCAACAGCTGTTCGCGTCGTTCGGCACGCTGGTCACGGGGAACCCCGGCGTACTTCAGCGCCAGGTCGATGTTGCCGCCGACGGTGCGCCACGGGAACAACCGAGGCTGCTGGAACACCACCCCGGCCGTCTGGCCGGGGACCGGCGGACGGCCGGCCACCCGTACCTCGCCGTCGGTCGGCGACTCGAATCCGGCGATCAACCGCAACAGTGTGCTCTTGCCGCAACCCGATGCCCCGACCAGAACCAGGAACGATCCCGGCGCGACATCGAGATCCACCGGTCCCAGCGCGGTCGTCGTGCCGTAGCGGTGCTCGACCCGGCGGATCCGCACGCCCTCGACGGGATTCGATTCGGGCGCAACGGCGCCGATGTTCGCGACGGTCTCACTGGGTGATGACATTGGGCAGCCCCCTGGTGTAGATGGCGTCCTGGAAGGTCTTCAACGATGCGGGCGCGGGTATCTGCTTCTGGTCGGCGAGGAACTGCGACGCGTTCTCCAGGCTGGTCGCCAGGTTGCCCGGATCACCCTCGCTGCCAAGCCATTCCGGTGAGGCGATCTGGGCCGGGCTCAGGAAGATGGCCTGCTTGAGTTGGTTGGCGACATCGCCGGGGCTCAGCCCGACCTCGGCCGCGATGGCCTTGGCCGCGGCGGCGGGATCATCCTTGATGGAGGTCAGGGCACGGGCCTGCTGCTTGCGCCAGATGTCGACGACCTCGGGGTGCTCGGCGGCGAACCGGTTGGACACCGCGGCGAGGTCCAACGTGGGCTTGCCGTCGGCGGCCAGTTGGCGACTGGTGATCAGGTCCTTGCCGTCCTTGCGCAGTTGGTCGAGGGTCGGCAGCCAGGTGTAGGCCGCCGCGACATCGCCGCGCTGCCACGCCGCCAGGATCGCCTGCGGCTGCAGATCGATCAGTTGAACGTCGTTGGGCGACAGGTTGTTCTGGGCCAGCGCCGCCAGCAGGCTGTAGTGGGCGGTGGAGGCGAACGGGGTGGCGACCCGCTTACCCTTCAGGTCGGCGATCGAGGTGATGCCGATGCCGTTGCGGGCGACCAGTGCCTCGTTGTCGCCGGCCACGTCCAGGATGAACGCGACGCTGTAGGGGATGTTCAGCGGCGCCGACAGGCCGCGGGCCACCGGGCTGGAGCCCAGCGCACCGAAGTCGAGCTGCTTGGCGATGAAGGCGGTGTTGACATCGGCGCCGGAGTCGAACTTCGTCCACTTGATGTTGTAGTCCGGCAGGGCTTCTTCGAGCCACTTGTTGTTCTTGACGATCAGGTCCCCGCTGGGGAAGGTCTGGTAGCCGATCCGGATGGTGGGCTTGCCGGCGTCCGACTTGCCCCGATCGACCGAGCAGCCGGCCAGCCCGATCGCGGTGACCACGGCCGTCAGCACCGCGATGAGTTTGGTGTGTTTCACGCTTTTCCTCTCCAGGGGACGGCACGGCGTTCGACCGTGCGCAGCAGGCCGTCGATCACCAGACCCGAGATGCCGATCGCGAAGATGCCGACGAGCACGACGGGGGTGTTGTTGTAGTTGCTGGCGTCCTTGACCAGCCCGCCGATGCCCGGGATGCCGTTGAACAGTTCGGCGGCGACCACCGACGAGTAGGCCATGCCGACGGCCAGCCGGATACCGGTGAAGGTCTCCGGCAGTGCGGACGGGATGACGATGTCGCGGACGACGTCTCGCCGCGACGCTCCCAGGGCGCGGGCCGCCTCGACCAGACTGACCGGTACCGCCACCACGGCGGCGGTGGTGGCGACTGCGGCCGGCGGCAGGGCGGCCAGGGCGAGCAGGGTGATCTTCGGGGCCTCGTCGATTCCCAGCCAGATGACGAGCAGGAAGAAGTAGGCCAGCGGCGGCAGGGCGCGCAGGAAGGTCAGCCAGGGTTCCAGCACGCTCCGGACCCAGGGGATGGTGCCCATCAGCAGGCCGAGCACCACTCCGATCGCGACACCGACGACCACACCGGCCAGCACCCGCCGCAACGTCATGTAGAGGTGCTCCCACAACAGATAGCCGGCATAGCCGCGCACACCGTCGTGGGTGGTGGAGATGTCGATGAATGCCCGCCACACGGTGCTCGGGTACGGCACGAAGGTCTGGTTCCAGATCTCGCTGGCGGCAGCCAGCTGCCATACCCCGAAGAACACCAGCAGCGACAACAGCGGCAGACCGGCGCGGGTCAGCACTCCCCGCCACCGGCTGGCCGCCGGGGCGTCCACCGGCGCCGGTCGGGGTCCCCCGTCGGGGGTGACGTCTACGAACACGGACACCCGGAAATATCTACGCCGGCGTCATGGGCCCGGGAATGTCTGCGCTCAGCGGGAATGTAAGTACGCTGTGCTCCTTGTGACCGATTGGACTACCACGGCGGACCGCCCCAGCGAGATGCGTCTGCGGCTGGACTCGTACCCGGTGATCGCCGACATCGGGGCCCGCTACGGCGATATGGACGCCAACGGCCACCTCAACAACCTCGCGCTGGAGGCGCTGCACGAGAACGCCAGGGCGTCGATGAACCGCACGCTGTTCCCCGACATCTACGACGTCGGCCGTCGCCGGCTGCGCCTGGTGACCTCGCAGAACACCGTGCACTTCCTCGCCGAGGCGCACTGGCCCGCCGTCATCCGCACCGGCGCCGGGGTGGGCCGGATCGGCCGGACCTCGTTCGTGGCGTCGACGGGGCTGTTCATCGACGGTGCCTGCATCGGCGTCTGCGACACCGTGCTGGTCCTGCTCGGTGATGACGGTCCGGT